>CAZVRZ010000001.1:0-14556 GCA_964629965.1 uncultured Anaerolineaceae bacterium
TGTCAGGCTTTTTTGCCCCACTTTTGGAATTTCCTTACTCAAAGATACAGTACCGATTAGATTATGTGATAATATTTACATTGCATGTCGTTTGGCCTGTAGCTTAGAAAATAACTGGAGAAAAATCATGGAATCGATAAAAAACTTCGCAGAACGAATTGCTGATAACATTGAGAAGGTGATCGTTGGTAAGCGAAACGCGGTCGAATTAGCTGTGGTCAGTTTGTTATGTCAGGGTCATTTGTTGATAGAGGATGTTCCTGGCGTGGGTAAAACAGTTCTGGCACGCAGCCTGGCGCGCTCCTTAGGATGTTCTTTTAGCCGTATCCAGTTTACGCCAGACATGCTGCCCAGCGATGTAACCGGCGTTTCAGTATATAACCAGCCCACTAGCCAGTTCGAATTTCGCCCCGGGCCGGTCATGGCCCAGATCGTTTTATCAGATGAGATCAATCGTGCTACGCCGAAGACTCAGGCCTCCTTACTTGAAGCGATGGAAGAACGCCAGGTAACGGTAGACGGCACCACCCACCAACTTCCAAGACCCTTTATGGTTCTTGCTACCCAAAATCCGATTGAGTATGAGGGCACCTTTCCTTTGCCAGAAGCGCAGTTGGATCGTTTCTTGATGAAAATTGAGTTGGGTTATCCTCGCCTGGACGATGAAGTGGATATCCTGGATCGTCAGCAGTATCGCCACCCGATTGCAGCTTTGGAGCAGGTGGTTACGGCTGAAGAACTCTCCCAGGCTCAGGAAGAGATCAAAAAAGTTTACGTTGCACCGGCGGTCAAGCGCTATATTGTGGAACTGGCCCGGCAAACTCGCCAGCATGCAGATGTTTACCTCGGAGCCAGCCCGCGCGGCAGCCTGGCGTTATATCGTACTACGCAGGCTCGGGCAGCGCTCCAGGGGCGCGATTTTGTTCTCCCGGATGATGTAAAAGCCTTGCTGCAAACCACCTTGTCGCACCGCGTGATCTTGGGCCCGGCCGCGCGCCTGCGCGATTTGAGCGCCGAACAAATTCTGCAAGATATCCTGGCGAAAGTGCCCGTGCCAGGCGGAGACTTACGAAGCGAAAGTCAGGCATGACCACATCGCGTCGTGTGATATTGGCGCTTATGGCGGCATCCATCATCGCCGCCCTTGTTGCTGCCGATAATGTTCGGACAGTATACGTTCGCCTCAGTTACCTGTTTGTCTTTTTATACATAGGGAGTTGGGTTTGGTCATTGATCTCCCTGCGCGGTTTGCAGCTAGATCGTTCGGCGCGTGCTGTGCGCGCTCAGGTGGGACAGATCTTCGAAGAACGTTTTGAAATTCATAATTCATCGCGCCTTTCACGTTTGTGGGTCGAAGTGCGCGACCAGACTACGCTGCCAGGTTCTGAAGGTTCGCGCGTGTTGACTATGCTGCGCGGAAAACAAGGGCGTTCATACCTGGCGCGCACGCGCCTGATATGCAGGGGGTCTTTTCCTCTAGGACCCACGGTGTTGGAGGCAGGCGATGTATTTGGAATATTCATCCGCAGCCTGACAATCCCGGCGCGCGAATCGCTGTTGGTATATCCGATGATGGTAGACGTTTCCTCCTTCCCTAACCCCCCCGGTGTATTGCCTGGAGGTGAGGCCTTGCGCCGGCGTACTCACCAGGTGACGCCCAACGCTGCCGGCGTGCGTGAATATGTGCATGGCGACCCGATGAATCGTATTCACTGGTTGAGCTCGGCGCGTCGCAATCGTTTGATGGTGAAGGAGTTCGAGCTGGATCCGCTCTCGGATGTGTGGATATTTTTGGACGCGGCCAAGTACGTCCAGGCGGCGCTTCCCGAGCAAACGATGGAGGCCAGGGTGGGGGATATATGGGAGCGAGATGTCAAAATTTCTTTGCTTCCTTCTACCGAAGAGTATGGCGTTAGTATTGCGGCTTCTCTTGTGCGATATTACTTGCGTTGTGGCAGAACGGTTGGCTTGGTCTCGGCAGGGCAGTTCATGTCGTTAATCCCGCCAGACCGGGGCGGGCGACAGTTGGGTAAGATCCTGGAATCTTTGACTTTGCTGCGAGCTGAGGGTATGGTGCCGTTGCGCGGCCTGGTTGAAACCCAGGCCAAGCATATTGCCCGCGGCAGCACGGTTGTATTGATCACGCCGGCGGTGCTCCCAGAAATCTCTGTGGTTGTAGATTTCTTAATGCGGCGTGGTTTGAGGCCGATTGTGGTTTTGATAGATGCTGCCTCGTTCGGTGGCCTGCACGGCTCGGAACGCCTGGTTGAGCAGATCAACTTATTGGGCGCACCGGTGCGCCTGGTTACCAAAGATGCCGATCTCTCGTTGGTATTGGGTGGCAATGAGCTTGCTCACCGGCGGGTTGGTGTTGAGATGGGAGAAGTCGATCTCTAGTCATTAAGGAGATGGCATGAAGCTTCCGTTTTCACCCCACACCAGGGGAGTGGAACGAACATCTTCTGCCAGGAATATTGTTCCGCTGCCATCCGCGTTCATCACTTTCAGTAGTTCTCCTTCCACGTAAGCAATCCATCGACCGTCAGGCGACCAGGATAGTTGCCTGGGAGCAGTTTGTAATTGGTTCAAGATCGTGTAATCGCTGCCATCAGCCAGGACTTTAACGAGCTTCATTGAACGTTGGTCAAACAGAAGCATTTCCAGCCCATCGGGTGACCAAACGGGAGCGAGTGTATCCAGAAAGGCAAAGTCAGCAAATCCGACCACGTATTCGAATCCCGTGGTATCGTAAAAGACGATGGTGTTGGCAATCTCGGGGGAGACGAAGGTAATGAACTGGCTGTCTGACGACCAGGAAGGCGTGACCGAACGGTATTTTTCGGGTAGAGCAACAGAAGCAGTTCCATCTGCCTTGAGTATGTATAGGGTGTTATCTAGCTCTTCTTCAGCTTTCTCTTCATTTGTGTATCCATAAAGCGCGACCCACTGCCAATCGGGCGACCAAACCGGCGTAAAAGAAGACTGCAGCTCGATCTCATAGACCATTTCGGCTGGCTCGCTTCCATCATCATTGATCAAGCGCAGGCTGAGCAGTGGTCCATGATCGCCCGTTCCAATTTCAGAGAGGTAGGCGACGCGCCTGCCGTCAGGCAGCCAATTGGCTTGCCAGATAGATGTAGAACCGGTTTCTTTCTCGGGCTTAATCACGGTGATGGTATGAGAGCCATCCAGATCCATCGTGTAGATCTGACCACCGCTGGTGGGCCCCGTGAATAACACTTTTTGACCATCGGGTGACAATAGCGGTTCTTTACAGGGGCTGGGGATTGAAGTCGTCAGAATATTTACTTCGCCTCCCTGGATATTAACGGATCGGGCAACGCAATCCTGCCGGGATAGAAAAAGCAGCATCGGGCTGTTTGGATCGAAGGTGGGTCGAGGCGATGGCGTAATGGTTGGGTAGGCGGTCGCAGTAGGCAGAAGTGTGGAGGTGGGGAAGCGGGTAGAAGTAGGGGCCGCGGTTGCCGAAGCCGTCCTGGTGGGTGTAGCTGTTTTGAAAGCGCCGCGTTCTGCGCTCAGGATCACATGCTCAGTCTTTAAAGCGGGCAAGATCGCATCCGCCAGGTCAACAGGTGTTCCACTGTTGGGCAGGCACTGGTCAGATAGAATACAGGCCAGGAAGGTGGCAGTTGGGTTATGTTGGGCGGCGTAGGCTCGCCCGGGTTCGCCGGCTAGTTCCGCGATCTCACTCCGTAAACCCGCATTTTGAGTGACCAGGGCCTGGACGTTCCCTAGAACAGCTTGATGGGTGGCGGTTGCGTTGCGTTGCGATGCCCGCATGCTTTGGTAAACTCCAAAAGCCGTTGCTAGTAGAAGTGCAAGCAGAAAGAGAATCAGGATAAGGATTGTGTGCGAGCGGCGCCAGGCCGGTTTTGATTGCCTGACTTGCTCTGAAGATGATCCGGTAGCCAGGTGAATTGACTCTGTTGCCGGTTGGTCGGTTTTTGGTACCTGCGGATCAGCAAATGCAGTAACTTTCGAAATCTGCGCTTGCCGAGAATCGGCCAGAGATGTTTTGATACGCTGCCACGCCGTGCGCGCCATCTGGCTGTTCGGGTTGATTTTTAGGCATTGTTCGAGCGCTGCCAATCGCTGCTGGTTGTTTGGCAATGTTTCAACGAGCCACATCCAGGCAATTTCATGGCGTGGATCGGCCTTAAGGATTTGCAATAACAGGCGGCGTGCTTCATCCTTTCTGCCCGCATTGAGCAGGTCGATCGCCTGGTTGAGTGTTTGCTGATCTGAAGTAGAAGTAGGAGACATACATACCAGCCTTCGAAATTAGATACTAAACCTGCAGTAATTATATATCATCCAGCGATGGCAAACTGTCATTTATCTATATACTTCGGTTACTTTGTTGTTTTCCATAGATCGCCATGCTACAATTACCTGGTGAGATCCTTGTTCTTACTCGATCCCAAAATCATTTTTCTAAATCACGGCTCCTTTGGCGCTTGCCCGATACCTGTGTTTACAGCCTACCAGGCCTGGCAGCGGCGCCTGGAGAACCAGCCGGTGTTGTTTCTGGGGCGCCAGATGTCAACGCTGGATCGAGAGGCGCGCCAGCCGTTGGGTGCTTATCTGCACACAGATGCAGACAATCTGGTTTTTGTCACCAATGCCACACAAGGCGTTAACATCATCGCCCGCTCGCTGGTGCTCGGCCCTGGCGATGAAATCTTGACCACCGATCACGAATATGGCGCCTGCGACTACACTTGGGAATTTATTTGTCAAAAGACCGGCGCGGTTTACAGTCACCAGCCCATTCCCCTGCCGGCTTATTCTCTTGAAGAAATGGCTGACCAATTCTGGCAGGGAGTCACCCCGCATACGAAAGTGATCTATCTCAGCCACATCACCTCGCCGACCGCGCTGCGCCTACCGGTAGAATCCATCTGTGCCCGGGCGCGCCAGGTTGGCATTCTGACGGTGGTGGATGGGGCGCATGCGCCCGGTCAGATCCCGCTCGACCTGGAAGCGGACGATACAGATCATCATTGCGGGGCTGATTGGTATATTGGCAATCTTCATAAATGGGCGCTGAGTCCGAAGGGCGCCGGCTTTCTTTATGCCCGCCCAGAGGTTCAGAGCCTGGTCGAGCCCTTGGTGGTCAGTTGGGGCTACCATACTATACCAGAGACTACTAGCGGTTCGCAGTTCCAGGATTATTTGGGCTGGACCGGCACCAAAGACCCGGCGGCATCCCTCTCAGTCCCAACTGCCATCCAGTTTATGCAAGAACACCACTGGGATCGAGTGCGCCAGGATTGCCATGCTCTGCTGCGCCAGGCAATCGAGCGCATTTGTGATCTGGTGCAGATGGAGCCTCTCTATCCGTTAGATTCGAACCTGTATCACCAGATGGGTATCGCTCCCTTGCCGCCCAATACCGATATCTTCGCGTTAAAAACATGCCTTTATGATGAATTCCACATTGAAGTACCGCTTATCGAATGGAATGGGCGCAAATTCGTGCGCATCTCTGTGCAGGGATATAACACCCAAGAAGATATCGATGGTTTGGTAAGCGCCCTGGAGCATCTGCGTGCCCGGCTGATCTATCGTTGACCCCCTTGCAGGGGGTGTACGGGAATGAGATAACCCATACACCCTCTGCTATAGCCCCTGCTAACTTTTATTAACGAATGGTGATTGGCAAGAAGATCATGTTCCTCAGGAGCGTTTGCGCATCCGGGCCATCCGGCGGGATTTCGTGGTTGCCAACCTTATCCACCGCGATGCTGTAGAAAGCGTAGGTATGTTCGGCTTGCCCCGTAAAGGTGGCTTGCGTATCATGTGCGCCTCCCAGCCATAGCACGAATTCACCTCCATCGACCGACACATAGATATCGTAGTAATCGACTCCCGAACCGTTTCCATCGCTGCCTGACCAGGATACCCTCATTCGGGTTGGGCTGATTGCGGGTAAGCTGATAACCTGGCTGGTTGGAATGGCTTCATCGATGGTGTTGGTTACCTCCTGAGTGTCGATGGGCGGGTTGACATCGAAAACAATGCGCGCCTTGTTTTTGATCACTGCTCCGTTGGCCAGGTTCGCTTTGGGCTTGACACTGAAGGTAACGTACCCTTCGCCGCTTTGCTGCTCGTCATTGGGCGGCAAGAAGCCTGCCAGGGGATCCTCTGTCAGCATGCCGGTAGCCGGATCAACGCTGATCATGGACCAGGAGAGCACACCGGTATCCGGATTCAGCCCTGCCGTCACTTTGATCGGGTTAGGATCGGTGGCAACATAGGCACGCGTGGAGTACTGCTGCGAGCCAGACGATATGTTCAAGACCACGTTGTTGAAACCGATCGATACCAGCTCCACACTTGACCAGTCAAGCTGGCTGTTTAGCGCATCGGTGATATACACCTCTTGCGCTGCAGCCGAGGCGGTGGAGACGTTTTCGAAGTAGATTGTGTAGAGCAGAGTGGTTCCTCGAGCGACAAAGCCTTGCGATCCAACGCCGATCGAAACTTTCTCGTTCGGGTCTCTACTAAAATGTTCAGTAGGAACAACCGATGGGCCCGGCGACGGATATGGCGGTGTGGGCGGCGGGGGGGTTAGACAGGGCGGCTTGGCGCAGGGTGGCTGGGTGCCAGTTGGCCGGGGCGTTGGCGATTTGATCGGCGTTGGGGTAGGCGTTGCACCCGTTTTGGTGGGAGTGGCGGTCTCGCGAGTGGCGGTCGGGGTAGCCGTAGGACAAACCCTGGCCGCGGCCTTGACCGCTTCGATATTGGCGAGATGGTTCGAGAAAGCCTGGTAATACCAATCCTCGGTCTGTTGGTACTGGCCCAACGCGTCGATCGTCGCCCTGGTACTCTGATCCCAATCATCATAAAGCTGGATCATCTTTTGGATAATCTCAATTATTTTCAATGGACCGGTGATCACTGGACCGCCTACGGCCTTTTGAAGTTCATTGATCGAGATGTTTTTTATAACTCCCATGCTGTAATCGATTGCGTTCAGATCACCCTTCTGGATGCCTTTGACTAGGGATGTAGCGGAACTTTTTACTAGATTGATATTCCTACCAAGAGCCGCGTCGACGGGTGATAGCTTAGTAGCTGGATTGGTAACCCCAGCGCCTTCCAGCATTACTAGCAGCTCGGCCGTTTTGATACCAATTTCAGCGGTTTGAGCTGCCGCAGCGTCCATCGAAGTAGTGCCAAGATCTTCGAGTACATCATGTTGCTGCAGCCAGCGTAAGTAAGCTTTATCCAGAGCCGCCTGGCTTGCCTCGGCCTTATTCAACTCCTCCCAGTAGAGGTCACGCTGTGCTTGCGGGCAAGAATCAGATATATCATACTCCAGAAAGGAAAAGCGCCATTTCACCGTATCTGTAGCATGACGTTCAGGTTCTGGGGGTGTTCCCAACGCCCAGTTTTGCCAATTGGTTATTGCCAGAGGGTCCGCCTGGTAAGGCCCGTAAGCTTTTACATCTATGCTAAGCGGCCCAAGCCTAAGCGCCTGGTCTGAGCTGGTGATGGCCAGAGCTAGCAGTTGTCCCAGGTTAGCATCTATAGCTTGCACACTCCCTGCAGTAACGGTTACAGGCCGGGTGGTGTATAGATAGCCGGGTGCGGCGATGTTGAGTGTTGCCGATCCTTCCGGCAGCGAAGGGATCTCATAGTTGCCCTGCAGATCAGTGAAGCTTACCAGCAAAGGTTGGCCATTTTGGTTGATCAGCCGGACCGTGGCGTTCAACAGGGGCAAGCCGCCTGAGGCGGTGATGTTGCCGGCGACTGTGTTATAACTTGAGGCCAGGGTGACATTGGCTGCAATCGTGCCGGCGCCCTGGGTGTTCAGGATACCGAGGTGAGAGAATCCATGAGCATTCTCTGAGACCCACACATCAAATTCACCCGCAGGCAGGCTGTTGAATTCATAGTAGCCGATCTCGTCGGTCATGGCGTTGAAGAGAATGCCCGTGAGCTGGTCAACGGCCTGCACCAGTGCTCCTTGGATCGGGATATTGTTAGCGTCCAAAACCACGCCGATCAGGCTGCGTCCTCTCCGCAGGGCGAATGTTTCACTTCCTCCGGCTGCGCCTAACGTCAGGCTGCGCCGGGTGGTCTCTAACCCTGGGGCCAGGACGATAAGGTCATAGTCTCCAGGCGCTAAAGCCGGGAATAGATAGGAGCCATCAGCGCCGGATGTGCCGAACAAAATGACTCCCGGGAAGGTCTCGCCTGCCCACTCCTGCATCAGCGCGACCGTGGCTCCCTCCACGGCCGGATTCCCGGTCTCATCTCGCTGCACCTGGACGGTCAGGGTTGTTTGTCCAGCCTGCAGATCGGGCGCCTGCATCAGGCCCGGATTGATAAGCACATCCTCCAATCGCAAGATGCCGGCCTGTTCGCTAACCGCGACGATGTCTACCGGGCCAGTGGAGAACACCAGGAATTGGTAAGTGCCCTGGTCATCTGTCCTGATGGTTGAGATCAGGTTGCCATCTTTGAGCAGGCCAACGGTAGCCGAGATAACCGGAGAGCCATTGGATGAGATCACCTGCCCGGTAAGCCTGGCAAGATCCTTTTTGAGATTGACAGAATATGTGTTTTTATTCCCATCCAGATCAAACTCATGCCGTCCGCTCACCTGGCTGGAATCTTGCCCGATAGAAAGGATATAGTGACCGTCCCACAATCCAGTGAAACTGAATTGACCGGTCGAAGAAGTGTTTTGCACGATCTGTTGCCCGTCGTAGGTTTGCAACGTGATTGGGATATCTGCCAGAATGGCTCCACTGGTGGTTTTTAGGATGCCTCCGATGCTGCCCAACTTGTGTAAATTAAAGTTGACCATCTGCGCCTGGCCGCCCGTCAGTGTGACCGTGTATCCCTGGGTGACGCGATTGTCCGCCAGAGCCCACACATGATAGACGCCAGCTGGCAGGTCTGGCAGAGAGAACTTTCCCTGGGCATCGGTGACTAGCGGGTCGTCTCCATAACGCGGCGCGTCGGTTGAAATAGATGTGCCTGCTAGGGGTTGGTTTGTCTCGGCTGCCAGGACCGCGCCTGAGACAGTTGCCGAGTTGGTTAGGGTAAGATCCACCAGGGTATCTGCCCCCGCCGTCACCTGGACATCCGCCAGGCTGGCTGCTCCGTAACCAGGGGCAGTGGCCTGTACCTCATAAACACCTGTGGGTAGGCCTGCGATAGAGTAACTACCGTCCGGTCCAGTCAGGGCGGCTTTGTAGAACAATGCAGATGGACCGCCGGACTGCAGCGCTGAGTACATCGGGCGCACTTCGGCATTTGCCATTGGAATACCGGCGGGGGCCTTAATAACGCCGCTGATGCTGCCGCCGGTGTTCAACACCATGCTGAATCCATTGACCTGCCCTGCTTTGAGTTCCAGTTGTTGGGCGCCAGGATAAACGTACTCATCCGAGTATATTTCCAGGAGATAGGTTCCATCAGGCAAGCCGCGGATGATGTAAGCGCCCAGCCCGTCAGTGTGTGTGGTGTACAATTTTCCGTCATCGATGGATTTGAGATTCACTATGGCTGCATATACCGGATAACTGGCAGCGTTCAAAACGCTTCCGCTTAGTTCTGCTCCAGGGGATACTTTCACTTTCAACCCGCTGATGGGTGTCCCCGTCAACGACAACGTGTCCGCAGGATTGGGTTGGTACTCCTGTACAACGAGCTGGTAGTCGCCGGTTGGGGCGTCGCGCAGTGCAAAGGAACCATCATACCAGGCCTGAGCCATAAAGGTTTCGCCGCTGGTGCTGTTTACCAGGAGGATCACCGCCCGGCCTACAGGCAGTTGGCTGGCTGCATCCACGATTGTGCCGCTTACCACCGCACCCGGCAGGCGCACAACCTGGCGTTCGAGCATATACATTAAGATGCTGCGCACCGTGGGCAGATTCAAACCATAATTGCGGGCTTCTTCATAGGCCTGCGTCAGGGCCTGGATGTATTCTCCAGTGGCGCTGCCGATCTCTGCCTCCAGGGCCCGCCAGGCCTGCTGGCGCAGCGGCGTAGCGTCGCCGAGCACGGCTGCGCCCAGGCTGTCCCAATCGAGTGGGTCGGTCGAGTATGCGTCCTTCCAGGCCAGCGAGTAGATTACTGGGCTGCCTCCAATTCGAGATAGGAACCGCAGGCTGTAGCTTTGACCTGGAGCGAGTATGCCGTGGAATATTCCTTCGGTTGGCGCGCCCAGAATTTGCAGTGTCTGGCCACCGATCCAGTCTGTGTCCAACCAGAGCGGGTTTCCGGAGCTGGATTGGATGATCATCAAAGGAACCAACAGGTCGGCGTCGCCCACGTTGGCGTACTCCACCATGCCCTGGATCACCCGTCCCTGGCGCACATTCTGAGGCGCAAAGATACGCGCCTCAAAGCGCCCGCCGCTGCCGGCGATCACGGTAAAGATGGTTGCCTGGGAAACCGTTGCTCCAGTCTGCTTCAAAACCACATCATAGAGACCCTCGACTGCGCCGTTCAGGTCGAAGGTGGCCAGCGCAGATATCGAATTGAGCGCCGTGATCTGCGTGGCGGTGATCCAGGAACTGTTCAGGCGCAGATACACTTCGAGTTGCGAAGTGAAACCGCTGCCATAGATGGGTATGGTTGCTAATCCCACGTTGCCAGCTTCGGATAAACCGAGTCCCTGGAATGCGAATGCACTTTCAATCGCCGATAGGGTATAAGCCTGGTTGACGGCATCCAGGTTCTCTGCGACTGCCATCACATAAACAGTGTTCGTGATTGCTGATGCGGGCAGATCTAAGACAGCGTCTGGGCTGTTCCATTCCATGCTGACCTGATCGTAATCATGTAAAGTCGGCATGGAGTCGTAACCGGCATACAGCCGCGTCCTGCCATCTGCCGCCTGCAAGTCGAGGCGAATCTCCCAGGCCTCGCCTGCCGGCTGCTCGAATTGATACCAGGCGGCCTGCCCAGTTTCTTGGAAGGATCCATTTTGCGGGGCGCCAGGTGCTAGTTTTGGCACTCGTAAGGCGCTTTCTGCGATGAGAGGGCTGCCGTTATTCTGCCAGTTTCTTCCTTCGAAGACTTCCCCACGCGTGTTGGTATGGATGCGCCAGCGCCATTGGCCCTCCGTGCCCCCTGGAACGCGCACCCTGGCCTGGAAGATCACCGCCTGGCCTGGGCCCAAGGTGGCCTCAGAGAGCACCTCGGCTACAGGAACTTCAATCACCCCGCGCAGCGGGACCTGGGCGACTAATGAGATTTGATCGTGCCAGGGGCCGGTGGCCTGCTGCAACAAAGCCAATTCAGCCTGCTGTTCTGGGGTCAAACTTTGCATATCGGTGGTCAAGGTGTCGGTAAACAAACCTACATTACGCACCTGCCAGGAGATGGTTATCCAGGAGCCAGCCGATATTTCCGAAGGAGCGCGTACCCAATCCACTACCAGGTCGATCGGCGATAGAGCATCTTCCACGAACTCGAAAGCGCCCATGTCGGCGAACGCGCCGCCGGGAGCAGACGGCCCGGTGTTAGCCACGCGGGGATCATCGTAGCGTGGTGCACCCATAGCGTCGCTGAGCGGAGCGGCCGCGCCATCGGCGGAGTCGATCATCGGACTGAGGTAGCGCAGTTGGAATTGATCTGTATTCGCGTTTTTATACTGAGGGTCTACTGAGACATTGCCGCGCAGACCCGCCTGATCTATACCGGTATAATTGATGCCCGTGGTAGACCACACGTTGCTGTAACCCAGAGGAATACAATTGCCACTTACCCCGCTTTCCAGGCTGTTGCTAACGATAACATTCGTCGCGGTACCCCCACCGAAGTGACACCACAGGCCGATGCGGTTGCTGTCCAGCGTGACATTGACCAGGGTGGAATTGCCGTCCAGGTTGATGCCGCGATCATTGCGGGCAATAACCGTGTTGATCACCTGCACGTTGCCGCGATCGACGATCCCTTCGAATTGACCGTCCCGCAATACACTGTTGGAGAGCTGCACATTGGATCCACTGGCAACCTGCAAGAAGGTAGATGTGGGGTATTCGTAATTGCCGCTCATACTGCCGGCGCCATATGCCATCAAGACATGATCCAGGGTGGCGCTTCCAGCTACCTGGATGCCGATCCAATCGCCTGGCGCAGGCAAGGTCGCATCTCTATCCCCGTTGGTATCCCCTCCCAGAGAGTCGTCTGCCAGGGAGGTGAAGGATATCGGCTGAGCAACATTGCCTACCGCGACCAGCCGCCCACCTGTTTCAACGATCAGGTGCGTGCGATGGTGGAATTTGATGATCGCCCCAGCCTCGATGGTTAGCGTCACCCCATTGGGGACAATCACATCTCCACTCGCTTCATGGTACATCTTTCCCGTCCAGGTTTGATCTGTGGCTAAAATACCTGAGTGCAGCAGGCGAGCATACCGTACCTCAACGTATGGGTTGAGGTTGAGCTGCCCAGTGCCTTCCGCGTGAATGCTTTGCCATTCTCCCGGGTATGGGACTGTGAGATGACCATCCAGGTTGGAGTCTCCGCCGGCCAGGTCATCAGACAGCGAAGTCAGGATAATGGGCACTTCCAGCGAGCCTTCTGCCTCTAGCCGTCCGCCGTCCATGACTACCCATTTCATTCCGGCGGCGTTTTTGACGATTGTGCCTGCTTGCAATGTAAGGGTGATGCCCGTAGATATGTATAGATCGCCATCGATTCCATGCACCCGATCGGCAGACCAGACCTGGGAAGTATCAAGAAAACCTGCATGCCAGATCAGCGAATTGTTGATCAGCACACTACGGCTGATTTGGCCGATCAATTGCCCGGCCTGGTTATAGAACTCGGCATTCAACTGATAAGCCCCATCGGGGATCGGTAATGTGTCGAATGAGAACTTGCCGGTCTGCGGCAGACTCTGACCTAAAGGAACGGGTGCACCAACGCCAGAGAGGCCTAGCTTGACCTGTAAGGTTCCAGGAGTGACACCGAGAGCATGCCAGCCCACCTGTTCGCTGTCATGGAAATAAGTATCCCAGGAATCAGTCCAGATAAAGACGGGTGTGTTGCTGCTATGAACGCTGCCTGCACTGCCAGGCCCTTCTCCTCCGCTGCCCCCGTTGGCGGTGATGTTGGCCTGTGGCAGATCGAGGCGAGAATAATAATACACGGCCACGCGCCCGCCGCCACCGGAGCCGCCGGAGCCGCCGGAGCCGCCGTTGGCCGCGATCAGACCGGAGCCAGAAAGCGTGTCCGTCTCGAGCAAAATACCACCGCCCGAGCCCGCCGTGGCTGCGTAGGCTCCGTTACCGCCGTTCGCCAGGATCGAACCATCGATGACTGTGCTGCCGGCCGAAATGCGCATCAATCCACCGCCCGCCGCCCCTGCACCCCATGTTGTTCCGCCGCCCGAGCCCGGTTCGGTTGGGTTGAGATAATTACCATAGATACCATTAGCGCCCGCCCCAAAGCCCAATCCACCATAAGAACCGCCTGACTGGCCCGTCGCGCCGCCTGTGGTAGTATTGCCCGTAGTGTGGTTGAACAAATAGCCGCGGTTGGTGACATCGATACTGCCCGTGGTGCTGATGGTGAGCGTGCCGGTGATTGCCATTTGCAGCGAGAAGGTTTCGGCTGCCGTTGTATGGCGGTGGGTGAGTACTGCGCCGTTGTACAGCGAAACATTGTTGGCGATCACCAACATGGGATGATCCAACGTATTGCCGTGATCTGGTGCGGCCACTACGCCAGCGCCGGAGAGCACCAGGTGATCCACCTCGAAAGTCTCATCGCCGGGTTGTCCCAGCGGTGTCCAGGAGGCGGTGGTATTCCCGTGGCTGTCGATGCGCAGCATGCCTTCGCCGCCGGGGTTGGTATCTTTCAGGTACACGCTGCCCACTGCGCCGGCTCCCTCGCCGCCGGTGCCGCCGTGGGCTTGAACGTTCGCCAGCAGGTCAAGACCATTGTTGGTCTCATAATACACGGCCACGCGCCCGCCGCCGCCCGAGCCGCCGGAACCGCCATTGCCGCCGTTGGCCGCGATCAGTCCGGAACCGGAGAGTGTACCCACCTCCAGCCGGATACCGCCGCCGGAGCCGGCCGTGGATGCATAAGCTCCGTTGCCGCCGTTTGCCAGGATCGAACCATCGATGACTGTGCTGCCGGCCGAAATGCGCACCAATCCACCGCCTGACCCACCTGCGCTCCATATCATTCCGCCGCCCGAGCCTGGCTCGGCCGGGTCGCGGTAGTCGCCATAGGTCCAGTTTGCGCCGGTGCTGTGGCCCAATCCGCCGTAGGAGCCGCCTGACTGGCCCGTCGCGCCGCCGGTAGTGGTATTGCCCGTGGTGCGGTTGAACAAATAGCCGCGGTTGCTGACATCGATGCTGGCGTTGACGCCGGTATACAGGGTACCGGTCACCTGTAAGCGCAAAGCGAAGACCTGTTCCTTTGTAGTTGTCCGGTGTGTTAAGATAGAGTCGTTTACGAGTGTTACTTGATTGGCTTCGATAGGTATATCATGACGGGGTGCAGCCACCACGCCAGCGCCGGAGAGCACCAGGTGATCCACCTCGAAAGACG
>CAZVRZ010000001.1:14656-99148 GCA_964629965.1 uncultured Anaerolineaceae bacterium
GAACCCGGTTCGGCCGGGTTGCGGTAGTCGCCATACGTCCAGTTGGCGCCGTTGCCAAAGCCCAATCCGCCGTAGGAGCCGCCTGCCTGGAGTGTCGCGCCGCCGGTAGTGGTATTGCCCGTGGTGCGGTTCATCAGGTAGCCGCGGTTCGAAACATCGATCTTAGAACCACTTTCGATGGATAATGTGTCTATAATGTTCAATTCCAGGCCGTATGCATTGCTCGTGGTAGCAGCCGGGTGGGTCATCTGGGAGTTTCCCAGCAAGGCAACCCCGGTAAACTGGTGTAGGCCATCCAGCGTCAAAGTGCTTCCGTAGATAACCAGGTAAGAGTGATCATATGTGGCATCCGTCAGGGTTGCTGCTTTGGAAAACAAGGATGCCTGGTAAGCATCTTGCGCCTGGCCCGGAACACCATCCTTGTTTTGATCCATGGGTTGATTGGCCAGGTCGCGCACCTCAGGCCCTATTTTCAACTGGTAAATATCCAGGCCCGTCAGGCCGGTCGAGGAGAGTTGATAACGACTTGCCGTCAATTGTGTCAGGGCGATGGGAGATATAGCGCCACCTGGTCCGGTCAAGGTGATATCCGCCAGCGTGAAGGTGCCTGCCATCACATCTGCATTGAATTGGATCTCCAGGGTGTCAAACGGATGGGCGGCGTCTCCCGCCGGAATAAGCTCCGTCACCCGCAATCCTTCTGCCTGGGAGGCCGAGTAGGCCACGCCCACGTACAAGGCGGCCAGTAATAAGCTCAATCCTATGCCGAACATCAACTTTTGCATCAAACTTTTGGTTTTCATTATTTCCTCTTATCAGATAGATTACTTTCATTGCTTAATGGATTGTATAATGACTGATCTTTCTGCAACAAACCATCCGGGCTGTCCGTTTCCGGTTGTAAAAAAGAGTGAAGATACTCAAACAGCATGTTTTCATTTGCGAAGGGAATGGCTTCAAGCTGGCGCAGCTCCTGTGCTGCCCCGCGTAGTGCTTTGGGATGCTCGGAATCTAAAAAAAGACGCATTATAAACGTTTTTATCTGTCGCATATTTTGATTGTATCAACCTAGATTGCCACAGGATTGCCAGAATCGACCTTTTTCGTAATGATTTTGAAAATCCCTGGTAAATATTTGCAGCAGGGCTCAGCAAGGTTATAATTGAGGTAACATTTCACGAGGAGGATTATATGCTTGTCGGTGAACGAATGTCGAAGCCGGTGATCACTGTATCTCCGGATGTAACGATCAACGATGCCATGAATTTGATGAAGCGCGATCACATCCGCCGCTTGCCTGTTGTGCAGCAAGGCAAGCTGATTGGTATTGTTTCTGATGTGGATTTATTAAATGCTTCTCCATCTACGGCCACTTCACTAAGTGTCTGGGAGATGAATTACCTGCTCAGTAAGATCACGATCAAAGATGTGATGACCAAGAACGTTATAACGGTAGATGAGAGCACGCCTATTGAAGAGGCGGCGCGTATTATGGCTGATAATCAGATTGGCGGTTTACCGGTGATGCGTTCGGGAAAAGTGGTCGGTATGATCACGGAAACGGATCTGTTCAAGATCTTCCTGGAATTCATGGGCGCTCGCGAGCCTGGGGTGCGCGCCTCATTCTTAATAGCAGAAAAACCGGGCCAATTAGCTGCGCTTGCCAAGGCCATCGCCGAAGCAGGCGGTAATTTTGTGGCCTTCGGGCAGTTTCTAGGCGAGGATACTTCCAACCGGTTGGTGACCATCAAAGTGAATGGCATGAGCAAGCAACAGGTGATTGATATCATCAGCGGCCTGGCGGAACGTGTGGTGGATGTGCGCGAATAATCACATCCCAACAATTCTTTGGTAGCTTTTCTAGAAGTCCTGCATACCATTGCAAGCATGCAGGACTATTTTTTTACTCTAGTGTTTTGCCTTTTCAACGAGCAGCTCTTTGCCGGCAGCTTCGACCCGCCGCCAGGCTTTTTCCACTTGCTCCAGTTCGCCGCGATTTTCTAGTAATTGTCCATACCGCACATCTAGGTAAGCACGCGTGATCAAAGCGAGGTCTTGGCCTTGCTCGCTAAAAATGTCCTGTAACAGCGGTAAAAATTCCAGGGGCGTTTGTGCTTGCCGCCGCGCATGACCCAACTGCTTGCACAATTCCATCAGCCGCGTGTAGATGGCGCGTATATGGTCTGCTGCCCTCAGTTTCTCACGTTTTTCTTTATATTCTAATAAGCTTGTGGCGCGTTTTGCCTGGCGTAAGAACAGGTCGCGCAATACCATCAGTAAACCAATTGGATTGAACAGGCTGGTTTGTTCTTCACCGAGATAATGGTAGGATCGGTCGTGCCAGGTATTATAAGCTGCCCATATCAGCACTCCCAGGCCGAGCACGCTCAGCAGTGTCAGCAGGACGATGAGCTTGAACCCAGGTGCCAGTTGGGCAATGGCCTGAGCAATCCCGGTTCTTTCCAGGAATTCATACAGGTGCGAAATCACCCGCGCCATTTGTTCTTCGAGTATTTGAAATTGTGTCGCCAGGTGTTCTGCGGCTTGTGCTGCGCCGGGTAATTGTTCTACAACCCAAATTGCCAGGATAAGCAGCGGGCTGATCAGCAACCAGAGCAGTAGGATGAGCAGGCCGGTCAATAGAAGAAAAATTTGCCCGATCAGTCCTGCCTGCAAGCCGGCAAGGTTAGAAATCCAGGCAGCGAAGATTGTCAATGCACCTGCAACAACCAGCGATCCGGCTAGCCAGCGTTGTTCGAAGGTGGTTGTTTTTCCACCGCGTAAGCCATGCAGTATTGCGAACCGCGCTGAACTCATGGCCAGCAGGCTGCTGAATAGGAACACGTACAAGAGATTGCCGGGAGTTTCGCCGGTCACCAGGGTATTGAGTAGCGCAAACAAGATGAACATGATCACGCCCAGGCCGAACCGGCTGGCAGTGTAGTGCGGACCTATCTGGGTTTGAGCCAACGAGATGCCGCGCCACCAGGCAAAGATGATTGCTGCCCCAATCAGGAATTCATCGGGGATTAAACTGCGCCAATCTGCCAGGCTGCGCAAAGGACGGTTGATCAATTCGGCCAAAACTACATTTTCATGCGTATAGATTAGATATCTAAATCCAATGAAAACAGATACACCCAGGAAAAGTGCAATGAAGATTTGTCGATAGATAATTTTCAGGCGTAAGAAAGTCAAGCCGCGTGCGCATAGGTGCGCAAACAACATCAAACCAAAAAGGATCGTGAATACCCGGTAAAGCGGTGCTGCATAAGTTGTGGGGCTGAGCGAGCGAAACCATGGCGTAACCCAGCTAACCTCCATGATCATTAAATTCAGGATGGTAAGTTCTCGCCAGGGACGAAACCCATTCACTGCTTTCATGTTGTTTATGTCTTCAACGTTTTCAGCTTCTCTTTACCTTCCATTGCGATGCGTTCCCAGGCTTGATCCACTTGCTGGATCTCCTGGATGGTTTCCGGCAAAGAGCCATAGCGAACCTTAAGATAACTGTCGGTGACCAGTCTCAGGTCATCGGGTCTTTCTGCGAACAGCATCTGCATGGCTGGCAAAAACTCTAGTGGCGTTTGCGCCTCGGGGCGCGGCTGTCCAAGCTGGGCGGTCAATTCGAGTAAGTGAGCGTAAACCTGGCGGATGTGCTCGGCTGCCAGGTGCTGCTGGCGCGGCTGCAATTTCCCTATCTGCGCCAGGCTGCGTGCGGCGCCTGCTAGCTGTCCACGCAGCGCCGCTTTGAGCCAGTCTAGGAAGCTTCCAGTGAGGATGGATTGACGTTCATCCGCGCTTTCAGCCTCAGGGCGATTAGTCCACCGCGAGAAGCGCATCAAGATGAATAATGCCACCATTGCTAACGAACCCCAAATGAGAACAGGCTTCAGAAAAGCTATCAGTGCTGCTAAGGGGTCCATGCTTTCTACGATATTTTCAGGCATGGCTGCCTGTTCCGCTACGGTGGGTAGCAGCGAAGCGGGGGCCGGCGTGAGGGTGGGGATTGCTCGCTGGATAGCATCGATGGAAGGCTCTACCAGGCCAAGCAAGATCAGGAAGGGGATGGATAGGATAGCAAAGACGATGTATACCGTGTGACGGATGAATTGCAGCAGGGCTTCCATCTGGCGAATCACCAATGCCGCCAGCCCGGCTGCGCCTGCTACGATCAAGGCCGTGGCTCCCCCGATGCCGCCCAGCCACTGGCGATTGAAGGTATTTCGGGTTCCACCGCGCAAACGCGCCAGTCCAGCCACGCGCCCACTGACCAGGCCGATCAGCACGGCTGCCAGGAAGACATATAGCAAATTGCCGGGTGTTTGGCCGGTTACACGCGTAATGATCAGGCCGAACGCTGACCACATGATCACGCCCAGGCGCAGTTCCCCGAAGATCGAAATGCTGCCGGCGAATTCGCGCGCCAGGTAATAGCCTCGCCAGGTGAGCAGCAGTACAAATGCTGCTACGATGAATTCTTCTGGAACAAGCGTGCCAACCTGGCTGATGCTGCTGAGGGGGACATTTAGCAATGTACCTGCACCGACCTGGCCGGCCTGCAAACGCTGGCTGTAAATGAAATATTGGAAAGCTGCCAGTAAACTGCCCAGCAGGAATAATACCAGCGCTCCCTGGCGTAGTCGCATTTTGATGTTCAGACCATTCAGTAAGCGTGCCAGCAGCACAGCCCCTGCCAGGAGAGCGGCCAATCCCCCAAAAGAACGCCAAAGTGGATTGGCTCGGGCGGTGGGAGCCAGGGCGCGGAACCAGGGTGTAACCCAGCACAGTTCCATGACCAGCAATGCCAGGAAAGCCAGCTCACTCCATAGGTTAAGCCGGCCGAGCCAGGTATCTTTCGTCGCAGGGGTAACTGTGTTCATGTGCTTCATCACCCGGCAAGGCGGCGATTTTGGCCTGCATCGCTCTTTGTATGCTCAAAAGGGCGGTGGATCGCTTCCACGCCTGGTATGGCAGCAGGAGGTTGTTCTGCCATTGAAAAAAGCAGCACGCGCCGCTCGTGACGTTTAAGCTGCAGCAGGGCTTCGCCTAGCTCGGGGCTGGTAATGCCGGTCACGATCAGTAGTGTGGCCCCATAAGCCAGGCGTGGTGCTTCTCGCAGCAGCACATTTTCAAACGAGCCGGTCACCAGAGGCGTGACGGATGCCAGCGCCTCCAACAGGTGGGCCAGTTGCTGCGGTGCGCGCCCTGGCGGGATGCGAAAAGGTTGATCGGCATGCGCCAGGCAGCCGTTCGAGATCAGGCCGACTTTATAACCTTTATCGATTGCCTGGCTGGACAACGTGGCTGAGACGCTCACCAGGTGTTCGAGCAGGTCGGGTGCATAACCCTCCCAGTGACGAGCAAAGGTTGTCACGTTCAGGCAAATCACCATCACCGGCGCAGAGGTTGGCTGGTAAATTTTTACCTGAAGCTGCCCAGTGCGGGCCGTGGCGGGCCAGTGAACGCGGCGAAAACCATCTTCGGGGTGGTAATCGCGTACTCCCATGGGACGGTTCGCATCTTCGAACAGGCGCCGTCGCGAGCGCATCTCGCCAAAGGGATCTTCGGCCGGCAGCCCCAATTGTTCCAGCGGGATCAGGCGTGGAAATACAGCCAGGTATTCTACTGGCCCTGCCTCTTTGGATGTATCGTAGAAGCCAAACAGATCGCCTGATTCTAGCCTGGCCGGACCGACCGGGTATATGCCGCGCTCGCGAAAGAGCAAGCCGTATGTGCGGCGGGTGCGCTCGTACCAGCGCAGGCTGAATACATTTGTCAGGAAACCCTGGTCGATGATGTGGCTGGGTGCGAGCGTCTCTTCATCTTCGGGTCCCACAGCCTTGGGCCAGGCATCTTGCACGCGCAGCCAAGAAATGGGTAAAAGCTTGCGGTTTTCCACTTCCAGGCGCAGTGCCACCTGTTCCCCTGGAAAAGCGCGGGTATAGTGAAAGCGCCGCCGGTAAGTAACACCATCCAGGCTGTGGACGCGCCAAAAATGCGCCACGCCCAGGATGAGCATTAGCGAAATCGATAATGCCACCAGCAACGGCAGGCGCAGCAGGATGCCGACCAGCAAGATCAGACCTAAAAAAAGCGTCCAGCGCTGCGGTGAAACCTGCGCTGTGTACAATTTAACCCTCCACTGGGACGGGCACGGTTTCTACCAGGTCGGCAACCAACTCTTCTGGTTGGCGGCCGCGCAATTGGGCCTGGGGAGAGAGCATCAGGCGGTGGGTCAAAACGTGCGGCGCCATGCGTTTGATATCATCCGGCAGCACGTAGGCGCGTTCTTGGATGGCAGCCCAGGCCTGCGCCGCGCCGTATAATCCCAATGTGGCCCTCGGGCTGGCGCCAAGCATGATCTCGCTGTGTTGGCGAGTAGCTCGCGCTACCCGCACTGCGTAATCGCGCACCGATTCCTCGACGCGCACCTGGCGTCGTTCTTGCTGTAACTGGAGCAGTTCGGCCGATCCGGTGACCGCTTGCAGTTCAGGAAGCGGATCAGAAAGGCGGAAGCGCTCCAAGATCAGGTTCTCTTCCTCCTGCGAAGGGTATCCCAGCTTGATGCGCAGCAAGAAGCGATCGATCTGCGCCTCCGGTAGCGGGAAAGTACCTTCCAGTTCCACCGGGTTCTGTGTCGCCAGCACCAGGAAAGGTCGCTCCAGCAAGCGGGTGACGCCGTCTACGGTGATCTGGCGTTCCTGCATAGCCTCTAATAACGCAGACTGGGTGCGCGGTGTGGCGCGGTTGATCTCGTCTGCCAGCACCACCTGGCTCATCAGCGGTCCAGGTCGGAATTCGAATTCCTGCTGTTTCTGGTTGAACCAGTTCAAACCGGTTACGTCAGATGGAAGCAGGTCAGGCGTGAATTGGATGCGGCGGAAAGTGCAGCCTAGCGAAGCAGCCAAAGCGCGCGCCAGGGTAGTTTTACCGATGCCGGGCACATCTTCGAGCAGGGCATGGCCTTCGCACAGCACTGCAACCAGTGCCAGGTCGATGATCTCATCTTTACCAACGATAACTTTCTGAATGTTCTCGCGTAAACGGCGGGCAGTTTCTGCGATCATGGGCACCTCGAGTGAAGAAAGATAGTTTGTCTTGCAACGAAAATTATTATTATGAAAAAGTCAATCCATACCCGAATGGATAAAGTGGATCCTCTGAGTCGGATGGCAGATCTTCCTTCTGCTTGCGCACGGCTTCCATTGAGCGGGGAAGCTCGAAGGGTAGTTTACCGTTGGGCGGGAAGCGGCCGAAGATGATATCCAGTAGTGCCGCGTCGCTGGCTCCAAAGTCGGCCAGCAGAGCGGCTGCTTTTTCATCAATCTCAGGGATCACGGCGGGGCGATCTAGGCTGATGGTGAGGATTGTTGGGATGCGTTCCAATAGATCGAGTATGCGTTTTTTTTCTTCGCCTTTGAAATCCAGGTCGCCGGCATGGAAAATGGTTTCTAGAAATTCGTTGTTGCGGGGCTCGAATGGCGCAGGCAATCGCATCAAAGCCAACTCGGCCTGCTCTACGCTGTCGACTACATCGGCATAAGGGCGAACCGCCTCTGGTTTGAAGCCCTGGACGAATACTTTTGGTCGGCCTAGCAGCGGCAGGATCTTGGGGGACTCGCCGCTGTTTTTGAGCAGTACGATAGATTTGCGCTGAGCCAGGTCTCCCGCCTGGCGAAAATCATCCCGCCCGGCGATTTTCTCAGATGTTTCCACGTCCAGGTAGGGGTGATCGAACAACCCCAGCAAGAATTTGTAATACAAGATACGGTGCACCGATTGGTCGATGCGGTCTTCGGAAACACGCTCGCTTTGCACCAACTCCACGATCACTTCCGGGCAAGCTTCGCCGCCGAATTGATCTATTCCAGCCTCCAGCATTTTTAGGGCGCGTTCCGGGCGTGTCAGGTGTTCCACGCCCCAGGCTCTGGCTCGCATAACCACCTGTCCATTCCATTCGGTATCACTGATCAAGCTCCAATCGCTGCACACCAGGCCGTCAAAACCATACTTCTGTCGCAGCAAGCCCGTGATCACTTCTTTATTGAAGCCAAAGCCTACTTCTTCGATGGGCAGGCCAATCGGTTGGCCATAGTAAGGCATGATCATGGCAGTGCCGGCTCTAAAGGCGGCTTCAAAGGGAATCAGGTGGTAATCGAAGTTGTTCCCGGGGTAGACCTGCTCTTTGCCATATGCAAAATGTGCATCTTCGCCGTTCATCTGCGGTCCACCACCGGGAAAGTGCTTGGTCATGCAGGCCACGCTGTGCTCTCCCAGTGTTTCACCCTGGAAGCCACGGATGTAAGCTGCGGTCAGGCGCGCCGATAATTCTGCATCTTCGCCAAAGGTGCCATTGATGCGCGCCCAGCGTGGTTCGGTTGCCAGATCGGCCATGGGATGCAGAGCGACGCGGATGCCAATCGCCAGGTATTCCTGCCGGGCGATATTGCCAAATTCCTGCACCAGGGCTTCATCCCGGGTGGCGGCTAACCCAATCGGCTCGGGCCATTGCGAGAAGAAAGGTGTCGTTGTAGCCACGGCAGGGTTATCGGTGAAAGCATGGCGCGGATCAGTAGAAAGGGTTATTGGAATGCCCAGGCGGGTGCTTTCGGCCAGCTTTTGCAACCGGTTATACCACTCAACGGTTTGGCGAATGCCGTGAACCCACAGGATGTTGAAATGATTCATATTTCGCCTGGCTACCATCTCCATGGCGGTGGGCATGGGGAATGCCGGGTCGGTGATGTCCAGCTCTCCATCCGGACCGATGCCAAGCATGGTGTGGAACATCGTTCCGGCTTTTTCTTCGAGAGTCATCTGCGCTAACAAGTCTTCGACGCGCTCTGCAATGGATCGGCGATAGTCTTCGTAGGGATCGAGGCGACCATTTTTGTTCAAGTCACGATATGAAAAGCCGTTTTCGGTCAAGATAGGCGCTTCTGAAGATGTGCTCATAGCTCTTATTCTCCTAAAGGATTGTTCGCATTCGTCTAATGTTCATGATTGCAACTGGGCAGGCTGCTTTTCGCGGTGCAGCCCTCCCCGCTCTGATTATGGTATTGGCTCAGGCAGCGCCTGGCCTTTGAATTGGCTCATATAAAGTTTATGATAGAAGCCTTTTTGCGTCAACAGGCTTTGATGATTGCCGCGCTCAATGATCTCTCCATCGTCGATCACCAGCACCTGGTCGGCGTCGCGGATGGTTGAAAGGCGGTGGGCGATCACGAAGCTGGTACGATCTTTCAATAGATTTAGCAAGGCTTCTTGCAGGTGTTTTTCGGTGCGAGTATCTACGTTGCTGGTGGCTTCATCAAGGATCAAGATATCCGGGTCGGCCAATATAGCGCGGGCAATAGCCAACAATTGTCGCTGCCCCTGGCTTAAGTTTGAGCCGCGCTCGGTTAACAAGGTTTGGTAGCCTTGCGGCAGGCGGTGGATGAACAAGTCGGCGTTGGCTAGTTGGGCAGCAGTTTTAACCTCGGCGTCGGTGGCTTCCAGTCGGCCGTAGCGTATGTTTTCCATGACCGTGCCGGTGAATAGGAAGTTGTCTTGCAATACCAAACCAAGCTTGCGTCTCAGGTCGTCCTTCTTTATCGAGTGCACATCCATGCCATCGATGCATATCGAACCGCTTTCCACATCATAGAAGCGCGTCAGCAGGTTGGCTATTGTGGTCTTTCCGGCGCCGGTAGGCCCAACGAGTGCCACCATCTGACCGGGTTCGGCTTGCAGGCTGACATTTTTCAAAACGGGCACCCCAGGCTGGTAACTGAAATTTATGTCTTTCAGGCTTACCTGGCCGCGGATGTGTTCTAAGGGTTGGGCGTCTGGCGCATCGCTTTCTGACGTTTCATCCATGAGCTCAAAGACGCGTTCTGCGCCAGCTAACGCCGATTGGATGGAGTTGAACAATTGAGCGATCATGTTAAGCGGCCGGCTCAGCCTACCGGCATAGTTCACAAAGGCGGCAATTTCTCCCACGGTCGCTAATCCCATCACGGCCAGCAGGCCGCCCGAACAGGCTACCACTGCCAGTCCCAGGTTGTTGACCATATTCATAAGCGGTCCCATGAAACTGGCTAAGATGCGGGCGCGCAGGCTCACTTTTTTCAAGCGTTGGTTTATCCCTGCGAAACTTTGCACAGCCATCTGTTCGCGAACGAAGGCCTTTACGGTACGTTCGCCTGTGATCGTCTCTTCGATCATGCCATTCAACTCTCCCAAGGTTTGCTGCGTTTGGCGGAATCCCAGGCGTGTGCGTTTGGCAATGGCTCGGGTGATCAGATACGTAAGGGGCATAACGACCAAGCTGACCAATGCCAGCGGCACGTTGAGAATGAACATCACAATGATCACCCCCACCAGACTGAGCACATTCGAGAGAAATTGGCTGAAGCTGCTTGCCAGGATGTTGGATATGTTTTCGACATCATTGGTCAAGCGGCTCATGATATCTCCGTGAGAGCGCTGATCGAAGAAACTTACAGGGAAAGTTTGCAGTCGAGAGAAGAGATCGGCACGGATGTCGCGCACGGCGTGTTGGGCTACTCCTACCAGCACGTAATTCTGCAGCCACGTTCCCGCTGCAGCGAGAAGATAAGCTATCAGCATCAATGTGAGTAGGCGCGCTAAACCGGGAAGATCATCGCTTCCGATGTAAGTATCGATGGCTTTGCTCATCAGGAAGGGACCAAGCAGGTCAAGCAGCGAGGTGACCACGACCAATAGCGCAGCAAAGATCAACACCATTCCCTGGCGTTGCAGGTATCTCCACAAGCGCAGCAGCACACTGTGCGCATTTTTGGATTTTTCGGTTTCTCGCAACAATCCCATGGGTCCACCGCCAGGGCGAAAGCCCAGGACGGGAGCCTGCGTAGTGGTTTTCTTAGATTGCGGCGCGTTCATGCTGTGACTGCTCCAGTTCCTAATTGGGAATCGTAAATCTCGCGATAGATAGGGCTGCTAGTCATCAATTCGCCATGGGTGCCTTGTGCGGCCACCCGGCCATCATCCAGTACGATGATCTTATCTGCATTGAGCACTGTGCTGATGCGTTGGGCGATCACCAGGCTGGTGCGTTGCTGCATGATCGTTTCTAATGTTTCCTGGATCTTGCTTTCGGTTTCTACATCCACGGCGCTGGTGCTGTCATCCAGAATCAGGATCGATGGTTTTACCAGCAATGCCCGGGCGATGGCGATGCGCTGTTTTTGCCCGCCAGATAAATTGATGCCGTGCTGTCCCAGTTCGGTATCATAGCCGTCTGGAAAAGCAAGGATAAAATCATGGGCTTGGGCCGCCTTGGCTGCCGCGATCACTTCTTCGTCCGAAGCATCCGGTTGCCCGTAACGGATATTATCGCGGATCGTGCCGCTGAACAGCACTACTTCTTGCAATGCAATCCCGATCTGGCGGCGCAATGTTTTCTGATCTATGTCGCGTACGTCAATACCGTCGATGGTTACCCGGCCTGAGTTGACATCATAAAAACGGGGGATGAGATGTACCAGGCTGGTCTTTCCGGCGCCTGTCGCCCCCAGGATGGCTATTGTCTGCCCTGGCTCAGCGGTGAATGAGACGCCTTTGAGTACGTTAACCTCATTAGACTTAAAACGGCTGCCATTGCCATAGTAACTAAAGGCCACATTTTCAAAAGCTATCTTGCCTTGTAAAGATAGGTCTCGGCGAGCTTCCTCTCGTTCCAGTACCTTAGGCTGGCTGTCTAGCACCTCCTGGATGCGTTTGGCGGATGCTTCGGCGCGCGCTAACTGCATGATCAACTGGCTGACCATCATCAATGCAAATAAAGTGGTTGTCAGGTAATTGACAAAAGCAATGATTTGACCGATCTGCATACCGTCGCGAGTGACCTCTATGCCGCCGAACCACAAAACACCGATGATTCCCAGGTTCATTGTCATCATCATAAACGATGGCATGATCGCCACTGTGCGGCCGGCGTGCGTCGTTTTGTCGGTTAAAGATTGGTTCACCTGGCCGAAACGAGCAATTTCATGGCAGGCGCGCACAAAAGCTTTAACTACTCTGACGCCGGCCAGGTTCTCCTGCATCACCTCATTGAGATGATCCAGGCACTCTTGCACCTGGGTGAAAAGTGGCGTGGCCTTTTTGACGATCAAGATCACTGCCGCCAGCTCGATGGGCATCAATACTAACGGCAAAAATGCCAGCTGTGGGCTGGTGATGATTGCCATGACCAGGCTGCCTACCAGCAAAAGCGGCGAACGTACCAGGATGCGTACGATCATGACGATAGCATCTTGTACTTGGGTAACATCATTGGTCAGGCGAGTGATCAACTGCCCTGTTTCCAGTTGATCCAGGTTAGCAAAGGAGAGTGACTGTACCTTGGCAAAAAGATGCTCGCGCAGATCTGCGCCAAAGCCCTGGGCGGCCAACTCAGCAAAAATTCCATTGCTCATTCCCCCAAATGCGCCAATAACTGCCAGGAGTATCATCAACAAGCCGGTCTGGATGACGATATTCATATCCATACGAGCTATACCCTCGTCAACTATTCGTTGTACCATACGTGGCTGCATCAGATCCATTGTCACTTCCAGGATCATCAGAAATGGGGCGATGGCAGCCCAGTGCCAATATGGTTTCAAAAACTTTATTAACTTCAATCCTGCACTCATAAATGATTACCTCTAAACGTTGTCAAGTCGGCTGAAGAGAACTTCTATTATTTCCACAACTCTTCGCCGGTTGCTTGTCGTAAATTTTCGCGTAACTGATCCAGAAAACGGCGTAGTGATAGGCGTTCTTCCGCTGTAAAGTGTGCGAAGGTTTCGGCTTCCATTTGCTTCCAGATATCCTCTACCTGGCTCTGTATTAGGCGTCCGGCTTCTGTCAGGTAGACGCGCGAAACGCGCTGATCCATCTCATCTTGTCTACGTTGAATAAACCCTGATTTTTCCATGCGTTGCAGCATTTTGGTGATGGTGGCAGGTTTTATCCCTAGCAGCGCGGCCAATTCTTTGTGAGTCAGGCCTTCTTGTTTCCACAACGCATGTAGGACTGGAGGTTGACCGCGGTAAAGCCCGATGGCCTCCAGGAGTTGGTGCGCTCGGATGTGATGGAGATGACAAATATTTGCCAGTAAGAAATCCATGGACTGAGGTGGTTCTAATTTATGCATAGGATCATTCACGAAAATAAGTATAATTAGCCGGCTAATTATTAGCCGGCTAATTATAGCACTGTGATCTTCTATGTCAAGGCTGAGCGGCAGATCTTTCTATCGCGCTTTTGATCGATTTCATGTGAAATAATGGTTTTAAGATAGAATAAGAAAGATGGTACTTATGATTGACCCAATAAGAATGCCTTCAAATATTTCGGCCAATTAGCAGAGATTCCCGATGGCGAGGTGTTTATGACCGATATGATTTCTCAAGATAAGCGTATAGCCAGGCTTTATGAAGGTGTTCCCGAGGAGCGGCTTGAGCGTTTTATCGCTTTTCGCCAGCGCTATCCATATCAAACGATCACTGTGCAAGAGATTCCCTGGCAGGTGATCGATACCCGGGTTGGTGAACAGGTACTATTCTTGCCTGCTTCGGGTACAGGAGTGGCGGAGGTCAGTTGGGAGACGATCGAGCACCTGGCGCAGACATATCGGGTAGTAGCAGTTGATTACCCGGCAGTGGATTCATTGTCCAGGTTGTTCGAAGGCTTGATAGGCGTTTTCGATCATCTGGGTATCGGGCAATTCGCCGCGCTGGGAGGTTCGGGTGGGGCATTGTTTTTGCAGCCTTTTTTACGTGCCTATCCTGAGCGCATCAGCAAAATGATATTGGCAACGCCGGTGCCTCCGGACCCTGCTCGCGGCCAGCGTACAGCAAAATTGCTGCGTTGGCTGCGAGTGATGCCAACGTTTGTTATCCGCGCCTTACTGGCTCAATCTTTCGAGCGTTTGGGTGCTGGCGACGAGAACCTGGAACTGGTCATGGCAATTACGCGCGAAGTGGTCATGTATCGACTGAAGCGGAAAAATTTCATGTCGATTTTCTCCTATGTGGTGGATATGACTGGAGAGTATAAATATTCTCCAGATGATTTAAAAAACTGGTCCGGAAAGCTGCTTTTGATCTACGGCGTCGATGATTCTTCTACTCCGGAAGATGTACGTGCTCAGATGCAAGCCCTCTACCCGCAGGCGCAGGTCGAGTTGATTGAAGGGGGTGGGCATGGTATTGCCTTGTCGCACCAGGAAGAATATTTCGCTGCGATCGATGCTTTTCTGGCAGAATGAGAAAGAAAGTTTCAAATTAAAGGTGGTGTATGGATTTTCCTCAGTCCTTTTCTTTTACCCTGACCAATCGCTGTAATTTGCGCTGCCGGATGTGTGGGCAGTGGAGCGAAGAAGGCTACATGCACGGGCGTGCTGCTCAGATCAAAAATAGTGAGATGGATGTGGCGGACTGGAAACGATTGGTTGATGAGGCGGCCTCTCACGGCGCCAGGGTTATCTTGCTGCGTGGCGGCGAGACTTTTCTTTTCCCCGGTATCATGGAATTGATCGAGTATATTCGCAGCAAGGATATTTTTACCTCGATTGATACCAATGGAATCTTGCTCGAGGATGTCGCCGAAGACCTTCTTCGTATTGGCAATATTCACATTACCGTTTCGGTCGATGGGCCCGAGGCTATCCATGATGAAGTGCGCGGCGTAACTGGTTGCTTCCAACGTATGCGCGCAAGCCTTGAGAAGCTGCATAACCTGGATCGCAGCACCGGGCGAAAGATCAGTCAATCCATCTGTTTCACCATCAGTCGTTATTCCTATCGAGGCCTGGGGGAGATGCCTGCAGTGGC
This sequence comes from uncultured Anaerolineaceae bacterium, assembly GCA_964629965.1. Taxonomy (GTDB): domain Bacteria; phylum Chloroflexota; class Anaerolineae; order Anaerolineales; family UBA4823; genus CAZVRZ01. Next base: position 29,506 of record CAZVRZ010000001.1, read on the forward strand.
GCGCAGCCTGGGAATGGATTCAATATCGATTGTCCCATATTATTACTTCCCCACTGTGGTAGGCCAGCGTTATGCAGATGAATTAAAAATACATTTTAACTGCCCAGCTTACTCTTGGCAGGGCTTTCACCACGAAGATTCGGGTGTAGATGGCGATGAGTTTGCTCGTCAATTGCAACAATACCTGGCTACACTGGGGAATCTTACTAATTACCCTTACATGGCATTGAGTGAAGCCGAGTACCGTTTGTGGTTTGGCGATCCTCTATCGCCGGTGGGTCCCCAACATTGTTCGAATGTCGAGCGCTTGATTGATATTCAACCCGATGGGCGTGCCAACTTCTGCGTTGATTTTCCTGACTACTCTTTTGGTAACGTTCGTACAGCCAGCATCGAGGAAATGTGGAACAGCGAAGCAGCCCGGCGATTCCGGGAATACCGCCGCCGCCAGCCATTGGCAGTATGTTATCGTTGTGGTGCGAAATATATGTCCGCATTGCCTGCATAAAAGTTGATGCTTAACCAGGCAAGACTAAGGTTAAACGAACTGGTTTCATTCGCTTGTAGAAGATGCTGAGGTATCCTTAAAACGTACCTGGCAAGTAACGCCTTGCCTGGCTATGAACTGCACGCTGCCATGTAGCTGTTCTTCACCCAGCGCATAGATAGTTTCTATCCCCATCTTACCGTCTCTTCGGAAATCAAAACCGGGTTCGATACCTGTGCCATTGTCAGCCACTTCTAATTCTATTCTATGATCATCAAATCTTTTCAGGCTGATCCGGATTTCACCTGGATGCCTATCTCGAAAACCATGCTTAAAGGCATTCGATACCAGTTCGTTCACAATCAATCCGCAAGGGATGCCAATATCAATCGAAACCGGAATGCTTGCGGCATCCACGATGATTTGGATCTGGCCCGTTGATCCATCGTAACTGTTTTTCAGCATGTTTGCAAGGTCATTCACGTAATCGCGTAAATCAATGCTGGCCAGGTTGTGCGATTGGTACAACTTCTGATGTACCATTGCCATCGACCGAATTCGATAGCTCATTTCTTCAAAAGCCTGGATAATTTGTTCGTTTTCCAGGGTAGCTGCTTGCAGGCTCATCATCGAACAAATCACCTGCATATTATTCTTCGTGCGATGGTGCAATTCGCGTAGTAATGCTTCTTTCTCTTTGAGCGCGCTCATGGCTTGTTCCTCGGTATGTTTCCGTTCCGTGGTATCTTGAAGAACACCGGTCACCATTTCTACATGACCATCTGGATCGAGCAGAATTTCACCTGTTTCAAGCCATACTGTGTGGATTGAACCATCTGGATGGATAATCCGATACTCGATCTGGATATTCTCTTTATTCTTTGAAATGGATTGGACGGCATCAGCAAAGATACTCCGATCGTCCGGATGGACTACCCCATCGATCTCACCAGACCAGAATCCCTGGAAAGGTGTGCGGTTGATACCCAGGATGCGATAGGTCTCATCGGACATTTTTATTTGACCGGTCCGGGGAGTCCAGGCCCAACTGCCGATATGGGCTACCGCCTGGGCCTTATTCAATTCAGCGGCCGATTGGCGTAATTTCAATTCTGCATGCTGGCGTTCGTTCCAAACTGCAGATACCAGCAAGATCGTGAACAGCACCATGCTGAGAAACAACTGTAAAGATGTTACCCGTTCCGCGTCTGTGAGAGCTGGGTTTGCAAAAGAACCCATATTGTGGATGATGCCATAAATTGCTGCGACAGCTATGCCCAGGTGAAGAGAAGCGAGAATGCGAGGCCCAAAACGTAAAGCAGCCCAGATTAAAAAAGGCGCCAGGATGTACGTTTCTGATAAAAGCCAGTGCCGCGGCAGGAAAAATACCAGCGCCACCGCAATACCCAGGCACAGCAGCAGCCAACCTAACTCGATCCAACGCCTGGGCGTATGCCATCGTAATGCACCTCCGATCCCCACCAGGGATAAGATGACGGGAGCGAAGGCCAGCACACCCAGGAAATTTCCACTCCACAAGATTTGCCATGCCAACCTGAAGTCGTTACCTGGATCGTTGATCCTGAGCGCTGCCGCACCAAAGATCGCGCTGATATTGGTGCTGATCGCAGCGGTAAACAGGGATAAGCTGATCAAGTGGCGAGGTTTCATCAATGAGAATTTCTCGCCAACCGCTTTTTGTATCAGCCAGGCACCTGTAAAAGCAGCCAGGTCATTGCCAAAACAAAATAAGATACTGACCGGTATCGACCGGCCGTGCAGCAGATCATAGCTCAAATTGGCCGGAGATGCAGCGAGGATAAAGGCTGGCCATTCATGCATTGGAGAGATTAATAAGATTGCCAGGAACAGGCCGGCCGGGGGCCAAAAGGTGGCTGTGGGGCTATTGCTGATTGAAAGCTGTTGTCCAACCTCCGCACAGGCCAGATAGAGTAGACCAAAGAGAGTTGCGCGCTGCCATAGGGGACGTTGAAGCCAGTAGGAGAGGGGGAGAGGCATGAGAGGCTCTTCTAACAAAGGTTAGCACTTGGTGTTTGTTTGTCCGGCATGGGAAGGGTCCATGCAAGAGGTGAATTTACAACTGGTAGTATACAATCCTTTGGGCCAGTCGTGCTGCTCGAAAGCTTCCTGCCAATTTATAGGCCAGGCGATAGCCCCAACTGAGGCGCGCCAGGTCTGGATCCTGAGAAAAGCACCATTCTTCTAACAGGCGGATACCCAGCGCCCAGCCTTCTACTTCACGCGCATCATCTAGACCCCATCCCAGGCTGGCGCCGGTTTTCCTCAATGAAGGATGGCGGGTTGCCGAACGCGCGGCCAACTCACTAAATACATCGCCGACCAGCCTGCACCCAGGAAAGGTTTCTTGCAAGCGGAGGAACAATCTCTTTACATCTGTTTCTTTCAGGTACATGAGCAACCCTTCTGCTATGACTAGCGCAGGACGGCTGGAATGAACAACCTGATCGATCCACGCCAGTTCGGTTACGGACGATGCGATCAGGTGATACCGCTCTACGGGTGGGAAAAATTGTTGTCGCAGTGTAACCACCGGTGGCATATCCAAATCGTACCATGCCACCTGGCCGTTATCCACCCGCCAGAAGCGGCTATCCAACCCGCAGCCCAGGTGCAGCACTATACCGGCTGGATTTTTAGATAGAAATGTTTTCGTCACAGCATCGATCTTCTTCGCTCGTTGGCAAATCAGGATTGTGGTCTTATATGGAATACGTAGTTTGGAAAAATCATAATCCACCTTCTGGAGAATTTCTCGGGAGGCAGGGTCATAGAAGATCGGATTATCAGGTTGTGCTTTTGTGTAAAGGGGTATGAGCAGTGTTTCTTGCTCAGGAGTCAGGCTGATTTTTGCTTTCTCATCCATGGCAAACTCACCTTTTTACAATCGATTTTCAAAACTCAACCTTATTCTACCTCTTATAACCAGGTTCGAGTAGAATTAGATCAATCAATAAATCTATTCAAGGAGTTTGCCATGTCTCTACCATCTTCTCGATCGCTGAATCGACGACAATTCTTGAAAATCATGGGCGCGGCTGGGGCTGCTGCACTTTTAACCGGTTGCCAGGCTGATCTGCCAGAGCCGCAGGCGGTAGCGCCGGGAACGACTGCGGCTGTCAAGACGCGAGTGGCGATTAATCGTTCTGATAACTATGATCCTGCTGTCTTGCGCTCAAAGCTTGCTGCGCTGCTAGAACAACTGGATTGTCTGCCATCCATGGTTAAACCTGGGGCGGTCATCGGCATCAAAACTAACCTGACTGGCAGCGCGATGTGGGACGATCCGCGCAAGCCACCGGCCCAGGAACTATATATTACACACCCTAACTTCGTGGAGGCGCTGGGTGAAATCCTGATCGATGCCGGCGCCAGTCGTTTGGTGATTATGGATGGGTTGACCGATGAAATTAATTTTTCTGCTTGGGGCTATGAGGATATAGCCAGGCGATTAGGCGCAGAGTTGGTGAATCTGTGTAAGCCCGATCCGTATGCAGATTTCGCCAATTTTCCGGTTGGGCCGCAAGCGGAAGTGTATGACCAATTCCAAATGAATGCCATCCTGGGCGAGATCGATGTGATGGTATCGGCGGCGAAGTTGAAATGCCATGCTACAGCAGGAGTGACCCTTTCGTTGAAGAACCTGTTTGGTCTGGTGCCCATGGAGTTATACCAAACAGACGCTGATAAATCCCGCCGATCTGCATTTCATGGGAATGATGACTTTGATACGCGGGTGCCAAGGGTGATTCTGGATCTTAACCAGGCGCGGCCTGTTCACCTGGCAGTGATCGATGGCATTTGGACGGCAGAAGGTGGCGAAGGCCCCTGGCACGATCTAAAGCAGGTAAAGCCAGAAATAATGCTGGCGGGTGTGGATCCAGTAGCCACAGATGCAGTCGCAGCGGCAGTAATGGGCTTCGATCCATGTGCGCCGTCAGGCAATCGTCCATTTCATCATTGTGATAATTATTTGGAATTGGCTCGCCAGCGTGGCATGGGAACCAATCGGTTAGATGAGATTGAGGTGCTGGGAGAGAGTATCGAAAAGGTTCGCTATAAATTCAAGCTTGCCAGGTGAAAGAGAGCTGTTACTTATCTGCCGAACGTGCGCAGCGATAACCCAAGTTGCTATACCAGCTTTTAGGATCCAATCCTTCACGCCTGGTTGCGCGGATGCTGCTGTAGCCAACATTCCAGGCGCCACCGCGCGCCACGCGTAGAGTGCCGGTAGTGGGGCCGGCTGGATTTGCCTCTGGAGCTTTCTTGTAATAAAGCTCATCATACCAGTCTGCAACCCATTCTTGAACGTTACCAGCCATATCCAGCACGTTATATGGACTTGCGCCTTCAGGATAACTTCCCACCGCCGTGAGATCGCCAACACATCCTTGCACAGTTCCCCAATAATTGGCTTGCGTACAAGTTACGGTATTACCCCAAGGGTATATCCGTTCATCAGAACCGCGCGCCGCTTTTTCCCATTCGGCTTCGGTTGGCAGACGCCTACCTGCCCATTCGCAGTAAGTGTGCGCTTCCTGCCAGGAAACGTACACTACAGGCAAGTCTTGGCGGTCGGCAAGATCATAGTAATAAGGCTCGGCGCCGCGGCTTTCAGGCTTTTGACATACTCCGGCGGATACGCATAAAGCATACATTTTTGCGGTCACTTCAGTGCGATCGATCCAGTAGGCATCCAGGTATACGATCCGGTTGGGTTTTTCATCATTTCTCGACTGGTTGTCTTGGCGAGCCGCACCCATGATGAAGCTGCCTGCTGGAACATACACTTGCGTCATGTTATCGTTGGGTGAGATGGTTGTCACAACGCTGCCTGATGTTGGGCTGGGGGTTGCCTCGAAGAGCGTCTCAAAAATCGTTTGCTCACCTTTTGTAGCTGTGGGTAGATCAGGCAGTAGAGTAGGTGAGGGGTTTTGATAAATCTCGGATCGAGGAGTTAATGTCGGCTCGAATGCAAGCAAAGCATCCCTGGTTTGGGCAGCCTGGGTGATGTCTAAACCAGGAATTTGCGTGAATTTCGTACCAACTCTGAGCAGGATCACTACGAGCAAGCAGAGCGTTCCCACAAGAAAAAGAGGGAAGAGAAAACGCGCCAGGCATCCAATTTTACGGTGACCGGTGGCAGTTGCGTGTCGCGCATCGCCCTCGGCTGGAGTTGGGGTCGTTTGAAACGCAATTTTTACCTGTGCATCTGCACCGGAGGTTGGGGAGGGCTGCGGCACAGGTTGCGCAGAAAGCCCGGGCGCGCTGGATGCCGCTTGGGCTGCTGCGCTGTTGAGAGATGTTGGACCGCCTGGCACAGAAGCGCCTCGATCGATGGGTGATGCGCTCTGTTCGGTAGGAATATTTTCTTTTAGTCGCCCAGATATCAGTTTTTCCAGTGCCACTGCAAAGGCATCTACATTCTCATATCGCTCATCTGGACTTTTGGCAAGGGCTTTGAAGAGGATCTCTTCGACCTCTGGCGGCAGATCGGGCACAAAATCGCGCGGTCGGGGTAGTGGTTCGGTGATATGTTTGACGATGACAGCCATCGGGGTATCTGCATGGTAAGGTTTTTGTCCGGTGACCAATTCATACAGCACCACCCCCAAGGCATATACATCGGTACGAACGTCTACGGTAGTACCCATGCCCTGTTCAGGAGCCATGTATTCAGGCGTACCGATGCCCACGCCTGATCCAGTCAAAGCGGTTGATTCCTCGGTTGACAGGATCTTAGCGATGCCAAAATCGGTCAACATAGGTTCGCCGGTCTCCGTGACCATGATATTGGATGGTTTGACATCGCGGTGCAAGATACCTTGCTTATGGGCGTATGCCAGCGCATGCGCTACCGGCAGTAATAGGCGGGCAACCTCTTGATAAGGCGTAGGTTCGCCGGCTCGGGTTTTTAGCGTACCTCCGGGCAGATATTCCATGACCAGGTAAGGCGTGTCTTGGTATTCGCCATAATCGTGGATGCGCACGATATTGGGATGGGTCAGGCGTGCCAGTGCTTTTGCCTCGCGATCGAAGCGTTTTAATACCTGTTCCAGCATGCCGGGTCCATACAGATCGGTCCGGATGACCTTAAAAGCCACATATCGTTCCAGGCGATTATCATATGCCTTGTAAACAATAGCCATACCACCCTCGCCCAATGGCTCGAGGATATGATAGCGTCCTATGTCTTGCCCGGTCAGATCTGGCATAAAATTCCTTATGCTGAAAGGAGATATAAATATTGTACATCAAGCTAATGAGAAGGTGCAAGAAAAAATCGAAGCTTGAAATTGATCGTACGATTAGACTCAGGGCAAAAGAAAGAGTAAAATCTTATATATGTATCTCACTCCTGCTTCCATAAGTTATCTCATCCAGTTTATTCTATCTTTAGCGATCACTGGTTTTCTGATCGCTCGCTCTCGGGCTGACCAACCGCGGCACACTGGATTGTTGGCGGGTTTTGTTGCAGCCATTATGCTGCTCAGTTTTTTACTATTTCTGGAAACGTCACTACCACGTGGCGATGATTTTTTTGCCATAGCACTCGAAACGCCTGCCCTGGCAGCCGGATTGGTTCTGCTTTTACAATTCGTTTACCGCTTTCCCCATCTACCACAACGCTGGAAGTGGGAAGCTAACTTGACCCTGGTGCTTTGTTTGCTTTACATGTTATCCGAACTTGGTTATGCCTTGTATCGTTATGCTTTGATGCTTGGCTCAAACCTGGTTGTAAACAGGGTTCCATTCGCTGATTATCCTTTGGCGATTGGTTTATTGTGGGTACCAATTATGTTTATCCGCCAAACGATTCGCGTTTCCCGTGAATCGGATAGAGCCATGCAAGTCGGGTGGTTATCTCACCTGATTCATCCTCAAGGCATTGAAGCGCGTACTGCTCGCGCCCTGGGGATGGTTTACTTGCTGCCATTTGGCCTGGCTCTGATTAATGTTCTTCGCAGCTATTATTTCGTGTCGACCGTCCTATATAATGTTTCGATATCGATTGGTATTCTTGTCACTCTGGCAGCATTTGTTGGTGTGTACATGAATTACCTGCCGGGTACGACTTCGTTTATTGTCAAAATGGCTGCGGTGACTTTGATGGCCTTGCTGGCTGTTTTAGGTGCTGTTGGTTGGGTGATCGCACCGATTTATGCAGAGCAGTACAAGCTGGTGCTGCCTGAACAACAAACCTTTCGTTATACACCCAATGAGTCAGGTGGTTATACCATACACCTAACCCCATTCTCCTATGAGTCTGATTTAGGAACGAGAATGGATCTCGACGAAGCCGGGCAAGTGGGTGTCGATATAGATTTCGCTTTCCCCTTTTTTGACCAGGTTTACGGTAAAGTTTATGTATCTAGCGATGGAATGATCAGCATGGGTCAAAGCGTGCGCTATTTTTCGGTGAATTATCATTATGGCGGACAGGTCCCGATTATTTTTCCTTTGCTCATGGATCTGGATATGCCAATCATGCCCGGAGGAGTATATATCCGGCAGGCTGGCGATAATCTATTGGTGACCTGGAAGCAGATGCCTGCCTGGCATCAACCTGCAGATATTTATACTTTCCAACTCAAGCTCTACGCAGATGGTGTTTTCGATATCACTTATGCTGATGTACCGGATCACATCCACTTTCAACCGAATGAAGAAGTTGGGCGAAATCCCTGGGTTACCGGAGCGGTATCCGTTCATCAAGATCAGCCGCAGCTTTTTGATATCGCGCGATTGCCGTTCACGAGCGATGGGCGCGGTGCAGTACAAGATTACATGCTTGAATTTCGCCGGCATCTGCATGAACTAATGGCTCCGCTGGCGTATATGATCCTGGCTAGCAGCTTGTTGGTAGTTGTGGGCTTTCCATTCTTTTTCTATACAAACCTGGTTAGACCGCTTAATTCCTTGCAGAAAGGGGTGCAGCAGTTACAAGCGCAGCAGTATGATGTCTCTGTTCCGGTGCAATATCAAGATGAGATCGGCTACCTGACCCAGGCTTTTAATCAGATGGCAGGTGAAATGCGTTCTTCGATAAAAAATCTTGAAGCACGCGTGCAAGAGCGTACCCAGGCATTGAACGAAGCCAAAGAAAATGCCGAAGCCGCCAACCGCGCCAAAAGCACTTTCCTGGCAAACATGAGCCATGAGCTGCGTACGCCTCTCAATGCCATCTTGGGATTTAGCGAGATCATGCGGCGCGATCCGGCTTTGGACCCTGATCAGCAAGAACAGGTGTCTATTATTTATCGGAGCAGCGAACACTTGTTAGCCCTGATCAACGATATCCTGGAACTCTCCAAGATCGAGGCCGGCAGGGTGGATATACGGACAGATGCCTTTAATTTGTTCCACATGCTTCAGGGTCTGGAGGAGATGTTTGTCTTGCATGCCCGCCAGAAGAATTTAGAATTGCATTTCGAGCGCGATCCGAACGTGCCGCGTAATGTCGTGACCGACCAGGGAAAACTTCGCCAGGTGTTGATCAATCTCCTGGGTAATGCGGTGAAGTTTACTGAGGCTGGAGGCGTAGTCCTATATATACGTGCTTCTACGGATGCGGAAGATCCAGTTTCAGCCGTTCTGACCTTTGAAGTTGTGGATACAGGAATAGGGATCGCTTCCGAAAACCTGGAACGAGTATTTGAACACTTTGTACAGTTAGCCGGCGAGCCACTTAGCCAGGAAGGTACCGGATTAGGCTTGCCGATCAGTCGCCAGTATGTGGAATTGATGGGTGGTCATATTTCAGTGACCAGCCAACCCAACTTGGGATCTGTTTTTAGCGTTGTGCTGCCGGTTTCTGTGGTAGCGTTGGTTGCCGAACCCCAACCCGAACGTAGAGTGATCGGCCTGGAATCGGGGCAGCCGACTTTTCGCTTGTTGGTTGCTGAAGACAAGGAAACAAACCGTATCCTATTGGCGGGTATTTTGCAGGAACTCGGTTGTGAGGTTAAGACTGCCACAAATGGGCAAGAAGCATTCGCTATCTGGCAAGACTGGCAGCCGCATTTAATATTTATGGATTTACGTATGCCGGTTATGGATGGCTTGGAATCGACTCGGCGCATCAAAAAAGCCATGCAAAGCGACTTTCGGACATTCATCATTGCCCTTACCGCTAGCGCCTTTGATGAAGACCGTTCTTTGATCGTGGCAGCCGGTTGTGATGATTTTATTCGCAAACCTTTCCGCCAGGCCCAAATCTATGAAATACTGCAAAGATATCTTGGCATTCGCTATGTCTATGGCGATCCTACTACCAGACCTTTGCCAACACAAGCGGCGCAGGAGAACCTCAGCCAGATCATATCCTTGCCCTCCTCGTGGCGGAGTCGCCTTCGCCGCGCCAGCATAGAAGGAGATATTGCGGCTATCGAGGATTTAACTGATGAAATAGAGATTGACCATCCAAGATTAGCTGGAGTATTGAAACGCTGGGCGCAGGAATTTGATTATGGTCGCATCTGCTCCTTGTTAGATTTAACCGACGTAGGCAAATGATTGTTATGAATGATCACCTCTCTACTCAAACCAAAGCCGATATCCTGGTCGTTGATGACAAACCGGAAAATCTTCATCTGCTTAACCATATGTTAAGCAGTCGTTATAAAGTGCGCCTGGTTTTAGGAGGTAGAGAAGCTATTGGTGCAGTGCGATCGATGTTGCCCGATTTGATTTTGCTTGACATCATGATGCCTGAGATGAGTGGTTTCGAAGTTGCCCGGCGGTTGAAGGCTGATCCCGACGCTCGCGATATTCCTATCATCTTTATCAGCGCGCTGGATGATATGACCAGCAAGCTTGATGCTTTTGGTGCTGGTGGCGTGGATTATGTGACCAAGCCTTTTCAGGAAAGTGAAGTCTTGGCGCGCGTTCACACTCACCTGGCTTTGCGCAATCTACAGCGTGATCTGCAGCAGGTTAATAATTTATTGGCCCAGCAGATTGATGAATTACAAGCCCGCAACCAGGAATTGGATGCCTTTGCTCACTCCGTTGCGCATGATCTAAAAAACCCTCTGACGGGTATTTATCTGTCTAGCAGCATGTTATTGGATTATTGTGCCAACATGCCTGAAGCGCTCGATCTATTACGTCAGAATATGAAGATTCTCGAAGCCATGAATCATACGATCGAAAGCCTGATGCTTTTATCAGGTTTACGAAAAAAAGATATCCGGTTTGAGATCGTAAATATGGGATCAGTAGTAGAAGAAGCCTTGGCTGGTATGTTCTACTTGATTGAAGATACACACGCCGAGATCATGCAACCAACAACGTGGCCTGAGGTTGTTGGCTATGCTCCTTGGGTTGTTGAAGTATGGGCCAACTATCTTAGTAACGCGATTAAATATGGCGGGCGACCTGATCATGGCGTGCCGCCGCATCTGGAGTTGGGGTTTGATCTCCCGGCAAATGATAATGCTCATCCCAACCAGGCGCGCTTTTGGGTGCGTGACAATGGCCCTGGATTGATCTTGAAACAGCAGTCACAGATTTTCAAGCCCTTTGAAGGGTTGTCCACCTTGCATGTAAAAGGGCATGGCTTGGGGCTTTCGATTGTGGAACGGATAGTTGATAAGCTTGGCGGTCAGGTAGGCGTGGAAAGTGCGCCGGGTGAGGGCAGCACCTTTTACTTTACCTTGCCATTGTCAGGTGAAAGGTAAAAGACGATCCCTTTCTACGCTGGATAAATGCTGCCAGAGATTAATGCTTCGATGTAAGAGGTGCATTTTGATCGAAAAGAAACTGCGACCTTGGATAACATTGTCTCGAAGTACCATTCTTGAGCACAGCCGTTACTTGACGGTGGAAAACCATACGGTGAAATTGCCGGATGGAAAGATCATCTCAGATTGGGCCTGGGTGACTATCCCCAGTGCCGCGATTGTGCTGGCAGTAAGCGAGGACGGCAAATTTTTGTGTTTCCGGCAAACCAAGTATGCGGTGGAAGGCACCTCATTGGCTCCGGTTGGCGGGATGATCAATGCAGGTGAAACGCCCCTGCAGGCCGCCCAGCGCGAGTTGCTTGAGGAGTTGGGTTACCAGGCGTTGGAATGGATCAACCTGGGATGTTATAAGGTAGATCCTAACCGCGGGGTGGCTGATATGCATTTATTCCTTGCTTTGAATGCCAGGCACGTAGCCGAGCCGGATAGCGATGACCTGGAAGATCAACAATTAGTGCTTCTTGACCGGAATGAAATCCAGGCCGCTTTGCTGGGCGGCGAATTCAAAGTATTGGCCTGGACGACAGTCGTCTCCATGGCTTTGAATTATTTGCAAAAGCAGGATAAAAGCTAAAACCCCCAGCTCTTTGAGCTCGCGCCAAACCCGGCAGCGCTCCACCGTCTCGCACGAACCATGCCGCGGCCGCCCTCGAGGGGCAATTATTTGTTTTTGGCGGCGAAGATTCCCGGAGCCAAAAACTGAATGATGTTTGGCGGTATGATCCTGCCACTGGCACCTGGAATCAGGTTACTCAAGAGACGATCCCGCCATGGGGTGGACGGTCAGGGCATTCGGCGATTATGTTACAAGACAACCAAATTATGCTTTTTGGAGGCAGCTCGACATTTGCTATAAATCTCGGAGTGGATTCAACTTGGAGATTTGACCCTGCCACTAGTTATTGGTCAACCTATGGTGTGACGAACCCGGCAGGCCGTCGACTGGGAATGACTTGGGGAAGGATTGGGGAGTCTGGTTACATGGTGGGTGGTGTGATCACTACTTCTACCCGTGGTGTACAGGCCAGCCAAGATGTAACCTCCACGGCATATTTGTTCTTGCAGCGTACCGATTTGTTCAAAGGCGTCAACTTTTTCGATGTGCAGGTGCTGGGCACGGACAGGCCTTCACCGCGGACTGACCCGGCAGTGGCTTTTGACGATGTGTCTAAATCCATCTTCGTGTTTGGTGGAGAAGATTTGCTCACCGGTCAGGTTCTTTCCGATACCTGGCGATTTGATGTGGCTGCATCTACATGGCACCGGCTAGATTTTGATCTGCCTCAGGCGGCTGCCGGCGGCAAGGCGGAGGTTTATTATTCATCCGCGATCACCCCCACGATCAATTCGGCCAACGCCTTTGACAACGGCCTAAAGATCATCATGATCGGTGGCCTGGACGCGCAAGGAAAACCACTTTCTGAGGATGGCTATATCTTCGATGGTAGTATTTACGAACCGGTGGAAGTGCCGCCGATCAGGTATGATCTGTTTATACCGCTCTTGAAGCGTTGATACAGCCGTTCTTGGTTATGGGTTGGGGCTGTTTTTCCTCCCATCCCCCCAAAATAATAAGAACCTGGTTGGCTAGATTTGGATGTAACAAATCGCAGCCGCGATATTCTTCTCCAGCGGGTTTACGGTATCCAGCACCAGGCGTTCTTCTTGCCAGGGTACATAGTACGACTGAACGCGCATAACATCATCCCAGGATAATTCGTGCCAGCCAGGGATGCCGCGAGTGCGTGTTTCCAGTCTTTGGCGATGTAGTTTTTCATCTGTGCAGACACATTCGATCACTCGCCAGGCAGCCTGGTAACGGTTCGCCAGCTCACGCCACTCGGCGCGGATCGTCAGTGTGCTTGCAACACTGTCCAGTATGACAGATTGGCCCAGCATAAGTTGTTGCTGTGCCAGTGTCGTTAAGAGTTGATATGCCACAGAGCCGGTTCCTGGCTGGTTGTTCTCTCCGGTGCGCACATCGTTGCGTACCAGCGTCGCTTCTATCCAGTCTTTGGCAAAGATAGGAATTCCCAGCATGCGGCCCACTGCCTCTGCGACAGAGCTTTTGCCTGTTCCTGGCAGGCCGGTAAAAACGATCAAAGTTGCTGTCATAGGTAACTTTCGATAATCGTTGAGGACCTGGTATTGAGTATAACACGCCCCTGGTAGTACAATCACCTTCGATGAACCGTTTGCTTGGGATAGGGTTAGTGGTGATCTCGGCTGCTTCTTTCGGTACCTTGGCGATCATCGGGCGATATGCTTACGCCAATGGCCTGGATGTCGCCACCATTCTCTTTTTGCGTTTCGGTTTCTCGGCATTGTTGATGCTGATTTGGTTGGCCTGGCGAAAAGTACCCTTGCCGCGCGGCCGGACGCTGCTACAACTGATGGGCATGGGTGGATTGGGTTATGTTGGGCAATCCTTCTGCTATATGACTGCCATCCAATATGCTTCGGTTGGATTGGTGGCATTGCTGCTTTACCTTTACCCGACATTTGTTGCTCTCCTCACGATCATTTTTCTTAAAGCCCGGCTTACTCCGGCGCGCATGTTGGCATTGTTGCTGGCAACATGCGGTGCAGCGTTGACGGTCAACCCTCAAGGAGGATTGCCAATGGGCATATTCTTAGCCATCGCTGCGGCGGCAATTTATGCTATTTATATCATCGTGGGTGCAAGCGTTATGAAAAAAGTGAATGCATTACAATCTTCCGCAGTGATTTTCGCTTCGGCCGGGTTTGTTTATGGCGCCGTGAGTTTTGTCAAGGGTCCTCAATGGCCGGTAAACAGTACCGGCTGGCTGGCAGTCGCCGCAATCGTGCTGTTAGCCACGGTTATTCCGGTGGTTACTTTCCTGGCAGGATTAAAGATCATTGGTCCCACCGATGCTTCACTTCTTTCTGCTCTTGAGCCGGTGGTCACGATCGTTTTGGCGGCTCTACTCTTTGACGAGTTGATTCGATCACTTATGCTATTGGGCGGTGGGTTGATCATGGCTGCTGTGTTGCTGCTAACTTTGAAACCTGAGTAGTGGGAAGATGCTTGTAAAGTTCATATATCCTCATCGAGTATAATCATGTTTGTTCAACCCGCTTTCGTTCGGATGACCAATAATTCCAGCTTGTATGAACCCGAACGGGCGTTAAATTTTTTCATAAATCAGGAAGGGACGTATGCCAATTATTGAAACCGAATTTATGGAACTGACGAAAAACCTGGATGTTGAGGCTTTTTGGACTGAAAATGAGAAATGCATGGATTACACCATCCAGAAACGGCGTGCGGCATTATCTTTCTCCCCCGACGATCATTGGTTATTTGAATTCTTGGATGCGCCCTCGACCGTGCGCTACTATAATGACAAGGTCTATCGTGATAGTCTTCACCGAGAAGCAAACTGTTTACTAGTCAAATATGTCGGCAAAGCTTACTTTGATGAAGACAGCTGGCAATATCACCCTAACCGCATTGAGTATCTGTTTGGCTGCACGTTCAGTTATCTGGAAGGCTCTACGCCGTGGTTGACACCCGCGACGAACGATCCCAGCGAATTTGCCAGGATATTGGATCAGGCCGAAAAAACGGATATGCATTCCTGGGCTTTTCCAGAGGAATTTCTGGCTGAATGGGAACAACGTTTGCAACAAGGCCGGCCTTTGCGCACTTTGGGCGATGGCAGCCGCGGACCGGCAACGATCATGACCAGTGCCTTGCATCCCGAAACCGTCATCATGTGGATGTATGATTATCCAGATCTTATGAGGCGATTCCGGGATATCCTGGCTGCAAAAATGGTTGAATTGAATCTTGTGCTGCGAGAGTTCAGTGGAAATTCAAAGCAGAGCTGGTGGATCACAGATGACAACTGCGCCTTGTTCAATCCTCGCCTGTATCGTGAATATTGTTATCCTGTTCTCGAAAAGGTGTTGAATGCACTCGCGCCTGACAAAACCGCTCGTTATCAGCATTCAGATAGTGCAATGGCGCATCTGATCCCCTTGCAATACGAGTTGGGTATTCGGGCAGTAAATTATGGACCGCAAATTGATGTCGCCCTGATTCGGGAGCGTATGCCGGATGCCATGATTCATGGTCATACGCCGCCCTTCTTGTTGCGTAATGGCAGCCCGGAGGAGATCCGGGAGCGTGTGTTAGGTGATTTTTCAAAGGCAGGTAAGGATGGCGGTATCACGGTGACCACTGCCGGATCATTAGCAGCCGGTACCGGCGTAGGACGAATGCGCTGGCAAATGCAGTTAGTACAGGATCATTGCCGTTATGACAAGTAAAAATGAAGATGGATATGAATTATGGCTGAGGTACCGCCTGATAGAGCATACTGAGCGTTTGGCTCAGTATTGCCATGCTATATCCAATGTAATGTTGGTCGGGAATAGTGCCACCTCTGCAATCATTCGCAGCGAACTGGCGCGTGCTTTGCCGGCCTTGTTGGGCTGTGCTGTGGAGATTCAGTCTATTAATCCTCCTGTAAGTGACTTGTCAGGCAGAGTATTGATCGGCACGCTTGGTGAGCTTAATGCCCTTGGCTATCCTTTAGATAATTCAATCTGGTCTGCTTTAGGTGAAGAAGGTTTCCTTCTTCGATGTGATCGTCACGTTTCAGATAGCTCTACCGGTCAAATAATACTCATCACCGGAAAAACGGATCCAGCCGTATTGCGGGGCGTGTTTCATTTTCTCCGTTTGCTTCAAACGGCTCAGGATATTCAAGCTTTGGATATCCTGAGTGCGCCGCGCATTCGTTGTCGTTTACTCAGCCACTGGGATAATTTGGATAGCTCGATCGAGCGCGGATATGCGGGTTCTTCATTGTGGCAATGGGATGATTTGCCGCACAAGATTAGTCCTGCCTGTTTGAGCCGTTACCACGATTATGCCCGCGCATGTGCCTCGATCGGTATTAATGGTGCTTGCTTGAATAATGTCAATGCACACGAACGATACCTGACCAGCGACTATCTGGTGAAAATTGCCGCTCTAGCGGATATTTTTCGACCTTATGGCATTCGTGTGTACCTGGCGCCTGTTCTTACGGCCCCTACATTACTGAAAGAATTGGGTACAAGCGATCCTCGTGATCCAGGTGTAGCTGATTGGTGGCAGAAAAAAGTTGATGAAATCTACAGCTTGATCCCTGATTTTGGTGGTTTCCAGATTAAAGCCAGTTCAGAAGGTCAGCCCGGTCCTCAGGATTATGGAGCCGACCACAGCGATGGTGCCAACATGTTGGCAAAAGCTTTAAGTACCCATGGCGGCATTTTACTGTGGCGTGCTTTTGTTTATGACACGAGCATCGACGCAGATCGGGCGAAGTGTGCTTATAAAGAATTCTTGCCGCTTGATAAAAAGTTTTTACCGAATGTTTTTGTGCAGGTCAAGAATGGCCCCATTGATTTCCAGCCCAGGGAACCCTTTCATCCATTGTTGGGTGCCATGAGGCAAACTCCATTAGCGTTGGAGTTGCAAATCACTCAGGAGTACTTGGGCCAATCGAGCCATCTGGTTTACCTGGCGAGTATGTGGCAGGAGATTCTGGAGGCAGATACCTATTGTGATGGGCCTGGTTCAACGGTTGCAAAAGTTATCGATGGGTCATTATTTGGACACTCGAATTCGGTTCTGATCGGTGTTGCCAATACGGGTTTCGACCGAAATTGGTGTGGTCATCATTTTGCCCAAGCCAATTGGTATGCTTTTGGACGGTTAGCTTGGGATCATGGTTTGAGCGCTGAAACGATTGCAGATGAGTGGTGCCGGATGACCTGGTCTAACGATCAAACTGTCCTCCCTGCCCTAAAAACCATGATGCTTGGCTCGTGGGAGGCCAGTATTGACTATATGACCCCTTTAGGATTGCATCATCTGGTGAATGAAGGCCATCATTACGGACCCGATCCTGCTTTTAATGGCGCGAAAAGAATGGATTGGAATAATGTATATTTTCACCGGGCAGATGCTTACGGCTTGGGCTTTGATCGCACCAGTCGCGGCAGCAATGCTGTAAGCCAATATTACTCTCCTTTACGGGAGCAGTTTGATGCTCTTGAGACTTGCCCGGAGAAATATTTGTTGTGGTTTCATCATGTACCCTGGAATCACCAACTGTCATCTGGTAAAACCCTTTGGAACGAATTGCAATACCGCTATCAGGCAGGCGTGAGCTTCGTTGAAAATATGCTGGCTATTTGGAAGGGCTTGGAATACCTGATTGATCCGGAACGCCACCAGCATGTCAGTCACCGTTTGGAGAGCCAGCGAGAGAATGCTCATCTGTGGCGAGATGTATGTCTTCGTTACTTTGGAGGTTACGTATAGCCACGGAGTCGTGGCGCGGCTGTTATGAAGATTCGATCTGATGTAAACCAGGCGTTTTTAACGATTGGTTACCTGGCCTCCAGTATGGCTGAAGGCTCGGGGCGTTCGTTATGGCTGGGTATCAAAGAGCGGGCGCAATCCCTGGGAATCCGCCTGGTCACGTTTGCCGGGACTGAGTTGCACGATCCGGAGCCATATTTTCACCATGCCAACCAGGTTTATGATTTAGTGGATTTTAACCAGTTGGATGGATTGATCGTTTGGTCATCCTCATTGGGGGGGTTTATCGGTGTGCAGAAAACATTGGATTTCTGCCGGCATTATTTCCCGTTACCCATGGTGGGAATTGGAGTACCCTTACCTGGCGTGCCGTCTATTCTGTTGGATAGTTATCAAGGCATGCGTGATATTATTTTGCACCTGGTGCAGGTACATGGCAAGAGAAGGATTGCATTTTTACGAGGCCCCGAAACCCACCGGGTTTAGATAATGATCCCGCTTTGATTTCTCCACCTTGCAATTGGTACGAAGATACGGCTGCTAGTGCGATGCGCGCTCTAGTAGAGGAACGTCATATTAAATTTGATACTCTGGTAGCGGTGAACGATGAGTTGGCTTATGGCGCAATGGTGTATTTGCGTGAACGAGGTATGCGTTTGCCGCAAGATGTGGCCATCACTGGGTTTGATAACAGCCAATTCGGCAGAATGTGCACTCCGCCTCTGACGACTGTGCCCAATCGAATTCATGAACGCGGCAGTCAG
Organism: uncultured Anaerolineaceae bacterium; assembly: GCA_964629965.1. Lineage (GTDB taxonomy): Bacteria > Chloroflexota > Anaerolineae > Anaerolineales > UBA4823 > CAZVRZ01. The sequence goes on from CAZVRZ010000001.1 coordinate 47,884, forward strand.
GCAGTAGATATGCTCCTGGCGATGATCAATGGCGAAAAAATGTCCGATGTGGTCATGCTGCCCACATACGTTAAGGTACGCCAATCCTGCGGTTGCCGCGATCCATATATCGTTCAAATCAACCGGCCGCCAGCTGAGCGCTTTCCAATATTGTCGGGACCAGATGTAAAAGAACAACGTGACAAATTGTACGCAACCATCATTGCAGAGTTGCAGCATACTGGCATACAAGAGAATTCTCCTCATTGGCCTGCAGTCATGTTGAAGGCGCTTGAAACCAGCCTGGACAATTGCTCGGAAGAACCATTTCTAACAGAAACTCAGAAGTTATTATTGCTGGCAAATGCAAGTGGTTCTGAGTTAAGAGAGTGGCATGCTGCCTTGAGCGAATTACGGCGTTGGATTATTCCTTTCGAACAAGATCAGCCTGAGCGCCTGGAGCGCGCTGATAGATTGCTTCACCAGGCCCGGGTAATGATCGGTGAAACGGCAGCCCGCGCTCAGGCCAGCCAGGAGTGGCTGCGTGGGCGCCAGTTGAACAACCTTTTACAGCTACGCCAATCAATCTCGGCAGCCGAAACGTTGGATGACCTGATGGATATTTTGGCGCATGATCTGCCTCAGTTGGGTATCGCTTATTGCTGCCTGGCGCTTTATCTGGATGGAACTCACCCCTCGGATGGCGGCGCCCGCTTGGTTCTGGCAATACAAAATAATCTCCGTATGCCCGAGCAAGAAGGAGAGGTTTACGCTCCCTCGGTAAAACTGGTGCCACCTGCCTGGTTTAATATGCCGGGGGTTTTCAATCTGGTCATCCACCCTTTAAATATTGGCGTAGAACAGCTTGGTTTTCTTGTTGTGGATGCCAATATATACGAATCGTCTAGTCACGAAGTATTACGCGAACAAATCAGCACAGCATTAAAAAACGTTCTCTTGATCGAACAAAATAAACAACTATATTTGCAAGCTCGTGAGAGTCAACTCTTGGCTGAAGAAGCGAATTCATTGAAAAGTCGTTTCCTCTCAATGGTTAGCCATGAATTGCTTACTCCGATCGTTCTGCTGGTTGGTCTGAGTGAAATGATATTGCGTGAAGGTGTGGAGGTAAAACGCTCAGGACGGGATGACTCTCGCCCGCCGCTGCCAGAATTCTACCGCCAGGATCTTACGCGTATCCATGCCAGTGCTCAACAGTTGGGCAGCCTGGTACGGGATGTGCTTGACCTGGCGCGCAGCCAATTGGATCAGCTTACTTTGATCAAAAAACCTATATACCTGGCCGATGTGCTCAAGCCGATCGAGCTTGTCAGCGAACAGTTAGCGTATAGTAAAGGCCTGGAGTGGCAGGTGAGCATCCCCGATGATCTGCCCCGCGTGATGGGAGATGCGTCTCGGCTGCAACAGGTGGTGATGAACCTGGTTAGCAACGCGGTCAAATTCACCGCTCAAGGTTTTGTGAGATTAAGTGTCGGTGAAAACGAAGGAATTATAACTGTAGCGGTTATCGATACTGGTTTGAGTGTGCCGCTTCCTGAGCAAAAGGTCATATTTGATGAGTTTCGCCAATCCGAGCGTACAGTGGCGCGTGGTTTTGGTGGATTAGGGATTGGGTTGGCGATCTGTCGCCAGATCGTTGAAATGCATGGCGGTTTGATCGGCGTGCAATCCTCCGGTGAAGAAAATTCTGGTTCAACCTTCTATTTTACTTTACCGGCATTGCCTGATATCCCTGAGCAGATTCAAGATACATCCCAATTGGTTCTGATTCTGACTGAGCAGGCCAAAGACGATCTTTTGCAACAGTACCTGGAACAGCAGGGCTTTGAAGCTCAAATCCTGGATATTATCCAAAATCCTGATTGGATGGATCGAATCTCGAGCTCACAGTCTGGCAAGATATTGAACGAGAAGCCGGCAGTGCTGGTTTTGGATCTGCCGGCAGCCAGGCGAAGTTGGGAGATCATGGATGCTCTTAAAAAGCAGCCTGCCACACAAGATATTCCCATCATTCTTTATTCGCTTCTTCAGGAACAAGATGGCGGTTCAATGCTGTCGCTTGATTACCTGGCGAAACCTGTTGCAGCAGCCAATCTTTCCCAGGCTTTGCAGAGATATGGCCTCCTCTCAAATCAAGGTTGGCTCGATAGCGATCAGCGTACTGTGTTGATTGTTGATGATGATCCTGAAATACTGAACCTGCACACTCGTCTATTGGAGGAGCATATACCATCCTGCCAGATTCAACGTGCCAGCAATGGCCGTGAGGCTTTGGAACGTATGCAAACTAACCAACCGGCATTGGTCTTGTTGGATTTGGCGATGCCAGAATTGGATGGTATGGCAGTACTCAAGGCGATGCAGGAAGACAAGCGATTGCGAGGCATTCCAGTCATTGTTATGACTGCTCAGCAGTTAAGCCAGGATGAAATGGCGCGCCTGAACCAGGGCGTGGTAGCAGTTCTTTCCAAGGGCGTTTTTACTATCGAAGAAACTCTAGCTCAAATTGAACAAGCCCTTGCCCATACGAAGCGTTTAGGGTCCGATGCGCAGCGTCTTGTTCGCAAGGTGATGGCTTATATTCACGAGCATTACGACCAAACTGTGAATCGCCATGAATTGGCAAACAATGCTGGTGTCAGTGAGCGGCACTTAAACCGGTGCTTTTTACAAGAGACCGGTATGACTCCGCTAACATATTTGAACCGTTATCGTATCCAACGGGCTCGGGAGTTATTAGAACAAGGGCAGTTGAGTATTACTGAAATCATGGGCCGGGTGGGATTTTCAGAAAGCAGTCATTTTACACGTGTTTTTCGGCGCGAAGTAGGGATCATCCCCAGCGCCTATAAGCGGGGAGATCGTCCTTAACCGTTTTTGTCTCAAATGGACAAGCGTTTGTCCCAATCGGACAAGATTCAATAGGGGGAAAAGCATATGATTAGTTTATGCTCCAAACTATCTTGATTGGTGCCACTGATCCTAACATAATTTACCTTTTGCAGCGTTATGCGGAGGAAAGTGGTTTTCGGACGATACGCTGTGGTTATGAAAAAGACATGTTGCAGCTTGCCAGGCAAGAAAAACCTGTGCTGATTGTTATGCAAATAGAGCCATATGATACTGCCTGGCGTAACTCTTTAAAGATCTTAAAGGCAGACCCTGCCGCCGGTTCTATCCCTATCTTAGCGTATTCTTATTATGATGAAATACTCTGTGACCATGAAGATGGAATAGCAGGGTATCTGCAAAAATCGGTTCTGTACAGCGATTTTGTAGCCGCGCTGGAACAGGCTGGGATAAATATTGAGTGATCAAGACGAACAGCAATATATCAATGGTAAGGTGCCCGTTATGAATCCTGAAACCAACAATGGCCAAACCTACTTGCTTGAGGTGAATAATCTCAAAAAGCATTTCCCAATTCATAAAGGCTTCATTATTTCTAAAGTTATTGGGAATGTCAAGGCAGTGGATGATGTCAGTTTTTATATTTATCCTGGCGAAACCCTGGGATTGGTGGGTGAGAGTGGCTGTGGAAAGACGACTACCGGGCGCCTGATCATGCGCGCCTACGATGTTACCAGTGGAGAAATCTGGTTCAACGATTGCAAGCTTGGCAGGGTGAATGTGCCAGATCTGGACAAGCATCAGACCCAACAAATTCGGATGAATATGCAGATGATCTTTCAGGATCCCTACTCCTCATTAAATCCGCGCATGACTCTCATGCAAATTGTGGGTGAACCATTGGTGGTGAATCATGTGGCAAAAGATAAGGAATTGCAGGAACGCGTGGCAGAGCTTTTACGCGTGGTTGGTTTGCGCCCAGAATATATGACGCGCTATCCGCACGCCTTTTCTGGTGGGCAGCGCCAGCGTATTGGTGTAGCACGTGCTCTTGCCTTGAATCCGCAGTTGGTGGTGTGTGATGAGCCGGTCAGCGCGCTGGATGTCTCTGTCCAGGCTCAAACCATCAATCTTTTGCAAGATTTACAATCCCAATTCAATCTGACTTACCTGTTCATTTCGCACGACCTGAGTGTGGTGGAACATATCAGTGATCGAGTAGTCGTGATGTACGTAGGTAAGTTGGTAGAACACGCTCGGACAGAAGAAATTTTTTACAATCCTAAGCATCCCTATACCGAGGCTTTACTCTCGGCGGTTCCACGGCCTGACCCGCGCCAGCGAAGCGCGCCGATAATTTTGCAAGGCGATGTAGCCGATCCAGCTAATCCGCCCAGCGGGTGTTATTTCCATCCACGATGCCGCTATTGCCTCGATGTATGCAAAAATGAGGCGCCTCAGTTACGCGAGGTTTCGGCTGGGCACTTTGTCAGCTGTCACCGTGCCGATGAACTCACATTGACCGGCGTTCCCGAAGCGGCTGCCACTTAGAGATTTATAGCTGCGGTGTGGTTGCATAAGAATTTATTGAAACATAGATGCAGTCCTGTTTAATGTGCCTTTTCGGAGAAAGGAGATGTGTAAGAGAACCTGATAAACATGATATTTGAGCTACGATCTATTCTTTCTGATGAACAACCTGATTTACTAACAAAAGGAGAAAAGAAATATGGAAAGCAAACGACCGTTAACCCGGCGTGAATTTTTGAAGGCTACCGCACTGGCCGCCGCCAGCGCAGCACTGGCTGCCTGCACCAGCGCGACTGAAGCTCCAGTTCAAGCCCCAACTCAAGCTCCAACCAAAGCTCCAGAAGTTGCTAAGCCTACTAATACCACTGCTCCAAAGCCAACAGTTACCAAAGCTGCCGAAGATGCTGCTGCGGCGCCCACCGAGGTTCCGCCAACCGCCTTACCCGAACCGGCTTTCTTGGAGCCAACCATGCTGGCTCCCTTAGTGAAGGAAGGTAAGCTGCCTCCGGTTGAGGAACGTCTTCCGAAGAATCCCTGGGTGGCCCCGGTGTTAGAATCGAATGGCAAGTCCGGCGGCATCATTCGCCGTGCCTTTACTGGCCCAGGTGATAAATGGGGTATGTCCAAGCTGTGCGATCGCGGTATGGTTTGGTTTGACCTGGATCTTGTCATGCGCCCTCGCCTGTGCGAGTCTTGGGAAGTAAACGAAGATGGTTCGGAATATACTTTCCATCTCCGCCAGGGTACGAAGTGGTCTGATGGCGTAGAGTTCACCACCAAAGATATTCAATTCTGGTATGACCATGTGATCTCCAACAAGACTCTTTTCCCCGTGATGGATGGGAAATGGTACACCCTGGATGATGCTGGCGAGCAGGTGGTCATGGAGTTGATTATCCCAGATGACTATACCTTTACCTTCAAATATGCCCATCCCAAGCCGTTGTTGATCTACGTGATCGGTCGCGAAGGTATTGGAGTTCCCTCTCATTACATAAAACAGTGGATTTCCGATACGGCGGATGATCCCGCTAAATTGGAAGAGGCAGTTAAGGCTGCTGGTTTTGAATCATGGGACAAATACTTTATCGATAATCGCCGCTTCTTCTTCTGGAATCCCGAACTGCCCTCACTTGGGCCTTGGGTTGCCAAGAATGATTTAAATGCTGAGAAGTGGATCATAGAGCGTAACCCCTACTTCCCGGGTGTTGATTCAGACGGTATGCAGCTGCCATATGTTGACGGTGTTCATAGCCGTTTGTTCTCAGATGCCCAGGTCTTTAGCCTGTGGATGGCCAATGGCGAGATCGATTTTCAAGCTCGCCGTGTACAGGTCGGTGACTATACATACCTGAAGGAAAGTGAAGAGACTGGCGACTATTCCGTTGTCGTGTGCCCGGCCGCCAAGCATATGGTGGTTGTGCTCAACCAGGCCAGCAAGAACGAAAAGCTGCGCCAATTCTTCATGAATCGCGACGTGCGTATTGCCCTCTCGCTGGCAATTAACCGCGAGGGCATCAATGAATTGAACTATCTTGGCTTGGGCACGCCGCGTCAATATAGCCCGCTGACTCAGTCGCCGCAGTATTATGAGAAGCTATCCAATGCCTATATCGATTATTATCCTGCCAAAGCCAAAGAAATGTTGGATGCTGCAGGATATACTGCCAAGGATGCGGAAGGCTTCCGTAAGTATGGGGATGCGGAGGATGACGAAACCATCTTCTTTGTGTTAGAAGGTACCTTTGGTGCCGGTACATCAGATGAAGATGCCGGTCAGCAGATCGTGAAGATGTTCAAATCTGTTGGTGTTAAGTGCGAATACAAATTTGTCGAGCAGACCCTTTACAATCAGCATTACACATCCAACGATATGGATGCTGCCTGGACTTTTGCTGACCGCACCGTTGTGCCTCTGGCTGCAGAAGGTCTTATCTTCCGTGGCGTAGCGAGCGATCGTCCCTTCATCGATGCCTACAACAAATTCCTCGATGATCCCAATAACCCGATTGCCATTGAGCCTCCCGCAGATCACTATGTTCGCAAGCTCCATGACCTCTGGGAGCAGATCATTGTTCAGGGCAATCCTGATACGCAGAATGAACTCTTCCGGCAGATGTTGGATATCTGGGCTGAGGAGCTGCCGATGATCGGTGTGGTGGGTGAACTTCCCGCATTGACTGTTGTTAAGAATGGGCTCAAGAATTTTGCCTCAAGCCCCAATGACGACACTACCTGTGATGAGTATGTTCGCAACCCCGAAACCCTCTTTTGGGAGAAACCCGAAGAGCACCAGAGCTAGTTTCTTCTTTTTCAATCAGTTTCCCCCTTCCCTGTCAGGGGAAGGGGGAAGCCTCCAAGGGTATAACCATTACCCCAGGATGAAGCGTTTGTAGTTGTAGTTCGTAAAAGCAATCTCGGAGGTAATCCATGCTTTCATACATCCTGCGCAGAGTAGGGATCATGATTCCCACCCTTATTCTGATCTCAATCATTACTTTTCTTATCATCTTGCTTCCACCGGGAGATTTTCTTTCTTCCTACGCTGCAAGCTTGCGCGCACAGGGAGAAGTGATCGATGAAGCGGAAATGGAGGTCATGCGGGAACGTTATGGTTTGAACCAGCCTGTTTATGTTCAGTATGGTAAGTGGGTCTGGGGGATTATCTCGCGAGGTGATTGGGGACAGTCGATGTCATTGCAGAAACCGGTGAAAGAATTAATCTGGGAACGCATGACGCTTTCGATGGTGCTTTCTGTTATTTCTTTACTGGTCGGTTGGTTTGTCGCCATACCTTTGGGGGTTTATTCTGCCACACACCAGTATTCGATCATCGACTACTTTGTAACATTCATTAGCTTTGTGGGTATCGGTACGCCCGGTTTCTTATTAGCATTGGTCGTAATGTATGTTGCTATGAATTATATGGGCTTAAGCGTGGGGGGGTTATTCTCAGACGCATATATCATGGCGCCCTGGTCGCTAGATAAGGTTGTTGATTTGCTCAAACACCTGTGGATGCCGGTTTTGATCCTGGCTTTCAACGGCACGGCCGGTGGATTGCGTACCACGCGTGCCAATTTATTGGATGAGTTGAATAAGCCATATGTTGAGACTGCTCGTTCAAAGGGCTTAAAAGAATCGCGCGTCATCTGGAAGTACCCGGTACGGGTAGCGCTTAATCCTTTCTTTAGCACGGTAGGATGGGAGTTGGCGAATCTGATCTCGGGCGCTACCTTACTTTCGATCGTGCTCAACCTGCAGACAGAAGGTCCGATGTTATTGAGCGCACTCACTGCCCAAGATATGTACCTGGCAGGCAGTTTCTTGTTCTTGCTCAGTGTTCTAACCGTTATTGGCACACTGCTGTCTGATATTCTATTAGCGTGGGTAGATCCGCGCATTCGTATGACGTAAGGGAGATGAAAGCCCCCGGGTTGGTTCTGTGAATAAGTTATCTTTCTTTTTATAATTTGTTTTCTGACGTGAGGTATCATGACAAATCAGACTCCCGTTCCTCTTGAAGAGGAAATCATTATCGAAGAGAAAATCGCAGTAGCGAAGCCGCTAACTATGATGTGGTGGAAGTTCCGCAAGCATAAGATGGCAGTAGTTAGTGGTGTTTTCCTAATAATTATGTACTTGGTGGCAATCTTCTGTGAGTTCGTTTCTCCTTACGTACCAGATGATACTTTCATCCGGTATAAATCGGCCCCACCTTCCAAAATTCATCTGAAAGATTCGGATGGTAAGCTGCGGACTCCTTTCATCTATGGCACCAAGATGACGCGCAATCCCGAGACGCTGCGCGTGACTTACACCGAAGACCTCAGTATGCTCTACCCCATCAAATTTTTTATTGAAGGTCCCTCCTATAAATTTTGGGGACTCTGGGAAACCAATGTCCATTTGTTTGGCTTGGGCATTTCCGAAGACGAGGAACGTGTCATGATCTTAGGCGCCGACCGGGTAGGGCGCGATATGTTCTCGTTGACAGTTTACGGTGCTCGTATCTCACTTTCTATCGGTTTAATAGGGGTGGCTCTTAGCCTATCCATCGGTATCATCGTAGGAGGCATATCTGGTTATTATGGTGGTGTGATTGATAATGTCATCCAGCGGGTAATAGAATTTATCCGTTCCATCCCGCAAATTCCTCTGTGGATGGCGCTGAGTGCTGCTCTGCCTATGGAATGGCCGGTATTAAAAATATATTTTGCCATCTCGCTTATTCTCTCCCTGGTAGGCTGGACCAGCATGGCCCGGGTTGTGCGTGGACGATTTTTAGCATTACGCGAGGAAGACTTTATCCTTGCGGCTCGGTTGACTGGATCGAGTGAGTTCCGGATTATTTTGATCCACATGGTGCCTTCTTTCTTGAGCTACATTATCGCCAACCTGACATTGGCTGTTCCCTACATGATCTTGAGCGAGACTAGCCTGAGCTTTATTGGATTAGGCCTGCGCGCACCGGCGATCAGTTGGGGGGTATTGCTAGCTGAAGCGCAGAATGTCCGTTCGATTGCTCTGTCGCCGTGGGTCTTTTGGCCGGCAGCCGCTGTGATCTCCACTGTATTGGCTTTCAACTTTCTGGGAGATGGCTTGCGTGACGCAGCCGATCCTTATGCACGTTGAGTTCATTGTTTATAGATAGGAGCGAGCCTTGGAAGAGAAAGAAATATTACTGCAGGTAAAGGATCTGAAGACCCATTTTTTTCTGGATGAAGGTACGATCAAGGCAGTAGATGGGGTTGACATGGATATTCGCGCCCGTCAAACGTTGGGCGTAGTGGGAGAAAGCGGCTGCGGCAAGAGCATAACAGCGCGCTCGATTATGCGTATTCTGGCCAAATCTGGTAAGATAGTCGATGGAGAAATCCTGTTCCATCGTCGCCTGAGTGAACAGAGCAACGGAGTCGCTGCTGGCGAAATGATCGATATCATTGATTTAGCCAGGCTTGATCCGCAAAGTGATAGAATGCGTTCTATTCGTGGGGCTGAAATTTCGATGGTTTTCCAGGAACCGATGACTTCGCTCAGTCCAGTGCATACCATTGGTAACCAGATCGGAGAAGTTATCAGTTTGCATCAGAGGCTTGACGCAAAACAAACGCGTGAAAAAGTAATTGAGATGCTTGATCATGTCGGTATGCCTTTGCCTCGGCGCACAATCGATCGTTATCCTTATGAGTTGTCGGGAGGCATGCGTCAGAGGGCTATGATTGCCATGGCGCTCTCCTGCCACCCCAGCCTGCTGATTGCTGATGAGCCTACAACCGCCTTGGATGTTACCACGGAGGCTCAGATCTTGATCTTGATGCGCCGGTTGCAAGAAGAATTGGGCATGTCTATCATGTTCATTACCCATAACCTGGGCGTAATTGCCCAGATGGCTGATCAGGTGGTTGTGATGTATCTGGGAAAAATTGTGGAAGATGCCAGTGTGGATGCGCTTTTCTACAAGCCGCTGCATCCGTACACACAGGCGCTGCTGCAATCGATTCCTCGCCTGGGAAGCAATAAACAGCGAAACTATCGCTTAGCATCGATCCGCGGCTCGGTTCCCGATCCTTATAACCTGCCCAAGGGTTGTCCTTTCCATCCCCGTTGTTCGCGTTTTATACCTAACAAATGCAATCAAGAAGTACCGCCAGAGGTCGAGGTAGAACCTGGTCATAAGGTGCGCTGCATCCTTTATTAGAACGGTTAACCAACTTACAATGGTATTTCTCATCAGTTTATTTGCCCGCGCAGTGTGTAAAATAAGCACTGCGCGGAGTATTTTTTAAGGAGCTTAGGAATGAAACAGTTTATTGAGGTTCAAAGCAAAGGCCTGGACAAGTGTTGGGTAGAGAATGCACTTGACCCTGAGCGTTTACATCTGCACGTTACCGAATTGTCTCCTGGCAGTAGGCCTCATGCTGGCCACACCCACAGCGGGGTAGAGGCTTTTTATTTACTGGAAGGCAGCGGCGTGATTGAGACCGAAGAAGGTCCGATCACACTTCAAATTAACCAGGCGGTCATCTTGGATGCCACCAAAAAACATGGTTTAGTCAATACGGGCTGCCTGCCGATGAAATATTTGGTGATCATTGTGAAATGACTTTAAGGTGGATCCATCCTTCCATTTCTACCCCTAGAAGTCATCATGGTAAAAAAGTTAACAATACTGTTCAAATGGTATAATCCTTCCTTACCAAGGAGTATTTGTTAACTTATGTTTATAGATGTAGTAGTAATCTCTGTACGCTCTGGCAAGGGCGGTGATGGAGTTGTTCATTTTCGCCGGGAAAAGTATGAACCGCTCGGCGGTCCAGATGGCGGCGATGGCGGCAAAGGTGGAGATGTGGTGTTTGAAGTGCTTCCTACTTTGAATACACTATCGACTTTTCGCCATTCCACCAAGTATGCCGCCCAAGATGGAAAAAATGGCGCGAAACAGAATATGACCGGCCATTCCGGAAAAGACCTGATCATTCATGTTCCACCTGGTACGATCATTTTTGATCATCGCAAGGGTGATGTCTTGGGCGATCTAATCGAACCGGGTCAGCAATTAATTATTGTGAAGGGGGGGCGCGGAGGTCGCGGTAACGCTCGCTTTGCCAACTCGCGCGATCAAGCTCCCAGGCAGGCCGAGCGTGGCGCACCATCCCAAGAGATAGAATTGCGCCTCGAGCTGAAATTGATTGCCGATATTGGCATCGTGGGAGTGCCTAACGCGGGTAAATCGACCTTTCTTTCTGTCGTGACAAATGCCAAGCCGAAAATCGCGCCTTATCCCTTTACAACGATTGAACCAAACCTGGGTGTCGCCGAATTGAATGATGAAACCACCTTGATCATGGCAGATATCCCTGGTTTGATCGAGGGCGCCCATTTGGGCGTGGGCTTGGGGCATGATTTCCTGCGCCACATCCAACGTACACGTGTACTGATTCACCTGTTGGATGGTACTGCGGAGGATCCGGTTTCGGATATGATTCAAATCAATAGCGAGCTGGCATTGTTTGATCCTGGTCTGGGACGAAAACCTCAGGTAGTGGCATTGAATAAGATGGATCTGCCGGATGCGCAGGCGCGCTGGTCCGAGATTGAAGCAGAACTTCGGCGGCGCAACCTGGTCACTAAGGGTAATCTGTTTGCAATTTCGGCTGTGACGGGACAAAATGTGCGCGATGTGTTATATCGTGCCTCACAGCGACTGGCCGAAACGCCTGCACTGGAAGAGATCACAACCATACCGGTTTATCGCATGGAAAGTGACCCAAGCCAGTTCACGATTGAGCGAACTGCCGATGGCTGGTTGGTGAAAGGGGAAGCCCTTGAACGGGCTGCTGCCATGACGTATTGGGAATATGATGCTTCCATCCGGCGGTTTCAGCGTATTTTGCATGCTCTTGGAGTGGAAGATGCCTTGCGCAAGGCCGGCATTCAGGAAGGGGACATGGTCATCATTGGTGAATACGAGTTGGAGTGGTCGGATTAGATGTCTTCCATAGGTGTTTTTGGGGGGACTTTTGATCCACCTCACCTGGGTCATTTGATCCTGGCTCAAGAAGCTGCTGTCCAGCTCAAGCTAGATCAAGTTTTGTGGTTACTTACGCCGGCCCCGCCGCACAAGCAGGGGAAGCAAATAGTACCATTGGCGCATCGTTTGGCTATGTTGGAGCTAACGATTGCTCGTAATCCGCTCTTTGAATTGTCCAGGGTAGATATAGATCGTCCGCCGCCTTACTTTGCCGTTGATACAATGCGAATGTTGCGCCAGAGTCTGTCTGTAATGAAAGACAAGTCAACCAATGTATTTCTAGTTTATTTGATTGGGTCTGATTCACTGCGCGATCTTCCAACCTGGCACAGGCCACAAGAGTTGGTAGAGGCTTGTTCGGCATTGGGTGTGATGTGTCGCCCGGGTGTCAAAATCAACCTGGATTTGCTTGAAAGTAAGTTGCCTGGATTGCGAGCCAGGTTAAAATGGATTAATGCACCTCAAATCGAGATTTCCTCATCTTACATTCGCCAGTTGGTTGCAACTGGGAAACCGTTCCGGTATTACGTAACCGAATCTGTGGCGGCTTATATCCGAGAGCATTGCCTGTATGCAACTGATTGATATCCAAATGGCGATTATCAACTGCCAGCGTTGCTCGCGTTTGCGCGCCTATTGCCAGTGCATTGCCCAGGAAAAACGCCGTGCTTATTTTGATCAAGAATACTGGGGTAAACCCGTACCAGGATTTGGCGATCCGGCTGCTCATATTCTGTTGGTTGGGTTAGCGCCGGGTGCCCACGGAGCGAATCGTACCGGACGAGTATTTACCGGCGATCCCTCTGGCGACTTTTTATTCGCAGCTCTTTACCGCGCCGGATTCTGCAACAAACCGGTTTCACAGCACCGCGCCGATGGTTTGCAATTATTTGGGATTTATATTGCGGGCACGCTGCGTTGCGCTCCTCCGCAGAATAAACCATTGGCAAGTGAAATTGAAAATTGCCGTCCATTTTTACACTCCGAACTGGATGCTCTCAACCAGGTGCACACGATCCTGGCTTTGGGGAAATTAGCTTTCGATCAACTATTGGTTACGCTGGCGGCTCGCGGCGAAAGCGCGCTGTCTCGCCCCTCCTTTTTTCATGGTGCTGAACACATTGTGGGTAAGTACCGGCTGGCAGCGGTCTATCATCCAAGTCAGCGCAATACTGCTACGCGGCGATTAACCCCTGCCATGTATCATACCGTGCTGAGTAGATTGGCTTGACCTGATTATCCTGTTTTATGCCGCACACGCAGGATGGCGATTTTGGTGGTATGGTTGAATGGTGTGGGATCAGTGGGCAGGCGCTGCAGCCGATGGCTAATGATTGTATTGGGGTAGCCTGTGATATCCTCCGGCACGGGCACACTGGTTTCGAATTCCAGATACCCATCGGCGCATAGCTCCTTGATAGTCTGCATGTATTCTGCGCCGCTGACAAACAGGGCATTATTGATAGCAATTAGCCAACCTCCATTTGCGATCAGAGGGCGAACCTTGTTGATCAGATGCCGGTTGTGAGCATTTAAATCAACCGTACCATAAGCAGTGGTGGAAAAAAAGGGGGGATCGAGAAATACACAGGCAAACGTGATACCTTCCCTGCGCCATTGTGATGTTTGCGCGAAAAAATCTGCAGCCATAAAATTCATCTTCTGTATTGGCAGCCCGTTCAGGGTGTACGTTGTTTTTGCCAGGTTAAGATACTTTCGCTTTACATCCAGATGTACAACCCGGCTTGCTCCACCCGCAGCGGCTGCTGCTCCCAGGCTGCCCGTATATGCAAAGGTGTTGAGTACAGTTCGATCTCTTAGATGATCGTAGGCCCAGCGCCGCAGGTTACGGGTATCCAGGTACAGACTGGCATCCTGGTTCATTTGCAGATCGATGGCATACCAGATGCCGTTCTCTCTGATTTTTCTATCCGGCTGACTGCCAAACACCACTTTTCCCCAACGCATTTCATTGTCGGAAGACGAGCGAGTCTTGACAATACCTGCCTGTATCCAGGGATATTCCTGACGCAGCCAGGTTATAGTACCTGGAATATCTTCATCAATCTTTTCGGGATGATCAGCGTGATTATAGATCACCAATGTGCGGGCATATAGATCGATCACCAGTCCAGGCCAGCCTTCCAGAAAGCCATTGAACAGGCGTATGGCATTTTCATGCTTCCCATCGCGATCCGCTTCATCACTCAAAACGGGCTGTCGGGCTGATATTGCTTTACTTATTCGTTCGATCAGGTACATACTTCTGAACGATGTTAGCTTACTCTGCTGTCTCTTTAGCCTGTTTCTGCTGTTTACCGCGCTCATCTGTCTCAAGGACACGCTTGCGGATACGATAATTGAGGGGAGTAATTTCTAGCAGTTCATCATCTGCCAGGTATTCAATGCATTCATCCAGGCTCATCTGTCTTGGCGGGGTTAGACGCACGGTGGCATCTGCCCGGGCAGCCCGAACGTTGGTCAAGTGCTTTGTTTTACATACATTGATTGTCAGGTCGATTGGTTTTGCGTGCTCGCCAATCACCATTCCTTCGTATACTTCTTCCCCAGGTTCCAAAAAGAGGATACCACGTTCTTCGGCGTTTCGTAGGCCATATGTGTTGGTAACACCATTTTCCCAAGAAACAAGCGAACCGCGCTCCCGGGCGGTAACTGTCCCTGCCAGGGGCAGGTAATCATGAAATAGAGTGTTCATCACGCCCATGCCTCGCGTAGCGGTCAGGAAATGATAACGGAAGCCAAGCAACCCGCGCGTTGGTGCAATGTAAACCAGGCGGACATTGCCATCAGATGTGTCCTGCATATCCAACATGTTACCACGGCGCACCCCCAGCATCTCCACTACCACCCCTACCGTATCGGGGCTGGTTTCAATGTGAACCTCTTCAAACGGTTCTAATTGTTCTCCGATTTCGTTTTCACGCAGGATAACTTCGGGACGCGAAACCTGAAATTCATAACCTTCTCGTCGCATTGTTTCGATCAAGATTGCCAGGTGCAGCTCGCCGCGTCCTGATACCAGGAAGGTATCTGGGCTATCTGTCTCCGCAACCCGTAAAGCTACGTTAGAACGAAGTTCGTTAAACAGCCGCTCGCGCAGCTTGCGCGACGTGCTCCATTTGCCTTCGCGGCCCGAGAAGGGTGATGTATTCACTCCAAAAGTCATCCGCACCGTGGGCGCTTCCACCTGGATGGTGGGGAGCGCAATGGGGTTTTCTGGATCAGCCAGCGTTTCGCCAATCGAGATACCTTCCAACCCGGCCAGGGCGATAATTTCTCCAGCAGAAGCTTCTTCGACTTCAACCCGGTTGAGTCCCTGGTGAATGTATAGATATCGGGCGCGTTCTGGCAGCGTTTGTCCATCAATAGTCAGGCGAGCCAACGCTTGGCCCTGGCGGACGCTCCCTGCGAAAATTCGTCCAACTGCCGTAACACCGCGGTAATCATCATACCCCAGGGTAGTTACCAGTATCTGGGTCGGACCTTCAAGGTCAACACTCGGCGGCGGAATGTGGCGCAGGATGGCTTCAAAGAGCGGTCCGAGGTCTGGCCCCAGTTCCGGCGTCAGACCGGATTGCTGGGTAATTGCATTGGTGTAGATAACGGGAAAATTAGCTTGCTCATCGCTGGCGCCCAGTTCGATGAATAGATCAAAGGTTTTATTGAGGGCGCTTTGTGGATCGGCATCTTTGCGATCCACTTTATTGATCACTACGATTGCTTTATGCCCGCGCGCCAGGGCTTTCTTTAGCACAAAGCGGGTTTGGGGCATCGGCCCTTCGGCAGCATCGACCAATAATAGCACGCCATCGACCATGTTCATAACACGCTCGACCTCGCCGCCAAAATCGGCATGCCCGGGAGTGTCCACAATATTAATTTTTACTTGCTGATTGGCGAGTGAATCCCAAATGGAAATGGCGGTGTTTTTTGCCAGGATGGTAATACCGCGCTCTCGTTCTAGCTCGTTGGAATCCATAATACGCTCGGCAACCTGTTGGTTTTCGCGGAACACTCGTGCCTGGCGCAACAAACCATCAACCAGGGTGGTTTTACCATGATCAACGTGGGCGATAATAGCCACGTTGCGAAGATCTTTTCTTTCCGTATACATATTAGACGCTTTCTGGTCTCAAGGGGCCTACTAAAAAACAAAACGGGCTGAATCTTATCAGAGGCTGGCGAGCATGTCAACGAGGAGATTTGTTAGGGTTGCCATAGTGCCGCTTGCAGTTCGGCAAGATTCTTGGGTGGATTCTCTTTGAAGATGTCAAGACAATCTTGGATATTTCCGAAACGGTGAAGCAGTGTATAGGCCATCAATTGCATAGAAAGTAACGAGGTGAGATCGCCTGGAGCGAAGCCATAAGCTGTCAGCATGATTCGAAGCAAATGTGGAGAGCGGCGCAAGATCATTCCAGGTGCAACGAACTCATAATAGGGATGGCCCAGCATGGCATCCGCGAAATCGATGACTCCGCTGATATGCCAACGACCACGTTCATTTTGAACAAAGATATGTTCTGGATTCAGATCTGCGTGGATCAGTTTGGGATGGAAATTGGTGTCATATAACGTTGGTAAATTTTCTAAGAAAGCGCCAATTTCGACTAACCACTTTTCGGGAATACCGGATTTTTGATGTTGGTCAATGCAACCAATAATCTGACCATCAATAAAAGCAGGCCAGCGTACATCCAAATCTTCCAAACCTTTTGTGGGCGAGGCGTGCAATTCCGCCATAAATCTGCCTAATTCTATAGCTATCTGTTGGCGGGATCGATCGTCAAATGTCTGCCAGGCGATATCCAACGGAATGCCAGTCACTCTCCGGATGATCAGATATGACCAGCCCTCCAGTTTCCCCCTGGCAACAATCTCGGGAATCTGGTAACGCATTTTCCCTGCCAGGGCTTGTAGCACTAAAAATTCCTTCTTTTCATCATCTGGCCATAACGGGCAGTATAATTTGATGATCAGGTCGTTGCCCTGGTAGAACACGATGTGAGTTCCCGGAGGGGCAAATACTAACTGCCTGGCATCTAATTCATGGCATTGGCAAATACCTTGTATAGCTGGCAGCCATACCTGCTCATTTCGATAGAGAGGTACGTATTGTGATAATTCCTGGACGTTGGGTGCTAAAGGCATATTCTACTCGAGTACGCTTGGATACTCAGTTAGAATGGCAGCAAGTTTCTTTGTAACATATCTATTGGGCTGCCAGATGCCAATTCTAATTCCAATGAGCGTAATTGGCCTGAACAGATTTGCGATTTACTCAGTTCTTGAGCAATTTGAAACTGTTCCTTGATCCCCGTGGCCAGTGTGGCGATAAATGATAATATTGCTACGATACCGCAAGTGATTTTCCATCCAGATGGGCCTGTTCCCAGTACTACTTGACCCGAGATAGCTGCTCCTGCGCCTAATAGCGTTGCCAGTCCGCCGGCTAATAATGTTAAGATCGCCAAGCTAGTATTGATCAATCGCAGAGAATGTATTTTCTTCCGACTGCACTCCAGATATCCACTTACTGCTTTGGCTATATCGATATTGGTATTAGGCATGGCTCACCTCGTTTCATACTACACAATATAAGTCTGAAGTAATTTATCAACTCGATTTTATCGTAAGGTTAATCACTTGACAAACTCAGAAATTGAGGAACAGTTGATTTTGTTTGATACATATCGGTGGTCATCATAGATAGATCGGTGAGTGATAATATTTTTCCTAAGTGGTAGAATCGCCTTTAACCCTTCTTAATGGATCTGACAGGAGTAAATATGGCTCTTTCTGTTGAATGGCAGCATCGGATTGAACGCTGGCAAACAGCTATTTGGAACGCTTGCTACCGCCCGTTGGCTGATATTTCTTTGAGTGGGTTTGCAACCCGGGATCGGCTGACTGCCGAGCAGGCTTTGCAACTCCCTTTTACCCCTATGCCGCCAGGTGTTGCTTGGGGTGGTAAATGGGAATACGGTTGGTTTCGGAGTAGCATCACTTTGCCTCCTGAAGCTCAAGGACAGCGGATGGTGTTGCGTTTGTCGCCCGGTGGTGAGAGCCTGGTGTGGGTGAATGGTGAGATATCCGGCTCGGTTGGTTGGGCTCATCGGGAAATCACTCTGACCAGGGTTGGGCAGGCCGGTACGCAATTCGAAATTCTCCTGGAAGCTTATGCAGGACATGGGCGAATAACTGTGGGTGAAGGCCCTGTGATGGCTGGTGTACAAACAGTGCCTGAACCAGGCCCAACCCAAGCGAGCGTTGGTCAAAGCACGTACGGCGTTTGGCTGGAACCTATTTACCAGCTTGCTCTCGACTTTACCACGTTGTATGAACTTCGTAATCGCCTGGATCCATCCCTCTTGCGTGTAGCTGAAGTTGATGAAGGTTTGATGGCATCCACTTTGCTGTTTGATCCTGAACTGCCCGAAGATGAGATGATCGAAACTGCTTGCCAGGCTCGCCAACTTTTGCGGCCGCTTTTGGAAAAGCAAAATGGCCCTACCATGCCTTTATTACACGCATTTGGAAATGCTCACCTTGATGTAGCCTGGCTGTGGCCCTGGACTGAAACTGAAAGAAAGATGGCCCGTACAGAGATCAACCAGCTGGCTTTGTCTGATGAATATGATGAATACCGCTTTTTACAGAGCCAGGCGCATCTCTATTGGATGCTTCAAGACCGGTATCCCGATCTATATCAACGGGTGAAAAAAGCGGTATCGTCTGGTAAATTTATCATCGATGGCGCCATGTGGGTTGAATCCGATACCAATCTTGCAGGTGGGGAGGCCCTCATACGGCAGGTTATCTATGGGAGAAGATTCTTTCGCGACGAATTTGGTGTAGATAGCCGCGTGCTCTGGTTACCGGATGTGTTTGGTTATTCGGGTGCTCTTCCGCAAATATTAAAGAGATGCGGTTGTATCGGTTTTGCCACCCAAAAAATCACCTGGGCATATAACGGTGGAGAACCGTTCCCGTATAATACATTCTGGTGGGAGGGCATTGATGGCTCTGCTATTCCAACTCATATCTACACAGAATATACCTCCCATACTCGTCCGAATGCGATCTTTGACCGTTGGAATACGCGCTTACAGAAAAATGGCATTCGTTCGATGATCTTTGCTTTTGGTTGGGGCGATGGAGGGGGAGGGCCTACCCGCGACCATGTGGAATTTATGCGCCGGGCAAAAAATTTAGAAGGCTTGCCTCGAGTCAAATATTCATCTCCGCTTGAATTCTTTATGGACCTTGAGCAGCAAGGTTTACCGAAAGAGCGTTATGTCGGCGAACTGTATTTTCAGGCGCATCGCGGTACTTACACTTCGCAAGCCAAGACCAAACAGGGGAATCGCCGCAGCGAATTTGCTCTCCGTGAAGCTGAATTGTGGGGCAGCCTGGCGAGGGTATTGCGAAAATATGATTTTCCTTCGAAAACCATAACAACAGCCTGGCGTAATTTATTATTATGCCAATTCCATGATGTGTTGCCGGGCTCTTCGATCCAACGTGTATACGAGGATGCCGAGTCCACTCTTGCAGAAGTGATAGCCGCTGCTCAAGGGCTTGTTCGCTCTGCCGCCGCAGCTTTCATCCGACCGGCGCAGAGAGCCCAAACGATTTTCAATTCATTAAACTGGCCGCGCACTGTTTTGGTTAATACTGAAGCTGGTACTTTAGAGGTTACCGTGCCCTCCTGCGGATGGACTACGATAGATGTGAAGGATTCCTCCCAAGTTGAAAATGGCGTCATAGCTTCTTCAGACAGCCTGGAAAACGAATTCTTGCGTCTGAAATTTAATACCCGGGGTGAAATCACCAGTATCTTCGATAAAGACAGCGAACGTGAAGTGTTGGCCGGGCCTGGTAATCAATTCCGATTGTACAAGGATGTTCCTGATACATGGGATGCGTGGGATCTCGATAGTATGTATGAATTGCAGCCTGTGAAGATTGACGAACCGGTCGTCCTGGAAATCCTTGAGGCAGGACCGTTGGTCGCGCGCCTTAAACTTGCCCGTAAGTTAAGCCAATCTCAATTGACCCAGGTTATCACATTGCGGCGAAATAGTCGTCGCCTAGAGTTTGCCACCACGATCGATTGGAAGGAGAGCCATAAGTTGCTGAAAGTGGCCTTCCCAGTTAATATTCATGCTCATGAAGCACTTCATGAGATTCAATTCGGGCACCTGTCTCGTCCCAATCATCGTTCGCGCCCGTATGATACGGATCGCTTTGAGGTTTGTAATCATAAATGGACAGCCTTGGCCGAACAGAACCGGGGAGTTGCCGTGTTGAATGATTGTAAGTATGGTGTCAATGTACTTGGTAACACTATCCAATTGACACTTTTAAAATCTCCCCTGGCTCCTGATATGAATGCTGATAAAGGTGTGCAAACCTTTACGTATGCTCTGTTCCCTTGGAACGGCAGCCTGGCAGATAGTAATGTTGTCCGCGAAGCTTACGAGTTGAACACACCAATCCTGGTCGTTCCGGGTGATGGCGGGCAAGGCTCATTGATCCAAACCAGCGTTCCCAACATTATTCTTGAAACGGTTAAACCCGCCGAAGACGGTTCAAACGACATCGTCCTGCGTTTGTATGAGGCGAAGCGCATGGCGACGCGTTGTACTCTCACGTTAGGCCTGCCGGTTCAGGCTGTTTTTGAAACCGACATGATGGAAGAGAGGCAGGTGCCTCTGCCCTTTGCCAGGGATTCTGTCGCTTTAGAATTCCGTCCTTTTGAAATAAAAACGGTGCGTCTAAAAATATAACTCTCCGATAGCTTCTCTTCATTTCCCATATACGGATATATGCTTTGTGCTATCACTAGTGAACGGTGACTTGTCCCAATTGCTCCAACGGTTAAGTAGCTTCAAACTGACTAAGCGTGCCATGATATCAAGTTCTGATGGCCAGGCAAACCGTAGTTTGACCGGATAAAACTGGACACCTGTTTCTGTCAGCACTATATGTTGACTGGTGATTGTTTGCGAGGCCAGATCGACTTGGGAAGCATCTATGCGGACTGCCTGATCTGCTATGGAGACTGTGCGCAGAGCTTGTTTGCCAGTGAAGCGAGTCAGGTCTGGAACAAACCCTTCCAAAACAAAAACGCCGCCTGGCTTTAGATGTTTTGCTGCATTATGGAAACAACGGATTTGTTCATCTTGAGTCAACAGCGCAAAGAAAGTATTGAAAACTACATAGACCAAGTCAAACTTGCCCTCCACGGGCATCTCAGCGAAATCTCCAATGATCACTGTAATTGCATCGCCTCCATGTTTTGCCCTCAGAATAGCGAGCATCGACTCGGATGCATCGATGCCGTATATTTTGATGCCGGCTTCTTGCAATGGCAAAGCGATCCTTCCTGTACCGACACCTAATTCAAGTGCGCTCCCTTTTTGGGCCAACTCGCCTAATGTTTTGATCATCATGGGATCATAGGATTCATACCATTCATCATATACGTCTGCAATGCGTTCCCCATAAGTTTCTTTTTGATAGGATCTCATTTTCCAGCCTCCTGTTTAGATTGTCCCTATGCATCACAATGTAGCTTTGCCACGAAAATCAATAGCTTATTCGATCAAAAGTTCCTCTCAATCTTTAAACCCTATAAATAATCCATTTGATTTTGTGATGTGTATGGGCCCTTGCTTTTGGAGCATATCATCAAGGAAAGCCTCTAGCTTTCCCAGAGTATCCGCTTGGATCTCATTATCTTGTAAAACAACGTTCATCGACATGATGTAGGCTGCCAGGGGTGCTGCCTCGGTTATGATCAAACCATCATCAAATAAGTCCATGGCAGTTCGTTCGAAATATTCGCCGATTTGGGCTCGACCGTTGCTCAGGTTAAATTCGGCGCTGAAGTTGGTAACCGATAAGCCTCTCAAAAGCCGGTTGTCAAATTGGTTAGTCAGTGCATTGATTTCTTTCATATGCCCTGCCCCATTGGTAGCTGCTAAAAGTCGTCCGCCTCTTTTCAGCACTCGCCGGATCTCGTTCAGTGCAGAGGGACGGTTCGGCACATGGTATAGCATATGATTTGCGATCACCAGATCGAATGTTCCGGTATCGAAAGGGATTGTTTGTGCATCAAAAACTTCGTAACGGAGGTTTGCCTTTACATCCGCCAGGTTATTTTGTGCTTGCCCGATCATTCCAGGCGAGAAATCACTCAAAACGATTACCCAGGAAGGGGGGATGCGCTCCAGATTTGCCTTCCATAAACTTGCCGGCCCACAGCCCACCTCCAGGATACTGTTGCCATCGGGAAGGTTAAAATGATCGAATACCCACTGGAACCAATCGTATGGGTTGGTTTTATATCGGCGGTGGAGTTCAATACGCGCGTTTAGCTTTGACGCATCCCGATATTGGTTTTCGCATAGATATTTCTGGTTGATGGTTGTCATCTTGCTACTCCTTTTCAACGATGACTAACGTGCCTAAACCCTGTTTTCTCCAATTCGAGCGATCCCTCATCGGTAACTGATGGCGTGGATCGCACCAGCGGTACAGCCACCTGGCTTCGCGCGGGCGCATATTCACGCAGCCATGACTCATTTGTACGCCAAAATTGTTATGCCAATACGCTCCATGGAAAGCAACACCGGTTTTCATCACAAAATACATGGTCCATGGCACACCGGGTAATTCATAGGCCTCCGGATCACCAGTTAAATTGCCCTCGCCCATGTGAGTGGAGGGGGTTTTATTTTCAATATAGAATTCTCCGGTGGGCGTTTCCCAGGGAATATCATTGGCAACAGGCTTTATCGGAAGACCTGTGGAAACTTGAGTGTGCATCACGATCGTATCGTTTTCGAAGGCTGTCATGGTTTGATTTCTGAGCGAGATTTTTATATACTTGGCCTCCCAAGGAACATCAGGCGATATCGGGGCCATCTCTTCATCTGGAATAGGGCGGAAATGTTGCGCCGGGGCAAGGTATTCGACCAGGTTACCTCCCAGGATCCGATACCAGGGTTGATTATCCGGCCCTGTTTCAATCCCGATAATCCAGTGAGTGGTTTCATAATATAACTTGTAAAGAGGCCTCCAAACTTTTTGATAAACATCATAACGGTATGTTTGCGTGTAGGGTACGGTTACTTCGCATAGCTGTCCTGCTTGGGGAATTGTTTTGAGCACCTGGTTAAAGCGAACCTTTACCCGCTGGATAAAGGCTGAGTGAACATATCCTCCCCACACACGGTACCACAGGGGGTTGTAAGGCGGCCCTTTGCGAGGAGTCAGCTCATAGTAAAGTTGAATGATGGCATCTTTTGTATTAAGGTAGCCTATCACCGGACTATCCCAATCTGGCTCCTGGTATACGGATACCTGATTTGAAATGGTTACTCTACCGATGATCCCGCTTGGATAGGCTTGATCGTCATTCGATGGGGGAAAGGGATTAAATGCCATGACTCCCAAGCTGCCCAAGGCTAAAGTACTGAGTTTTAAGAATTCACGCCGATTAATATTATTCATAAAAATACATAGATCCTTGAATTCGATCATTATAACGAAAACGATGAACTCTCGCAAATATTTTTCGGCGTCGGGTGGTCTCATTCCAACCCCTTTTGAGTGTTCCCTGGCACAGATTAGTGGAGTAAAATCGAAAAAATAACCGATCAAAGGAGTGAGCTTATGAACCTATATGGCGGTATTGAAGCAGGGGGAACCAAATTTGTTTGTGCGCTGGCTAGCGGTCCGAATGATATTCGCGCCGAAGAACGTTTCCCAACAACTACGCCTGATGAGACGTTTAGCCGGGTGATCCAATTTTTTAATGAACAGCAAGAACAACACGGATCGCTGACTGCTATCGGCATAGCCTCTTTCGGTCCGGTTGAGTTAAATCCAAACTCGCCCACATTTGGTTATATCACAACGACTCCCAAACCGGGTTGGGCGCAAACCGATGTGGTAGGTCGAATCGTTCGCTCATTGAGAGTTCCGGTGGCTTTTGATACCGATGTAAACGGCGCCGCGTGGGGAGAAGGGCGTTGGGGCGCGGCGCAAGGATTGGATACATTTGTATATTTAACCATTGGCACCGGGATTGGTGGAGGCATTGTCATCGGCCGCCAGTTGGCGCATGGTTTGGCGCATCCCGAGGTTGGTCATATTTTGCTGCCTCACGACCGAGAACAAGATCCGTTTGATGGCTGCTGTCCGTATCACAGAGATTGTTTTGAGGGATTAGCTTCTGGCCCGGCTATGCAAAAGCGCTGGGGTGTGAAAGCTGAAACACTACCTCCTGAACACCCAGCCTGGGAATTGGAAGCTCGTTATATCGCCCTGGCGCTCTCCAATCTGGTGTGTATACTTTCGCCGCAAAAGATCATCCTGGGAGGCGGAGTGATGCAGCAAGCGCAGCTCTTCCCATTGATCCGGTCGAAATTGAGCCAGTATCTCAGCGGTTATATTCAGTCACCGAGCATCCTGGATCAAATAGATTCTTATGTGGTGTCGCCTGGCCTTGCAGGGCGTTCTGGTGTGATTGGAGCCATTGCTTTAGCTGAGCGCCTGTCGGCTTGAATCTACGAGCAATGATCGTTTTATATATTCTCAAAAGCTATCTGTATTAATATGACATCTGTCATCTTGACACCTGCCTGGATTTTTACTATAATTTTATTAGAAGATATTCAAAAATATCAGCGTATTTTAGTAAACGATTTCTATAGTCCATGGCTTATCCAGGCAAACGTGTTAGCATGAAAGATATAGCTCGTGATGCCGGTGTATCCGTATCCACCGTTTCTTTGGCTTTGCGAGAAAGACCAGGCATTCCGCCAGACACTCGCCAGCGAGTGATGGTAGTGGCGCGCGCGCTGGGCTATCACAGTTCCAATAGTAAATCAACGCTTCCGGCTGGTATTAAAAATGTCGGCCTGGTCGTCAAAGCATATGCCGACGATCTTCCCCAAACAAACCAGTTCTATTCTTATGTGATTGCCGGGATTGAAACTGCATGCCGCCAGCAAAACATCAATCTCTTGCTGGCGACCGTGATGGTTGATGATTACAACCTGCCTGTTGAAATTCCTTCCATTTTAACTGAGGGCGTTTTAGATGGATTGCTGCTCGTCGGTACATTGATTGATGATCCTATTGCCCATTTATTAAGCCGCTTGAATGCTCCTATAATTCTTGTCGATGCTTATACAGCCAATGCTGATAAAACCTATGATGCTGTCTTATCAGGCAATCATTCGGGAGCTTATCAAGCTGCTGTGTATCTAATCGAGCATGGCCACCGACACATCGGTATCGTTGGCGGGGGGGTGAAATCTTTCCCGAGTCTAAAAGAGCGCCATGAAGGTTTTGAGCAAGCTGTACGCGAGATAAAAGATTGTCATGTTTATACCCTGGATTGCGATACCAAATACTCTGTTACTGATTCAATTGTCAGGCAATTCTTGCATGATTACCCGCAAATCACAGCAGTTTTTGGCGTCAATGATATTACCGCTATCTGCGTTATGCGCGTAGCTCGCGAGATGGGTAAACGCATTCCACAAGATTTGTCGGTGATTGGTTTTGACGATATTGTTATGTCTGCCCATATGGTTCCCCCACTAACTACCATGCAGATCGATAAGATCAATATGGGCCGGATTGGTGTACAGTTATTGCTCAATCGAGTATCTGCGCCGGATTCCTCCTATGTTTCTTCTATGATCGTGCCAAGGTTGATTGAACGCCAATCAGTCCTAAAGTTAGATTGACATGGGAAGATGAAGAAGATGATCCTGTTCGTTTGTTTGATCGTTGTTCTCCTTCTCCCGGCTTGCGCATCCAACACGGCCGGTGCTACGATGAAGTCTCCAGTGATGGCAGACAGCGATGCGAAATCGGGAACTTCTGTAGGAAATGTAGAGATTATCTGGTATGTACGCAAGAATGACAACGAGCAGAAATGGGAAACCGAAATGGTGATATCTGATTTCGAAGCCAAAAATCCCACCATCAAGATCAATCTGCTTGGCGTAGCCCAGGATAATTTCGATTCCAGACTGCAGGCAATGATAGCTGCTGGCGCCCAGCCCGACATTTGGTCACATTGGGGATCCAGTGGCTTCCAGGATTATGCCAAACGCAGTCTGGTCGCTGATCTAACACCATATATCGAGAAAGATCATTATGATCTTGCGGATTTCATACCAGAAGTGCTAGATATTTATAAGGTGGACGGTAAGATTATGGGATTGCCTATCTCGACTGGAGGCTCTTTCATTTTTTACAACAAAAAGATCTTCGATGCGGCTGGCGTCGCTTACCCGCCCACAAATTGGGATGATAAAAGTTGGAACTATGATGCCTATGTTGAGAAATGCAAGCAGCTGACCAGTCTATCTGTGCCTTTTGATTCCCAGCAAGATGTGTTTGGCTGCTACGAGAATTATTGGCCAAACGATCAATTTGCGTGGATATGGGGCCAGGATTTCTACCCCATCTCAGCCTACGAAACTGGTTTTGCTGATACTGCCTATTTAGATGACCAAGCTGTGATAGATGCCTTCCAGGCCAGGCAAGATCTTGTTTGGGATTATCATTATGCGCCTACCCCGGCTGAGTTAGCTGTCTTTGATGATAATGATATTTTTATGGCTGGGAAGGTAGCCATGATAGCAACTGGTGTTTGGGGTTGGTGGAAATACTCGGAAATATCCGATTTTAAGTGGGGCGTGGCTGCTTTACCGTATGGTGCTGATACCCGCTTTGGTGTGACTTTTACTGACCCTTGGCTTATGTCATCGAAATCCGCCCATCCTGAAGAAGCATGGACATTCTTAAAATACTTGTGTTCGCCTGAAATTCAGGCTCAGTGGAGTGAATTGACTGGCGCGCCGCCTGTACGAAAGAGCTTACAGCACGATTGGGTAAAACGATTTCCAGGTATGGCTCCAGAAGATGTGAAAGAGGTTTTTGATGGAGCTCTACAATATGGGCGCGAGAGCCCCAGCCATATGTTGGTAAAGTTTGATCAATTGAATCGGATAACCGAAGCGGCAATTGCCCCAATCGTTTCTAATCAGAAGTCGGCGGCCGAAACCTTACCTGTAGCAAACCAGGCTCTAATCAAAACCCTCAGGCAGATTCAAAATGAATACCAGAAATGATACATGGAGACATTGTGAATGAGTGACGCTGAGCTGGTTGCCGATTTAGCGCAACCGGAAGTCGATCGAAATATTCGCCATAATTACGTGGTAAATTTTCTGGATGGTACTGCGTTCTGGTTTGGCAGCAGTTTCATCGCCAGCGCTACGATCTTGCCAGTCTTCATTTCGCGTTTTACAGAGAATAAGCTTGTAATTGGAATGATTGCAGTGATCTCCTCGGCGGGGTATTTCTTACCCCAATTGTTCACCTCGAATTGGACCCAGCAACAACCTGTTAAGCGAGATGTAGTTGTTAGGGTGGGTTTCTTTACTGAACGCCTGCCACTTCTCTTGTTTCCTCTTGCTCCCCTCTCGGCATTGATCAGTCCCATTTTGCCTGTGGTGTTGTTATTATGCTTTTACGCCTGGCATTGTTTTGGCGCGGGTACGATTGCGGTTGCCTGGCAAGATATGCTCGGCAAGGTGATCCCACTCAAAACTCGGGCGCGTTTTTTTGGCATCACCTCCTTCGGGGGTACCTTTACAGGTATCTTGGGAGCTAGCGTGGCAGCTTATCTGCTGGATCACATTAATTTCCCGTACGGTTATGCAATTTCGTTCACCATTGCCGGATTGATGGTCTTGCTTTCCTGGGTGTTTATCGCCATGACTCGTGAGAAGCCGGTTTTTAATTCCGAACCGGTCGTATCGCAGTTGGAATATTGGAAAAAATTACCCGCCATCGTCAAGGTAGATAAGAATTTTCGCAACTTTTTACTAACAATGATTGTTTCATATTTTGGTGGCATGGCCTGGGGCTTTGTTGCCGTGTATTCGAAAGAGCAGTGGGGCTTATCCGATGGACAGGTAGGCGCGTTTACGATTTGGCTGCTGATTGGGCAATCGGCGGGTAATTTATTAGCTGGTTGGGCAGCAGACCGTTTTGGACATCGCCTGGTTCTGCTGTGCAGCCTGATCGTATCTGCCACATCACTTGCCTTTGCGTTGATCGCTCCGACGCCGGCTTGGTTTAGCATCGTTTTTGTGCTGCGCGGTGTTAGCGTGGGAGGCTTTATGGTTGCCTCGCTGATCATCTTGGAGTTTAGCCAATCTGCTATGCGACCGACTTATATTGGCATCTATAATACTGCCTTGGGATTTGTCGGTCTGCTGACACCTCTCTTGGGAGGCTGGTTGTACCAGGTTGCAGGACACCGCTGGCTTTTTTCACTATCGTTGAGTATCGGTATAGTTGCTTTTCTTATGCTGGCAGTCTTGGTTCGCGAGCCGCGTCAGGATGGTTTGCTGAAAAATGTTAGAGCCCTTTAAGGTGCGTTGCCAAGGGTTGTAAATATTGAGGTTTGATGATATGATTTTCTCAACTTGGCGTAATAAAAAATTTCAGTATATGTCTTGGCAGACGACAGCGTTGCTGTCGGAGTGTTTGTTTGCATGTAAATACCACAACGTGGTCGATTCCAACAATTTTCAAATCAGGTACAATTTAGTGTGGTGCATTTTTATTAGGGATATTGTGGTATTGCCTTTATCCGTAATCGAAATACTTCGGTTACCAATGAGGAGCCCAAGAAAGCAAGGCTTTTGTTAAGTGGTTGACGTAATAATCGTGGGTCGGTTATTGCGATAATCAATGTCGTTCCAAAACAATTTTGTAAAAAGGAGAAAGAGAAAATGTACAAGAAGCTGTTCGTAATTTTGAGCGTGCTGGTTGCTTTCTCGATGATGCTGGCATCTTGTGTTACTGCCACCACCCAAGCACCCGCAACTCAAGCACCGGCCACCAAGGCGCCAGAAGAAGCTAAGGCGCCAGAGGCAACCGCCACCGAAGCGCCCAAAGTTGAAGAACCCGTGGATGCAGCAGCAGTTGCTGCGGCTCTACCACGCAATGAAACCCTGTATTTCAACGGTCAACAGTGGGGCGCGGTTGTTTGTTGGAATCCTTACTCTTCGAACTGCAATAATGCTATGGCGATTGCCCAGCAGGATAGCGCCCGTGTTACCATGTTCGAGACTCCCTACTTGTATAACATGATCGATGGCAAGCAGTATCCTTTGCTGGCCGACGGTCCGTATACATGGAATGCAGCGATGACTGAGATCACTTTCAAGCTCAAGGCCGCTGCAAAGTGGAGCGATGGTACCCCCGTGACCGCTGACGATGTTGCTTATACCTGGGATTCTCATCTGAAGTACGAAACCCCAACTGGCAATGGCGCCAAGGATTTCATCGAATCCATCACCGCTGTGGATGCTCAGACAGTTTTGGTCAAGGCCAAGCTGAATGACGCCGGCAAAGCTGTCAATCCCCTGGTTGTCTCTTCATACTTGAGCAGCAACTATGTTATCCAGAAGGCCTGGACCAAGACCTTGGAAGCTCGTTCCGCTGACGGGGCTGCTTTCCAGGCCGATCCTGCCGAGGATGTCGTCTACTCTGGTCCCTATCACAAGTTCTTCTCTGATGATACCAAAGTGGTCCTCGTTCGTGACGACAAATACTGGGGTAAGGATGCCTCCATGTTTGGTAAGCTGCCTGCTCCTAAGTACCTGGCGCACACGATCTTCAAAGACAATGCTGCTGGTTTCACCGCTTTGAAAGCCGGTGAGGTAGATGTCAGCCAGCAGTTCAATGCCAATATTCAGGACCTGTGGCTCAAGGATAACCTCCCGGTTTCCACCTATCTGCCCGAGGCCCCCTATGGTATCGGCGCCAGCCTCCCGACTGCATACTACAACGTTGGTTCCTTTGGTTTGGACAATGTTGCAGTTCGCAAGGCTATTGCTATGGCCGTAGACTACGACACGATCATTGCCAATGCAATGACCAATCAGTCGGCTACCTTTGCTCAGGTTCCGCGCTCGATCATGAACCCGACCGCTGGTGAGCAGGCCCTGTACGACAAGGATGCCGTCAAGGATCTGCAGTGGGTTGGCAAGGATTACGAAGGCGCCAAGAAACTGCTGGATGATGCTGGTGTCAAGGATGCCGATGGCGACGGTTGGCGTGAAATCGATGGCAAGAAACTTTCCTACGTAGCCACCTGCCCCAATGGTTGGTCCGATTGGCAGGCTGCGATCGAAGTTGTGGCCGCTGCCGGAAAAGAAATTGGTATTGAAATCACCACCAACTACCCCGAATGGGCTGTTTACCAGACCGTTGTGACCAACTGGCCTCTCCCCGAGAAGTACGACATCCTCATGATGTGGTCCGATGGTGCTGGCCCGACCCAGCCTTGGGGACGCGTTCGCCATTTGATCAGCTCAGAATTTGCTCAAACCCAGGGTAACTGGAACGGCAACTGGGGCGGTTACAAGAATCCCGCTGCAGACGAACTGATTATGGCGATCCCCGGCGAGACCGATCCGGCAAAATTAAAGGAAATGTACACCGAACTCACCAAGATCTATCTGACCGATGTGCCTTCCTTCACGCTCATGTATCGGCCTCAGTCTTTCCATGCTGTGAACGAGAGTGTTTGGACGAACTTCCCTCACGATGGTGATGGTACGAATCCTCCCGTCCCGCCGCTTGACCTGACTGACGGTTGGAGTATCGCAGGCCTCTACAACCTGACGCTCGTTAAGTAAATCATAGTATTGTAACAACAGCCATGTTTCGCGAACCCCGGAACATGGCTGTTTCTTATAAAATAGGTTAAGAGGAGGTATTGAATTGAAAGGCTACCGCAAGTATTTCCTCAACAAGCTGATCTGGTTTTTGGTTACTTTTGTTTTTGCGTTTTTATTGAATTTCATCCTGCCCCGCCTCATGCCAGGAGACCCTGTAGCTGTTATTACGCAACGGGTGACTCAAGGTATGCAAAGCCAGTCTGGCGTACAAGCGGTTTACAGCCAGTATGCAGAATTGTTTGGCACTAATAAATCCATGCTAGAACAATTCTTCCTCTACGTAAGAAATGTGCTGCGTGGTGATTTTGGGATTTCATTCAGTCAATATCCGCGGCCAGTGGCGGATATTCTCAAAGCTTCCATCTGGTGGACAGTATGTTTGCAATTTCCAGCGATCATTGTTGGCTGGATTGTTGGGAATACGCTAGGTGCATTGGCTGCTTATCTCAAGAAGGGCTTTGATAAAGTCCTAATGCCAATAAGTATTTTTATTAGCAATCTACCTGCGTTTGGCATGGCAGTCATTTTGTTGGCAATTTTTGGAGTTGGGCTCAAATGGTTTCCCACTTCCGGCGGATATGGGTTTGACCTGATCCCTAATTTTAGTTGGAGATTCATATGGTCTGTGATCGTTCATTACCAGTTGCCTTTTTGGTCGATCGTGTCTATTGCCATCGGAGGGCAGGCGATTGGTATGCGCTCCATGTCCATCTACGAATTGAATGCCGATTATGTCAAATATAGTCGTTTCCTGGGCATTAAAGATAATAAGATCATCGGTTATGTATTCCGCAATGCCATGCTTCCACAGATTACTGGTTTAGCGCTTTCGGTTGGCACCATGGTCGGCGGCGCACTGGTGGCGGAGATCATTTTTAGTTACCCAGGGCTTGGTTTCACATTGTTGAACGGCGTGATGGGGCAAGATTATCCGCTGATCTCTGCCAGTACATTGATTATCACCTTGATGGTGCTGATCGCGAATTTCCTTATAGAGATCCTTTACGGCGTTATTGACCCGCGTGTTAAAGCGGCGCAGGCTGATTAAGGGAAGATGCTGTTATGAAACATACTATTCAGCAAATTTTTCGTTCTGGTAAATTTATCGTTGGTTTTACTATTTTCACAGCAATACTACTGCTTGTGATCCTTTATCCGCTGATTATCAAAGATGCTCCGTTAGCGATCATCGGTCAAGGTACCTTCTTTGAACCTGGCATTTACGTGAATGTGTATGACAGCATGATCGCTCCTCCCTATATCTTGAATCTGAAAGACGCAGCGGCCAAGCGTATTGATGCCAAATTGGGCAACGCAGAACGCCTTGCTTTGAAAGAATGGCTTGTTGCTGATGGGATTCCCGAGAGTCAGATCGATATCAACAATACCGAACAGCTTCTAGATCAGTGGGTGAATAATTACGATCCAAAGATGAATGTTCCGGGGATGACCTTTGCGAAACAAAGATACTATCAAAGACTTGATGTTTCGCTCGAAGGAATTTTGTTAACAGAAGGGGTAATTGTTGCCGCCAAGAACCCTGAAACGGGTGCCTTGGAAGAAATCGACACTGTTGAGCAAACCGATTATGTCAACGTCGGCCGTATTCCGAACGTAAAGGTATTGCCGTTGGGTACTGATAATTTTGGCCGGGATATGTTGACCGAATTAGTCTCAGCGATCGGCACCTCCTTGCAGATCGGTTTGGTTGCAGGTCTTGTGGCAACCCTGATTGGTTTGGTACTTGGTCTCCTGGCGGGTTATATTGGCGGTTTGGTCGATGACATCATTATGTTCATCACCAATCTTTTTACCGTGATTCCCGGTTTTGTGTTATTGATCTTGATCTCATATAGTATCGGGCAGGAAAAACGCGGCGCTATAACGGTTGCTGTGGTAATTGGCTTTACCTCCTGGGTTTGGACCGCCAGGGCTGTGCGGGCGCAAGTGATTTCTTTACGTCATCGCGATCATGTCAATCTATCGAAACTTTCAGGGCATTCGATCGTCCACATCATTTTAACTGATATTCTGCCCTATATTGCCTCTTACGTTGTGATGGCGCTGATCCTGCAAATTTCATCGGGCATTCTGGCGGAGGCCGGTTTGTCGATCCTTGGCTTGGGACCGAAAACAACAGATGTTCCCACCCTGGGTTTGATGATGAACTGGGCGATGATCTACCAGGCGCATATCATGGGAAAGTGGTGGGCGTATTTCCCTGTGATCATGGCCATTGCCCTGGTTTCGTTTTCATTGAATTTGATGAATACTGGTCTGGACCAGGTATTCAATCCGGCGCTGAGGGACTAGGTGATTTAAATGTCAAATGTCATTCTAGAGGTTCGAGAACTTACTACCAAATACGTGACCCGCTTTCGGGAGAATGTGTATGCCGTAGACCACGTCTCTTTGAAAGTCGAAGAAGGCAAATCCTTGGGCATCGCAGGTGAATCTGGCTGTGGAAAATCTACGCTGGCTCTCAGCCTGATGGGCTATTATTTTGCTCCCTTGCACTATATGAGTGGAGAGATCATCATCGATGGGAAGAATATTTCTGGCATGCAGCCTGACGATATTCGCAAATCGATCTTGGGAACCGAGATTTCATATATTCCTCAAGCCGCCATGAATGCTCTCAATCCTACTCAGAAGATCATTCACTTTATTGAGGATGTGATCCAGGCGCATGATCCATATAAGACCAAGAAAGAAATTTTTGAGCTTGCTAGCGAATTCTTTGAAAAGCTAGGGCTTCCGGCAAGCGTACTGCAAAGATATCCTGTTGAGCTTTCAGGGGGTATGAAACAGCGCACGGTGATTGCCATCTCTGTCATTCTCCTTCCGAAAGTGCTGATTGCAGATGAGCCTTCATCCGCGCTCGATGTTACCTCTCAGAAGATG
The DNA here is from genome assembly GCA_964629965.1 of uncultured Anaerolineaceae bacterium. Taxonomy (GTDB): domain Bacteria; phylum Chloroflexota; class Anaerolineae; order Anaerolineales; family UBA4823; genus CAZVRZ01. The sequence goes on from CAZVRZ010000001.1 coordinate 81,520, forward strand.
GTCATCAAGATGTTGAAAACCCTCATGGAAAAGGGGTTCATTAAATCACTGATCTTCATTACACATGAACTGCCGCTTCTCTACAATGTGACGGATGATATTATGGTGATGTATGCCGGACAAATCGTGGAGAAGGGCACTGCCAGAGAGACTGTGTTCGATCCACTCCATCCCTATGCCAAGGGTCTTATGGGTTCAATCATTGTGCCTGAAGAGGGTCTGCGCGATGTTAAATTAGCTGCTATTCCGGGAGTGCCGCCGAACCTTAAGAACCCCCCCTCTGGCTGCCGGTTTGCTGAGCGGTGTAAATATGCCAGGCTAGAGTGTGGGGCGATTTCCATTGCTCCGCGCGAATTAGAAAATGGCCGTTCTTATCGCTGTATCTTTTCGGAGAAAGAGCTAAGGGATATCTATCAAAGAGAGGCTCAACAAAATGTGCGCTGAAAAGAAAATTTGCCTGAGTGCCAAAGGACTTACCAAGGTATTCGGTTTTGGTCGTCATAAGACTGTTGCTGTCGATCATGTCGATATCGATTTATACGAGGGCGAAGTGATCTCGATCGTGGGTGAATCGGGCAGCGGGAAAACCACTTTGGCCAAGATGTTTTTAGGATTGATCAGCCAAACAGAAGGAGATATATACTTCCAGGGCGTCAAGCGTGACATCAGTTCTCAGAGGAAGAAAAAAGAGTATTGGAAAAATATCCAGGCCATCTTTCAGGATCCATTCTCTTCATATAACATTTTCAACAAGATTGATGCTGTGCTATTAGATTGTATTCACATGCGCGGTGGCCGCAGCCTTCCGCATGCTCAAAAAGTAGCCTTGATGACCGAGGCATGTGGCTTTGTCAACCTGAAATTCGAAGAATTGACGAACAAGTATCCTTTCGAACTGTCAGGCGGGCAAATGCAGCGTTTGATGATCGCTCGTATCTTTCTGCTGAAACCAAAGATCCTGCTGGCTGATGAGCCAACATCTATGATCGATGCCTGTTCACGCGCTACCATTCTCGATATGCTGATGCAATTGCGCAATGAAATTGGCATGACGGTGATATTCATCACCCATGATATTGGCTTGGCATATTACGTATCGGATAGTGTATATATCATGGAACGTGGAAAGTTTGTTGAAAGTGGGACCGCTGATGATGTGATCCTGCATCCCAAAGAACCTTACACTAAACGACTGCTCAGTGACGTTCCAAAGATCTATGAAGAATGGGACCTCTCAACGGTGTGATGTATTCTTCATAGAAAAAATGTTTTGGTTGACAAGATACCAAGCATGTTGTAGAATGTGGTTCGCTAAGCAAGCAAGGCAGTAAGAGTCGCTTGCGAAAGCATCGGGGCGTGGCGCAGTCCGGCTAGCGCGCTTGCATGGGGTGCAAGAGGTCGAAGGTTCAAATCCTTTCGCCCCGACCAGGTTCATCTCAGACCGCATTATTGTACCGATTGGGTACCTAAGCGGTCTGAGTTGCTTTAAACGCTCGAAACTGAGACTGCTTAGGTGGATGGTCGATTTCTTTAACATTCGTCTACCGCATATTGGGATGACGGATCGCCACAAAGTGTGTACGGTTGTTGTATAAACGTAAAAGCAAATGATGGGAGTGAATCATTCTAGAATTTGATTTTCCCATCTTATAACGGTTATAATAGAGATGATGAACCAGCTTGCCGGTAACAAAACGCTAGACCGATATTGGGATTGGATGGCGGCCCTGTTATTTGTGGTTGCCATGATTACTGCTGCAACGCGCCTGGTAGTTACCAAGTGGGTTGAAGACCTGAGCCTGGTGCAAACAGTTGTATTCTTGGGCGCTTTGGCTGGATTAGCCCTGGGTAAGAGCATTTTTTCCAGGCGCTCTGTGATCATCTTCGCGTTCGTATATGGCCTCTATACCATTCCCTGGCAGTTGGGGTTGACCATGGGTCGGGGTGTGGAATGGAAGGAAAGAGTTCTGAGTATGTTCGGCCGCCTATCGGTTATTATCCATGAACTTGTTTATCAAGAGCCGATCACAGATAACCTGTTTTTCCTTTTTTCAATGTCTTTATTATTTTGGGCGCTCTCCATTTATGGCGGTTATCATTTGGTTCGTTATGCGGCCGCATGGCGGGCGATCTTACCGGCCGGATTGGCAATCTTTGTAATCCAAAATTTCGACCCTTTGCTGTCTCGCCGAGCCTGGTATTTAAGCATCTATATTTTCCTGGCATTGTTGATCGTTGGACGTTTGGTTTTCCTTAAACAACGTGAAAAATGGTTGCAGCATCGCACATATATCCCCAGGGATGTGGGTTTTGATCTTAGCCGGGTAACTTTAACAATTTCAACGGTGCTGATCCTGTTCGTCTGGAACGCGCCGATTTTTACGAACCCGGTGCCTGGTCTGCGAGCTGCTTATCAGGTAATTCGCTCACCTATCTTGACCTTAACCGATAAGATGAGCTACATGTTTGCTTCTTTGCAAGCATCTGTTGGGGTGGTTACAGAATATTACTCCGATGAGCATCTCCTGGGCCGCGGTAGTATTCATACCGATAGTCTTGTGATGACGATAGAAGCTCCCCGCACACCTTATATTGGCGCTCGTTACTATTGGCGAGCCCGGGTATACGATGAATATCGTGATGGGCGTTGGCTAACGAATGTCAAAGAGACCGAGCCATATACGCCTGAAAGTGTTGACTTCCCGTCGATCGATTCGAAAGGTCGCGTTCGGATTCAAGTAAAGATCACTCCTTATGAGGCGCTGTCTACCCTTTATACACCCGCACAGCCGCTGTGGATAAGTAGGCCTGGAAGAGTTCAATTGGCAAAGAATCCCACTGGTACAGTGGATGTTGTGGCCTTACAGGCTAATCCGGTTCTCCGGCCTGGTGAAGTATACGAGGTGCGCTCTTCTCTTAGCTCGGTAACCCAATACCAATTACGGCAGTCCGGCCGGGCCTATCCCGATTGGGTCAAAGAGCGTTATCTTGCCCTTCCAGATAATATAACTCCGCGCACGCGGCAGCTTGCGGCCCAGATCGCTGCCCCTTATGACAACACATACGATATTGTCCAGGCCATAACCAACTGGTTGCGAGAAAACATAACCTATAACGAAGTGATTGACCCTCCTCCCTCACAGCAAGAAACGATCGATTGGTTTTTATTTGATTATCGGCAAGGCTTTTGTAATTATTATGCCACTGCTGAAGTGATAATGCTGCGTTCTCTCGGCATTCCGGCCCGCTGGGCGGTTGGATATGCTCAAGGCGAGCGCACGATATCACCCGACGAGGAAGTTTCACCTCAAAAAGAGGAGATGCTGGCTGAAACTTTAGAGTTGGAGGTATCAACTTTTACCGTTCGTCAGAAAGATGCTCACGCCTGGCCTGAAGTATATTTCCCGGGTATCGGTTGGGTTGAGTTTGAGCCAACTTCGGGGCAAACAGTCTTAATGCGCCCTCTAGGTGAGGCTCGATCTTCACCCGATGATGATCAGGATGATGAAGAAAAGGATCGGCTCGATGCGTCTAATATTCCCCACCAGGAAGAACCCTTTGACCCGCATCAGTTTGATTCTTATCCCCAGCCCAGTGGATTCGGGCGCGAGCAGCGTCTGGGCCTGGTTGTTAGTGGTATTATGATCGTACTGGCTTTAGGCTTGGGTGCCCTGGCATATTTTAGTTGGAGAAGCCCCGATAGAGTTCAGGTGATATGGGTTAAAATCATTACTGGAGACTATACCCCGATTCCGACCCAGATCGAGCGTGGCTTACAACGGCTTGGAATTCGACCGCCAGATGCTTTAAGTCGCTGGTCTTATTACTCATCTTTGCCCATTATCTCGAAAGCTTATCATGAGATAAATCGGGCGTTACGTTTATTAAAGTCGGAGCAGCTCCCAAATGCAACTCCAGCCGAACGCACCAGTATGCTGGTGACTATTCTTCCACAAGCAGAGGCTCCGGCAGAACGATTGTTAGATATATACCAAATGGCTGCTTATAGCCCACATCCAACTGATGAGGTGGCTGCCAACCAGGCAGGCAAAGAAATTCACCATTTATCCCTCGTGAAATGGCTCCAGAAATTTTTCTCCCGATTCCAGGAGCCTGAGAAGAAACGCTCAACATTTTGAGGTAGATCATTATGACTTCTGAAACCTCTACAATTATCACATTGGATTTAAAACAACAGATCAATGTTTTAAATGAAATGGTTGACCAGGTTCGTCTTGAATTGACACGTGGCGCACCTTTGGACCCTGTTCGATTAACTAACACTCTTGGACAAGTATCAAATAGTTTGATGCGTCTCAATCGGCAGGTTACCCAGCTTGAAGATGATCATAACAACCTTGTCGGTTTAGCCGACATAGGTCAGGTTGTGAACTCATCGTTAGATCTGAATAGTGTGTTACGCACTGTAATGGATACCATCGTCCGGCTTACAGGGGCCGAACGTGGTTTTCTTATGCTTCGCGAAGATGTTGATGGAGATGGTAATCTGGAAACCAGGATTGCTCGTAACTGGGAACAGGAATCGATCAATACTTCTGAATTCGCAATCAGCCAGACTGTAATCAATAGGGTTATTAATGAAGGCCAACCTGTGCTTACTACGAATGCACAGGAAGACCCTCGTTTTGGTGGACAAGAAAGTATTATTGCCTATAACCTCCGATCAATCATCTGTGTACCTCTTAAAGTTAAGGGCGAAATTACTGGGGTGATCTATGCCGACAATCGCATCAGGACAGGTATCTTCACTGAGGCTAAACGTAATTTACTGCAGGCTTTTGCCAATCAGGCTGCAGTAGCTATTGAGAATGCGCGTTTGTTTGAATCAGTGCGTCGTACGCTTGCCGAGGTGACCGAACTCAAGAACCTGATGGATAATATTTTTGCCTCAATCGCGAGCGGTGTGATAACTGCGGACGTGAATGAGAACATCTTGCTTTGCAACCGTGCTACAGAAACGATCTTAGTACAGTCGCAGGTTGAGATGATAGGACACAACCTGATGGAAGTTCTGCCTCCTTTGGCGGCGAACTTTGAACGCCAGATTGAAAACGTGCTTAAGTCTGATCAGCAAATGGTCGGCATCGAGGTAATCTCGCACATACCAACGCGAGGCGCGGTGACCCTGAGCCTAAACTTGTCTCCCTTGAAAGATGCCGCCCATGCTACCCAGGGTGTGGCGATTGTAGTAGATGATTTGACAGAAAAGAAACGTTTAGAGGCTCAACGTCGATTATTTGAGCGCATGGTTTCGCCGGCAGTGATTGATCAATTGGACCCCGATCAGCTTCAGTTAGGCGGTAAACGCACACAAATCACTACGTTATTTGCTGATGTGCGCGGTTTTACCTCATTCAGCGAACGTCATGATCCAGAGTCGCTTGTGTCTGTGTTGAATCGCTACCTGTCAGCAGCCGGGGATGCCGTGCTACGTGAAGAAGGTACGATTGATAAATTCCTGGGAGATGCCGTGATGGCATGGTTCAATGCCCCGATTCCACAACCCGATCATACTTTACGAGCTGTAAGAGCTGCCTTGGGTATTTGTGCTTCTTTGAGAACTTTACATGATGAACTGCCGCCGGAATTTCACTTGAATTTTGGCGTGGGGATTCATTATGGGGATGCAGTGTTAGGTCTGGTGGGCACTGAGAGTCGGCTGGATTACACAGCCATTGGCGATAGTGTTAACACGGCGAAGAGGATCCAGGAAAATGCTGCCGGTGGACAGATTTTGCTTAGCGAGGACGCCTATCTCCATGTGCAGGACGATGTAATCGTTCGCCCGGTTGATCCCATTATGGCTAAGGGTAAGAGTCAACCCGTTCGGGTTTTTGAGTTATTGCGCTTGCGCTAGGGGTTGGTGGCAACTGGTAGGTATTGGCTGGCGAATAAAGCCGGGCTGCCACCGGTATGCCAAAAGAGCACGGTATCGGCTCGCGTGAAAAAACCTTTCCGTATCAGGTCGATCATTCCGGCGGCTGCTCTTCCCGTGTAGACCGGATCTATTAACAATCCCTCACTTGATGCAAATAGCCTGATTGCCTCGCGCTCTACTTCTCCCATCATGCCATAGCCGTCGCCTAGATATTGGGCGTTAACCAAAATATCTTCAGAGTTGAACACGTAACCTTCGCCTAAGCGTTCTGCCGTCTGGTTTGCCAGGATCGCTACTTTCTTCTGGAGGTCGGCTTCCTTTTCATCGACGCTGATTCCCAAAAGTTTTCCAGAGTAACCAAAACCCTTTGCTCCGACCACTAAACCTGCCTGGGTTCCGCCCGATGAAGATGCAAAAACGATCCAGTTGGGAGTAGGAGATATTTGATTGGCAGCCAATTGCATAACCAATTCCTGCATTGCCCAAGCATAACCTGCTGCTCCAATTGGATTGGATCCGCCATAAGGGATGATATAAGGGTGGTAGCCATGCCTCTGAGTCGAATCGAAAGTTTTTTGGAGCGTTTCTGCGCGCATCTCCGGTGTGGTCCACACGATCTCTGCTCCAAACAGATGGTCGAGCAGCAGATTTCCCGATACATCTTTAGGACGTTGTCCGGATAATATAAGAATACATTGAAAACCAAAGCGGGCAGCGGCTGCTGCCGTCTGGCGGCAGTGATTTGATTGGACTGCTCCGGCTGTGATCAAAGTGCGAGCTCCTTGTGCCTGAGCCTCTGCTACAAGAAATTCAAGCTTGCGCGTTTTATTGCCGCCCATTGCCAATCCGGTTTGGTCATCGCGCTTGATCCATAAATTTGGCCCGCCAAGAGCAGCAGAAAGTCTTGGCATTGGCTCGATAGGGGTGGGTAAATGGGCGAAACTGATCCGCGGTAATGCTAACATATCGGGTTCCTTACCGAGTACGATAAAAGGGATATCAACTTCAGACACCCACCAGGCGCTGAGTGCGTTCTTTGCCGCGGCGCCGCATGACAGCTAATAGACGTGGCAGTGCCTGCGTGTATAAGCGGTATAGCAATGGGCTGGTAGGAAAATCCCAGGCTCCGATATGACGCACAACTCGCCCGCCCAGACCTTCCTTGAAGCGATATACGCCCCACATCGAGTCGCTTTCAGTGAATTGGTCGGGAGCTCCCCATAGATCGTAAAGAGCACAGCCAGAAGATTTTGAGCGGCGGATTGCCTCCCATTGCAACAAGTAATTGGGCATTTTATCGCGATGGTTCTGTGATGACATGCCAAATAGATACCACGCGCCTTTGGCAAAACGAAACACGAAGATGCCCGCTACGATTTCATTGTCTATTTCTGCCACAAGAGGCTCTGCCAGTCCATTAGCAATGAATAAATTCCAGACAAACAAATAATACTCGCGATCGCGAATGACAAATCCATCTCGGATAGATGTTTCTGCATACAAACGGTAGAGTGGTTCTAGATCTGCTGTGGTGCCCGCTCGGATGTGAACTCCTTTGCGTTCTGCCAGGCGGATATTGTAGCGGGTTTTTTGTTTCATCCGTGTCAATATTTCTTCTTCCGAAGCAGTGAGATCGATTTGAACTGTATTTCTGAACTGAATCTGATCTTGCGAGAATCGCCAGCCGCGTGACTGTAACTCACCAATAATTGTCTGGCCTAAAGGATTCGTGGAAGCATCCGTGCTGCCAGGTTCTCCATATCCTATAGGGATGTCGGGATCGATCTTGATAAAAATCGCTCCTTGTTTTCTGGAAAGTTGTTCCAGGTCTGCTAGCACTTGGTGACGCAATCGAGGATCTTCCCAGTTTAGCAATGGACCCTTGGGAACATATAACACCCTCATCCGGCGGGCAAAGCCCCCTACCGGCAAAGAGCGTTGCAAGATGAGTGCAGCTGCATTAGTGTTGCCGTGCAGATCTGTCCAGGGATGTTCAATGTTTTTCCAGCCAATCCTGGCTTTTACCTGCCCCCATTGAGATGTTTGCAGGATATGTGCGCCGGGCAGACTGGCGATTCTATCGTTCCAGGTGGTGGTCATAAACTAGCTCTCTGCGAACGCCAAAGGTAAATTTTGTACCAAATCCGTTTATAGATCCGATCCCATGATCCCGCAGATCTTCGTAGTTCGCCGCCAAAGCCGCGTTTAAAGCGATATACTCCCCACAAGCCATCGGCTTTTTGTGAAAAATTAGCTTCTAAGGTATCCAGGTTTTCGTCTGGCGTTCCCCATAGATCATATTCCTGGCACCCTAAAGAACGCGCCCAACGCATAGCTTCCCATTGTAAGATATACGTAGGCATTAAATCCCGGTGTGTATTTGAAGAGGCGCCATATAAATACCAGGCTCGTGTGCCTGCTGCAAAAACCATCAAGGCTGCCAGGGGTTCGCTTTGGTATGACGCTACCAGCATTTCACAAAGTCCCAAAGAGTGGAATTTCTCGTAAACATGCGAGAAATACCGGTGATCATGAACGCCAAAATGGTCACGCTCTCCGGTAATTTCCATCAGGCGGTGGAATAAGCCGAGATCATTGGATGGCTGTACCACCACTCCTCGTTTCGAGGCTAGGCGGATGTTATAACGAGTTTTTTGCTTCATTCTACCCAGGATGGTATCATCATCTCCTTGCAAGCTGACCACGATGGTTCGGAGAGGTTGGACACTATGGCTGCTTTGGATAAAACCACTTGGTGGGTTTGCGGCCGCTGGGATCAAAGTGCAAGTAGATACTTCGTTCGCCTCATTGCTTTCTCGAAGAGATTCTGCTGTTACCCAAATATCTGGTTCCACTTTCAAGAAAATTGCGCCGTGTTTATGGCAGACTGTGTCTATCTCTTCCCAAAAAGAATCCCAGGGTGGGGGATAGTTATTTGTCCCCGTGTGTTCGAAAACAGGCCCCTTTGGTAAGTATGCGATTTTTACTCCCAGCAAGATACTTCGTAATAAAATCTGGGCTCCTATCTTATGTCCGTTTTGATCCTGGATCACATAAATCGCCTGCCAGCCGGATACTGTTTTGAACTCGCCCCATGCAGCGCTTTGCAATAAATGAGCTTGATGATGTATTGCTAAAAATTGATCCCATTCAGATTTTGTGACGATTGCCATGTTTATACTACCGCTGTCAGATCGGGTGGTGGAGAAGTGCTGATCACTGATCCTGGTATCAATTCTCTAAGCAGATGAGTAAGTGCTTCGGATTTACCCTGCCGGGCAAGATGGATCAGCTCATCGACAGCCTTTTGGAGCGTCTCTCCTTGCAAAAAATCATTGGATGCCAGTAATAAAATATCAGGATGGATTGTGGGTTGATAGTCGGCCCCCTCATCCCATAACATTTCGCTTAATTTTTCGCCCGGGCGTATGCCGGTAAAGACGATCTCAATATCTTTACCGGGCTCCAGGCCTGAAAGACGGATCAAATCCTCTGCCAGGTCCAGGATACGCACTTGCTCGCCCATATTTAATACGTAGGTCTCACCGCCTTTTCCCATGGCAGATGCCTGCAGTACCAGGTGCACCGCCTCAGGTATTGTCATGAAATAGCGCTGCATATCGGGGTGGGTGATCGTAACGGGCCCCCCGCGAGCAATCTGGCGTTTGAAATGCGGTACGATACTGCCGCGGCTGCCCAACACATTACCAAAGCGCACAATTGTAAAAGCTCGATCGGCCCTATTGGCAGTATCCAAAACGATCATTTCGGCGATCCTCTTGGTCGCGCCCATGATACTGGATGGTTGAACTGCCTTATCAGATGAAATCATTACCAATCGTTCTACCGGATAACCTATAGAAACTTCCACGATATTTCTAGTGCCCAAAACATTGTTTATAACAGCCTCTTCGATGTTTGCCTCCATGAGAGGAACATGCTTATGAGCGGCTGCGTGAAAAATGATCTGAGGTTGGTGAATCAAGAATATGTTTTGTAAACGATCTTTATCGCGAATATCCGCGATAGCAGCATGCAATGGAATGGTAGGGAAGTTTTCACTGATATCGATCATGGCATCGAATATACTGTTTTCACCATGGCCCAGCAAAACCAACTCAGCCGGTTCCCAACGGGCAACCTGTCTGCACACTTCACGTCCGATTGATCCACCGGCTCCAGTAACCAATATGCGGCGTCCTTTTATACTCGCACCCACAAGTTCGCCATTGATCCGAGTCGGTTCTCGCCGGAGTAGATCTGTAATATCCACTTCTCGCAGCCGGCTGACGCTTACTTTTCCACCAATTAACTCGTGAATACTAGGCATCGTGCGAAAAGGGGTACTTTTTAATAAACATACATCGGTCACTTTCCGGACAACTTGACCGGGAGCGCTGGGTATTGCCAGGATTACCTCATCAATCCGCTTGGTATCGATAATACGCGCTAGCTCTTTGAGTGTGCCTACAACCGGCACACCGTGGATTTCTTGATTTTGTTTGACCGGATCATCATCTAAAAAGCAAACTGGTAAAAATTGCGGCGAGTTGACCTCACTGCGATAAGCTTTTTGCAGTTCTCGTACAACCAAAGCGCCGGCATCGCCCGCTCCAATGATGAGAGCCCGGCTCGCTTTACGGCGATCCTTGGTAGTTGAGGTAGTTTCCGCTAATATTCGTAGTGAAAACCGTAATCCCCCTACGAGAAATAACGATAGTAACCAGTCTATAACCAGAACGCTGCGCGCAAAACCGGGAAATACTTGTGCGCTCGTAAGCAGGGTTATTATCAAAGAAAGTAAAACTGAGGCCGTAGTCACTGCAACGGTGATTAGTTTTAATTCTTGGATGCTGGCATAAACCCACAAACGCCGATACAGCCCAAAGCGATAATATATGATTGGCTTGATCACCAATGCAAGGGCAAGCATAACCAGCGCTCTACCTAAATGATCGATCAATAATGGCCCCATATTTAGGCGCAAAACGAAACTGCCCAATACAGAAACCACGATCAAAAAAAGATCCCCTATGAGTATGTATCGATTGCTTGCTGCCAGGCGCTGCCCCATGATTTATCGACCTCGGAACCCAAAAACCTTTGTCGGGGTTCGCAGTAACACGCGCAGATCCATAACCAGGTTGCGATGTTTGATATAGTATAGATCATATTCCAACTTCTCAATGGTTTCATCAACTGTTGCAGCATAGTCTTGGTTAACTTGAGCCCATCCGGTCATACCAGGTTTTACCAACAACCGGGCGCGATAGAAAGGAACTTCTTGCTGAAAAAACTCTACTAATTCGGGGCGTTCTGCCCGGGGGCCGACTAGACTCATCTCACCTCGTAATACATTGATGAATTGAGGCAATTCATCAATATGAGTTTTGCGCAGGTAGCGGCCAACAAGTGTGGCGCGTTTATCATTTTCCTCCGCCCACTTGGGCTGGCCATCGGGCTCAGCGTTTTGCCCCATTGTGCGATATTTGATCATCTTGTAGTGCATCCCCCCGCGCCCCATGCGAGTTTGAAAATAAAAAACAGGAAATCCCGTATCCAACAAGATTGCCACTGAAACGATGGGAAAAGTAAATATCAACAGGAAAATACCAACCAGTCCACCTAGGATATCGAATAACCGTTTGACCAGCCCATAATAAGTGTTGCTGCGCATTTGATCTACGAAGGATCGCAAGATCCAATCTGCTTCGAGATAACGAATTGGAACCCGGTCAAGTAGTTCCTCATAGGCGACTGGCATGCGTATGATCTCCACCCCCTTTTCTTGAGCATCTAGTAGCGCTTGGAACATGCTGCCTTTCATGTTTCCACTGATGGCAACGATCAGGTCAGTGATTTCTCTTTTACCAATAGTTTCTATCAGTTGGTCGTTGCCGCCTAGAACAGAGAAGCCCTCGATAGATTTGCCCATTTTCCCTGGATCATCATCGATAATTCCTTCCATGATAAATGGCTGGGGAACCATTTTGTTTATAATTCTCAAGATGATCTGACCCGATTCTCCTCCACCTACGAGCAATACCCTCCTTAGGAAATGAGGTGCTGTGAAAACCCTAATATAAATATATCGCCAGGCAACCGTAAGGAGAGTAACTGCCACAATAAAGCTTGCCACTCCTCTTCGGGGGAGTGCTTTGGGTGGGTAAAAGAAATAAAACGCCATATATAAGATTAAACCAATCAGAGCAGCAAAGAAAATTCCACGTATTGTTTCATCCCAGATAGATGCCCGGCGTTCCTGGTACAACCCGCTCATGAGTAAAAGCCATATCCCTGGAAGAAGGTAAAACCAAAGAGGGCGGGTAAGTATAAATTCCCAAGAAAAATCTATCCAGGCATCCGCTCTTGCCCAAAAATACAATCCGATCAATAGGGCTAATCCAGCAACGATATTATCAACTATAAATAATATGATTTGCCGTTCATTAGAACGAAGCTTGATTGGTATTTGATGGTGGTTGGGTTTTAATTGGGTCATGAGAATCGCTAATCCTTTTTAAGAATAGAAGACATCATGCTGAAAATGAATGCGCTTCCCCATGTCAAGTGCATCACTATAATTGCCAATGGCATCGTGAACAGTACTCCCCAATCCTTCTTCTTGAGAGCCATCTGCGCTCCAACTCCCAAGAGAATAAGAAAATATAAACCTATCTCTACCATGAGAAGAATGAGAGCAATCCGAGACCAGATTGACAACACAGCGAATGTGATCAGGCTAAGAACAAAAATGGGAGGAAGCGCTTGTCGCCACCGCAGTGTTCTGGGATGCAGGCGCAGCATACGTGCTTTCCAAAAGCCATATCGCCAATATTGCTCCATTAGTGATGTTAAGGTGGGGCGGGAAAAATAAACAGAACGGATGGCAGGATCTAACCAGATCACGCCGCCTCTTTTGCGCATGCGCGCATTTAACTCGTAATCTTCATTGGTTAGCAATGTTTCTTCATATCCGCCTAACTCGACAATATAGTCACGCCGGTACGCTCCAAAAGGCACTGTCTCGACTGATTGGGCTTGTTTGCTATAACGATACTTGGCGTCTCCAATGCCGAGCGGGTGAGCTGCGGCGGCAGCAATACCTCTCGCAATGGCTGTTGGTGCTTCTCCCGTTCGCGTCGATGGGAAAATTTCCCAAACGCCGCCCACGTTATTTCCACGGCCTTCTTGTAATGCTCGCAAGCATAATTCTACATAATCCCTATGCGGCATACAATGTCCATCCAGGCGCAGAATATATTCGCCCGTGGCGTGTTGGATGGCTCGGTTTAACGCTGCAGGGATGATCCTCTGGGGGTTATCAATAACCTGGATACTCAGATCAGGATGCTCTTCTTGATATTGAGCGATTCTGTCTCTGGTTTGATCTTTCGATAGACCGTCTGCAATGACCACTTCCAGGTGCTGGTGCGAAAAAGTTTGGTGGTAGATCGCGTCCAGTAACAAAGCAATGGTCATCTCTTCATTGTAACATGGCACAATGACCGATGCAGTAAACATTTTCTAGAAGTTCACCCTTATGGTTCGGTTGCTAAGGCAACCGCCTCGATCTCGACAGATGCCCCTTTTGGCAAGGCGGCTACTTGCAAAGCCGAACGAGCCGGGCTTTCCTCACTAAAAAATGTAGCATATACCGCGTTCATTGCTGAAAAATCCCCAATGTCGCGTAAGAAGACAGTTGTTTTAATAATACTACTTAGGGATGTGCCAGCCGCTTCCAGGATATTCTTCAGATTGTTAAGCGCCTGTCGCGTTTCAGCCTCAATGCCTCCTTCTACCAGGTTGCCTGTTGTTGGGTCAATTCCCAATTGCCCGGCAGTAAAGACGAAATCTGCAGCGCGAATTGCAACTGAATAAGGGCCAATTGCTTTGGGAGCCTTGTTAGTCTTAATTACGATTTTTTCCTTTGCAGTCATTATGGTCTCCTTTTGCCTATTTATCTGATGGTTTCGATTATACACTTTATATCTCTCTTTACACGGGTTTTATATGGTAAAATTCGGGCAACCTGCTGGTTAAAGCTTTCCAGGAGGCGCTTTATTGTTCGCAGTTTGCTCTATCATCACAGGGTGCAATTCCGAAAGATAAGGAGTATCCATGCCGAATGATTGGTTGTTCATCGGGGTCTTTTTTCTTATCGTAGGTTTATTTCCGGGCGCTCCGATTATCCTTGCTGGCTTGTTAGCGCCCCGAAAATCCAATCCAAAGAAAACGCAAGTTTATGAATGTGGTATGGAGACAGTTGGCGATACATGGGTCCAATTTAAAGTACAATATTATATTTTCGCCCTGACATTCCTCATCTTTGATGTAGAATTGGTTTTCTTGTTTCCTTGGGCAGTAGCTTTTGAGCAAATGCCTTTGTTTGGTGTTTTATCAGGCGTTTTATTTGTGCTGATCTTGTTTGTTGAATTGCTGGCTGCCTGGCGAAAGGGCGCTCTCGAGTGGGTGTAGTAATAAATATGATAGTTTTGGGCTGAAGGATCATTCCCTCAGCCTTTTGTTTTTACCATCAATTATGAAACTTTAGCCCGAAAAGCGCTGTTTTGGATCTACAGTGGACAGAGGAGTTAAACAATGATATTTCTTAGCGATCCAATTACTTTTATTGGCGCCTGGATTGAAAATTTATTGTTAGGTTGGGGACTGGTTCCTGGCCTTGTTACCGCTATAATGAAGTTAATCAGCGCCGGGGTTTTAGGCGCATTTAGTTTTGCGCTCGTAATATTTACTATTTGGTTAGAACGTAAACTTTATGCCCGCATCCAAGACCGGTTAGGGCCTAATCGGGTTGGCCCCTGGGGAATTTTCCAAACCTTTCCAGATATGATAAAAATTTTCACCAAGGAGTATATCACTCCAGATGGCGCTGATAAAGTGGTTTATAACCTGGCGCCTATCCTCGCCGTATCTGCCGTGATGTTGGTCTGGGCAGTTATTCCTCTTTCCCCAACGGTTTTTGGTACTGATTTCAATGTAGGTGTTCTTTATATAGTAGCAGTCGGAGCTATAGGGACTCTCGGGCTGATCATGGCAGGTTGGTCATCGAATAATAAGTATGCCTTGCTGGCATCCTTCCGAACGGTGGCTCAAATGGTTTCTTATGAAGTACCTATGGTGATCTCATTACTGGTGCCTGTTATCCTGGCACGTACCATGGGTGTCAACAGTCTGGTGCAATCGCAAGATATCTGGTTCGTTGTTTTATCTCCTTTGGCAGCTTTTCTCTTCTTCATCTCTTCACAAGCCGAGGTTGGCCGTGCTCCTTTTGATCTATTGGAAGCAGAGTCCGAATTGGTTGCTGGATTTCAAACAGAATATTCTGGATTAAAATTTGGCATGTTCTATGTGGGTGAATTCTTGCATGCTTTCACGATATCAATGCTTACAGCAACCTTGTTTTTTGGCGGCTGGCGCGGCCCATTTGCTGAACAATTCCCGATATTGGGTATTGGTTATCTATTTGTAAAAGCATTCATCGTCTATTTCTTTGTTGTTGCTTTACGGATCAGCATGCCCCGCTTGCGCATTGATCAGATGTTGAATTTTAATTGGAAATTCCTGACACCGGTTGCTCTGGTATTGCTGATGGTAACAGCCGTGGTAGAAAAGATTTTGATGGAGATGGGAATGGTGGATGTAACCTGGTTGCGTGCCCTGGTACATCTTTTGGCAAATGGTGTGATCGCTGGCGTGATTGTTGTTATTTTGCGAGGGGTTGGTCGCACAGAGCGCAAACGTGTAGCTGAACCTCGCCCGGTTGCGTTTGCCCCCAAATCGCCTGCTCCGGAAATTGGGATAAAAGTGGAGTAATCTCATGGATCCTGTTCAAATCATTTTCTTGATAACAGCAAGTGTTACCCTGGTTGCGGCACTATTGGTGGTAGTTTCCCGTTC
This sequence comes from uncultured Anaerolineaceae bacterium, assembly GCA_964629965.1. Taxonomy (GTDB): domain Bacteria; phylum Chloroflexota; class Anaerolineae; order Anaerolineales; family UBA4823; genus CAZVRZ01. Next base: position 97,340 of record CAZVRZ010000001.1, read on the forward strand.
CCTGGTACATGCAGCTCTGTGGTTGGTGCTGACTTTATTTGGCGTAGCAGTTCTATATGTTCTTTTGGAAGCTGGCTTTTTTGCCGTGGCCCAGGTTCTCATATATATTGGCGCTATTGCAATTTTATTCATCTTTGCGGTCATGCTGACGCGCAGGATCATGCAAGACACAGGCCCTGGCTTGAATGGGAACTGGTGGTTGGCTATCATCCTTTCTGTTGCTTTATTTGCTGGCCTCGTTTGGATGGTCAGTGGGTGGTCAGAATTTTCCTCATTGCCAACCGAGACTGCAACGGTTTCACTTCAAGAGTTAGGCCAGGCCCTTGTTTCCATTAACGGATTTGTCTTGCCGTTTGAATTGGCTTCTGTGTTGCTGGTGGCAGCTCTGATTGGCGCAATTTATGTTTCTTGGGCCAAGAAATAGGATGAGAGGAGAAACAAACGCATGATACCTTTATCGTGGTACTTGATCTTTTCTGCTGCCTTGTTAGCAATTGGATTGTTTGGCGTGTTAGCTCGCAAGAATGCTGTAGCGATCCTGATGGGGGTGGAGTTAATGTTGAATGCTGTAAATGTTAACCTGATTGCATTCTGGCGGTATCGAGCGTTTGACCATACCGCCGGGCAGGTCTTTGCAATTGTGGTATTTGCAGTAGCTGCCGCTGAAGTTGCTGTGGGCCTTGCTTTGATCATTTCAGTATATCGTTGCCGCAATACAGTGGCTGCCGATGAGATTGATCTGTTGAAATTTTAGCCGGAGGAGACATGACAATAGACGAATTGCTTATCTGGTTTCTCCCCCTTCCCCCGTTACTCGCCTTTTTCTTGATTGTATTGTTTACCAATCGAAGAAAAGCATTGAGCCATTCGATTGCTGTCGGTGCAGCGCTTTTGTCCTGGCTTGGCAGTATGGTAATTTTCGTGCGTGCCTTGCAAATAGAACATCTAGGGCAGCATCCTTTCGCAAGCTCGATACCTTGGCTGGCAGCTGGAGATGGGTACTTAAAAATTGGCGTGCTGATTGATCCGTTGGCAGCCGTAACCCTATTTTTTGTGGCCTGGACTGTTTTGATGATCTTTGTCTACAGTATCGGCTACCACAACTTTGGTCAACCAAATGGTGATCATGATCTGCCGGGATTGCCTCCGCATGGCGCTGTTGTGGGTGATGAGCATGGTCATACCGTTCCCTCGATTGAGCCGATGTATTCACGGTTCTTTGCTTTTATTGGCCTGTTCGCTTTTGGAATGTATACGCTAGTTATTTCAGATAATCTCCTGACATTATTTGTCGGTTGGGAGATCATGGGGTTGTGCTCTTATTTGTTGATCGGTTTCTGGTATGCCAAACCCTCGGCTCGATCTGCTGCCATTAAAGCTTTCATCACCACTCGTATCGGTGATGTATTCATGCTGTTAGGCGTTGTGTACTTGTATTCGCAAACAGGAACGTTGAATTTTCGGGAGATTTTCTTCAATGAAGAAATCATGCATCACCTGGCAAATACGCCTGCTATAGGTGGCTTCTTGGGACTATCGACCGCCGGATTGATCGGTTTGCTTCTATTTATCGGTACCATAGGAAAATCAGCTCAATTCCCGTTGCATGTCTGGCTGCCGGATGCCATGGAAGGCCCTACGCCTGTTTCCGCTATGATCCATGCGGCAACCATGGTTTCGGCGGGCGTTTACATGGTCATCCGCATGTTCCCGCTGCTCTCGGTCGGTTCTGATCATGGCGCTACGCCGGCGATGATGGTCATGGCGTTCATAGGTGCCTTTACCGCTTTATTTGCTGCTACCATTGCC
>CAZVRZ010000001.1:99158-107172 GCA_964629965.1 uncultured Anaerolineaceae bacterium
GCCGTGGCTCAGAATGACATCAAGCGCGTCTTAGCTTATTCTACGATCTCTCAGTTAGGTTACATGATTGCTGCCTTGGGTATTGGTGCTTATGTGGCAGCGGCTTTTCATCTTGTGACCCATGCTTTCTTTAAAGCACTGCTCTTTTTGGGTTCTGGGTCAGTCATTCACGGCATGGAACATGGGGTATTTCATACTGGCGATCACCATACCGATCCTCAGGATATGCGTAATATGGGCGGCTTGCGCAGGAAAATGCCAATCACTTTTATCACCTTTGTCATAGGTGGATTGGCATTGTCGGGGTTTCCCCTGATTACGGCGGGGTTCTGGTCAAAAGATGAAATCCTGGCAGATGCCTTTGGGCATCATCATTGGGCCGTGTTCATTACCCTGGCATTGGCAGCTCTTCTAACTGCTTTCTACACCATGCGGCAGATTACGATGACTTTCCTGGGGGAGCCGCGCACAGAGGCTGCCAGTCATGCCCAAGAAACCAAATGGACGATGACCCTGCCCTTGATGATCCTTTCGGTATTTGCTCTTGCCGCTGGCTGGGTAGGCATCCCAGGTGACTTCTTGGGACTTCAGTTTCCTACCAATTGGTTCCATGAATTTGTGGGAAGTTCATTGCCAGACCATCCCGAAGCAGTCAAATTCAATATTGTTCCTTTGCTAACCTCGGTCATAGTGTCTCTTGGCGGACTTCTTGTAGGCTGGGCGGTCTATCGTAATGTTAGAAAAGCCGCGCAGTTGGACCCCTTACAAAAAGTTTTACCGGGCTGGTTGTATGCCGCTCTAAAGAATAAATATTACTTTGATGAAATCTATCAAGCGGTTTTTGTCAAGCCTGCTTATTGGTTGGCCGAAACCTTCACGTACCAGTTTCTTGATCGCAAGATCATCGATGGAACTTTGCATGCGATTGCTGCCATAGCTTCAGTGATCGGCCGTTACCTGCGTGAATGGATTGATAAGCCGTTGATAAACGGTTTTGGTGATTTTGTTGGCGAAGAAACGAAATCATTGGGCCAGCGATTTAAGATTGTTCAAACCGGGCAAGTTCAACAGTATATGGTGATGACACTGGTGGTCGTTTTCGCCGTGCTGTTTTATTTCCTCTCTACGCTCATAGCGCCTTAGGAGTGAACGATGGATTGGATTACAAGTAATCTTCTGACCTACATATTATTCGCGCCGCTTCTAACAGCCGCGGTGCTGCTCTTCATTCCAAAAGAAGAGAAGCAAGCGCTGCGTTGGACGGCGCTCTTGGGCAGCCTGGTTCCATTGGCACTTTCTGTAATTCTATGGTTTAGTTTTGAGTCGGATAAACCAGGTTTTCAATTCGACATTCAGCTATCATGGTACGCATCGATCAATTCCTCGTATCACCTGGGTGTAGATGGTCTCTCTTTGACCATGGTTCTTCTGACGACGCTCCTAACCCCGATTGCAATCCTGGCATCCTTCAGTGTGCAAGACCGAGTTAAGCCCTACATGATCCTCTTCTTGATGTTGGAAACAGGCATGTTAGGCGTCTTCGTAGCGCTTGATTTATTACTCTTCTTCGTTTTCTGGGAAATCGGCCTGGTTCCAATGTATTTCCTGATCAATCAATGGGGGAGTGAGAAAGGCGAGCGTGAGATATGGGGTGGCAAGAAGATATCTGCCCGTGCTTATGCTTCCTTCAAATTCATCATCTATACCATGGCGGGTTCGCTAGGGCTGCTGTTGGCGATCCAAATGATGGGGGTCTCAGCCGGTACATATGATTTGCCCCGCTTGTTCCAGTCCTGGCCAGGCATAACTGATCTGAGTATCCCGTTGGGGATGCTGCGCGGTGGGCAGCTATGGATTGTGCCGGTTGCGACCGTAAAAACTATTGCATTTTGGGCTTTTGTGATTGCCTTTGCCATTAAAGTCCCTGTGTGGCCTTTTCATACCTGGCTGCCAGATGCGCACACAGAGGCCCCCACAGCCGGTTCTATGATCTTGGCGGGAGTTTTACTAAAGCTGGGCGCCTATGGATTTTTGCGCTTGGTATTGCCGCTCTTCCCGGCACAGGCGCACGAATATTCGGGTTGGCTAGCTTTCCTGGCTACCATGGCGATCATCTTTGGCGCTCTGGCTGCCTATGGACAAGATGATTTCAAGCGCCTGGTTGCTTATTCATCGGTAAACCATATGGGGTTTGTAGTCTTGGGTATTGCTGCGGCTGCCTATGCCGTAGGCACTGAAGATGCAGTGATCGCTTTGAATGGGGCTGTACTCCAAATGTTCAATCATGGTCTATCCGCGGCGGGTATGTTCTTTTTGGTGGGGGTGATCTACGAACGGGCTCATACTCGCAAGTTAAGTGAATTGGGCGGACTTTTCCCACTGATCCCAATCTATGGCGGTATTTTGATCTTTACCTCCATGGCGTCATTAGGATTACCCGGATTGAATGGGTTTGTCTCAGAGTTTCTGGTAGTACGTGGTGTTTTTGGGGTCGGCGTGCATACCTGGTCGGTGATGGCTTTGTTTGCTGCCCTTTCTATGATTGGTCTATTTTTCACCGGGGCGTATATCTTGAAAGGAATTCGGGATGTGTTGCACGGTCCGCTGAACGAACGCTGGAATGGCCACATAACTGAGATCGGTTCACGCGAGATCGTGGTAATGGCTCCACTACTGGTATTGATCTTGTGGATCGGTCTGTGGCCGGGTTGGATTTTGAATGTGATCAATGAAGCTATGAAGGCTCTATTTTAGGCGAGGTGCATGATGCAGATCAATTTTCCTGTTTTGAGCCTGATCGTTTTTACGCCCATTGCGACCAGTCTTTTGATCCTGTTGATACCATCTGGGCGCAAGAATGAGATCCGTATTGTCGCTTTGTCAGCAGCATCGTTAGCGTTGATACTATCTGCCTGGGTTTATTTTTCGTACGATATTGCCAGGGGCGGTTATCAACTTGTCGAAAAATATCAATGGCTGCCTATGTTGGGTATTTCATATCATGTTGCTGTAGATGGTATGAACGCCCCCCTGGTTTTGCTAACGGGCGTTGTCATGTTTACTGGTGTGCTTATTTCCTGGGGTCTCGATGATCGACCTCGAGAATTTTTTGCTTTTCTATTTATCTTGGCTTCGGGGGTATTTGGTGTCTTTGTAGCACAAGATCTGTTCATGCTGTTCTTCTTCTATGAAATTGCCGTATTTCCCATGTATTTGCTGATCGCGATTTGGGGATGGGTAAAAACGCGCGAATATGCTGCGATGAAGCTCACATTGTATCTTTTCATTGGCTCGGTCGTTGCCCTGGTTGGTGCTCTCGCAATGTATTTTCAAGCCGGCTTGCAATCCTTTGACATGATTCAAATAGCCAGGGTAAATTTTTCTCGAGAATTTCAAATTTTCTGGTTCCCGTTCGTTTTCTTTGGTTTTGCCGTCCTGGGAGGTATTTTTCCCTTCCATAACTGGTCACCCGATGGGCACGTGGCTGCCCCCACCGCCGTTTCTATGTTCCATGCGGGCGTTCTGATGAAGTTAGGCGCATTTGCTGCTTTACGCGTAGGGATCATGTTGTTGCCCGAAGGTGCAGTGTATTGGAAGTGGTTGATCTTGGGTTTGGCAACGGTCAATATCGTTTATGGCGCATTCATCGCCATGGTGCAAACTGATTTTAAATATGTGATTGGTTTCTCGTCCGTCTCACATATGGGCCTGGTCATGCTGGGTTTTGCCACCCTCACACGCGAAGGATTGATCGGTGCAGGCATGCAGATGTTCTCCCATGGGGTGATGACAGCGCTCTTCTTTGCAGTTGTGGGAATGATCTATGACCGAGCTCACACCAGGCAGATTGATGAATTAGGCGGCTTTTCGAAGAAGATGCCTCTGGTGGCGATTGCTTTTATCATTGGCGGCCTGGTTTCTATGGGTATGCCCGGCCTCTCGGGTTTTGTTGCAGAGTTTCCCATTTTTATGGGGGTTTGGAAAGTGATGCCATTAGTGGCTATTATCGCTGCAATATCGATCGTGATTACGGCAGCGTATATCATTCGAATTATTGGGAAAGTTTTCTTTGGAAAAATGCCTGATGAATTCGATCGTCATATTGGTGACGTTACGATTTTAGATAAGGTTGCTTTAGTGTTGCTTTGTGCCATTATGATCACGGTGGGAGTGTATCCCGCCGTGATGGATAAATTGGTTTCATCAGGTGTAGAGAGCATCCTACGTTTGGTGGGAGGTGCATGAGTGATGGATAGCTTTGACTCATTGATGTTCTTGACGATATTACCCGAGATCCTGTTGGTCGTTCTGGCAGGGTTGGTATTGGCTTTTGATGCGTTGTGGTCTGAAGAACGCCGCCGCAGCCTGGGATGGGTAACGGCGGGTGGTCTGGCTGCCATTATCATAACGACTTTGCTGGTCGGCCAGCCCGGTGATACTGTCCAGTATGCCTTTGGAAATATGGTGCGGCATGATTGGCTTAGCTTTAGTTTTAAGCTGGTCTTTTTATTCAGCGCTGCCATTACATCACTATTTGCTATCGAGAGTGAAGGTTTAGGGAAGCGAGGCGAATTCTTTATTTTATTGTTGGTCTCTACCGTCGGTATGACCTTAATGGCTTCTGCGGTCGATTTCATTATGCTTTATTTGGCAATCGAAATGACATCTATTCCCTTGTACGTGCTGGCAGGATTTCTTCGCAATGATAACAAATCCACCGAGGCGGGTTTTAAATATCTGCTTTATGGCGCGATGACATCTGCCATCATGTTGTATGGTTTCAGCTTGATCTTTGGATTTACTGGAACAACAAGCTTCGACGAAATCGCGCTCAAACTGCATTCGTCAATAGGTGTGCCGATAATTGGTATTGTAGGCGCCCTCTTGCTTGTGTTGGTAGGTTTTGGTTTTAAAGTTTCGATCGTTCCTTTTCATTTTTGGGCTCCGGATGTTTATGAAGGTGCTCCAACGCCTGTAGCGGCTTTCCTTTCAACTGCTTCCAAGGCGGCTGGTTTTACCGTTTTGCTCCGTGTTCTAATGACGGTTTTTCACCCGGTCGCCACGCAATATTGGATTGCGGTTGTTGTAGCTTTGTCTGTATTGACTATGACGATTGGTAATTTATTGGCGCTGGGCCAGAAAAATATAAAAAGGTTGTTAGCTTATTCATCGATCGCTCACGCTGGCTATATTTTGATCGGGCTGGTGGCTGTTACTACTTTGGGGATGACCAGTGTAGTGTTTTACTTGATCGCTTACCTTCTCACCAACCTGGCGGCGTTTGGTGCAGTGGTGGCTTTTTCGCGTGTCGTTGGCTCTGATGAAATCTCTGCCTATTCCGGTCTCAGTCGTAGAGCACCTGGGTTAGCGTTGGTGATGTTAGTGGCGTATTTATCTCTCGCGGGGATGCCTCCATTTGGTGGTTTTATTGCCAAGGTATTTGTCTTCGCAGCTGCCATTGATGCTGGCTGGGTATGGCTAGCAATGGTCGGGGTACTCAATTCCATCATAGGCCTTTACTATTATTTATCGGTGCTCAAGGTGGTTTATTTGTACCGCTCGGATGATGAAAACAAGCCTCTACCGCTGCCGCGATCGATCTCGGTCGCTTTGTTAGTCCTAACGTTAGGCATTATCTTGATTGGCACCTTGTTTACTCCATGGTTTAATTGGGCCATACAGGCCGCCAAGGGAATGTTCTGAAGTTTGACTTCTATTCGTCGCCTGTGATAAAATCTACTCTCTATGGGCATCGATAAACAACCTGACCAGAAGCAATCGCCACAGTACCTGATGGGTATTACGATGGCAGCATTAGGAGGCCAGATTGGTTGCCTGACATTAGTCATTGTGTTTGCTTCGTTGTTTCTCGGGCGTTGGCTTGACCAGCTTTTGGGCACCAAACCAATAATTTTGATCATTTTATTGGTCAGTTCTGCTCCTATCTCTTTGGTGCTAACATTTTGGGTGGCAATGAGAACGGTTAAGAAAATTAATCCCCAGGCTTCCAGCGGATCGTTAAAATCCGATGGCGCCAAGGAGGTAGATACGAGTGAGTGAAAGCAAAGGTAAGTGGCGTTTTGGATTCAAACGTTGGATCGTGCTGGGTCTTATAATCCTTGGAGCGATTGCAGCTTTTGGTCCATACACTGCTCTCAAACCGATCAGCCCGGTGGTTGTCCTCCCCGGAGAAGCTACGGGGATATCGATCCTCGGTTTTGAAATAACCAACACAATCCTGGCGACTATATTGGCCGATGTTCTGCTACTCCTCATAGCCTTCGGCGCTCGGCGATTTGTTAAGAGCGGGCAGCTAGTTCCGCAGGGTTTTTATAATGCTTTTGAGGCAATTGTGGAATTCCTATGGAACACCGTTGAGGGTGCGGCGGGGAATAAATGGGCGAAAAGGATTTTTCCAGTCGTTGCCACGATTTTTTTATTGATCTTTGTTGCCAATATGGTCAAAATGGTGCCTGGCTTTGAAAGTATTGGACGTTTAGCGCCTGTTCACAAAGTGGGAGCCACTGGATATGCGTCCTTAAGGATATTCTCCCTGGGAAGTCTGAATGTTTATTCGATCGATAAGGGCCAACCACATGTTGTAGCAGCACATACAGAGGATGGTGACCTTACCGAAGAAGAAACGTCAAGCGGTGATATTTGCACAGCATGCGAAATAATACCTTTCTTGCGAGGGTCGGCTACTGATCTCAATTTTACCTTTGCTTTGGCGATCATTGCCGTTGTGATGACACAGGTTTATGGAGTCTGGGCTCAAGGCCCCGCCTACTTTGAAAAATTTTTCCAAATCAAACAAGTGATCAGCGGCGGCATTTTTGGCCTGATCAATTTTTTTGTGGGCCTCCTGGAGATTGTTCTGGAACTCGCAAAAGTTTTATCTTTTGGCTTTCGCTTGTTTGGTAATATTTTTGCTGGAGCATTATTGCTTTCTATTGTTGGCGCGTTAACCGCGGTGGCTGTTCCAGCCGGTTTATATCTCTTTGAGGTGTTTTTTGGCATAATTCAAGCCTATGTGTTTTTCTTGTTGGCCACGATGTTTATTAGCGGCGCTCTAGCCAGCCATCACGGTGGCGACAACGCTGAATCTGGTCACTAACCTGAATATTTACAAAAAATTGGAGGATACCGATCATGGATGGAGCATCTTTTATTGCAGGTATGAAATTGTTAGGCGCAGGTTTGGCCATGCTGGGAGCCATTGGTGCAGGTATAGGTGTGGGATTGGCTGCTGCTGGTGGGGTGCAAGCGATGGGCCGTAACCCTGATGCTACTCCGGTTATTCAAACCAACATGATCCTGGGCATGGCTTTTGCTGAAGCTGTTGCTATTTATGCTCTAGCTGTTGCCCTGATCATTATTTTCGCTGCCTGATCGAACGATCTGATAGGAGTGATCAATGGAAAAGCTAGGTATCAGTTTAGGCTACTTGATCTTCCAGATCCTAAACTTTACTGTTATGGTCGTATTATTGGCAGCCTGGGCTTATAAACCCATAGTCAATATGTTAGAGAAGCGCCGAGACAAGATTGCCAAAGGTTTAGAAGATGCACGTGTTGCTGGTGAGGCGCGTGCCAATGCCGAGCAAGAAGCAGCCCGGATAATAAGTGAGGCTCAAAGCAAAGCCAATCAGTCTGTTCGCGAAGCGGCTGAACGTGCCCTAGAGGCGACTCGTGAGGTGAAAGCGGCTGCCGATGCAGATATTGCTAAGGAGCGAGAAGAAGCTTTAGGCGAAGTGCAACTCGAACGCGAGCGAATTCTTGGAGAAGTCCGTGGACAGGTTGCTTCATTGTCAATTGCTGCAGCCCAGAAGCTGATCGGTGAAGCGCTTGACGAGAGACGCCAGCACGCCCTGATCAATGAGTTTTTCTCCGGTGTGAGAGCTGGTAAAGTAGCTGTCCTGGAAAATGAATCTGTCTTGACTGGCGCATCTGCTGATGTGACCAGTGCTTTACCATTGACGGTTGAAGAAAAAGAGATTGTCAGGCAAGACATC
>CAZVRZ010000001.1:107182-116958 GCA_964629965.1 uncultured Anaerolineaceae bacterium
TCAAAGATGGGTAATCAGACGGAAGTGAATTTTAAAGTTGACCCAGATATCTTAGGTGGCTTGATTATCCGGGCTGGAGGTAAAGTGTTGAATGCGTCTGTTTATTCACAATTGGAATCTTTGCGCCAGAATCTGATATGACATTTAACCTGATCCCTGTTCAGGATAGAGCTTCCTGGTATTTGATCTGGATTTTAGAGCGAGGTGCTTGGGAATATTCCTGAGCGCCTCTTTTTTTCTTCAGGATAGCATTCTTTTATGCAATCAAACCCATACTCAATTCGCCTCTCTAAGTTGCTTCTTTCCCTGCCTGAAGAATTTTTGGTTGCTTCCAATGGAGATCTTGAGCAAACCAATATTACAAATATTGCATCGGATTCTCGCAATGTCCAGCCCGGTAATTTGTTTGTCGCTGTTGCTGGTCACAATTATGATGCCCATCGTTTCATTCCAGATGCCATCCGGCAAGGCGCAGCAGCCGTAGTTGGTACGCAGTCGCTGCCCAACCTGGAAGTTCCATATGTATGCGTCAGTGATTCTCGCCGTTCATTACCTTTCCTGGCTGCGGGATTTTATCATTATCCAGCTCGCCATCTCACACTCCTTGGCGTAACCGGAACAGACGGCAAGACAACCACAACCAATCTCCTGCATAAAATTCTATTGGCAGCAGGCTTCTCAGCTGGAATGATTTCAACGGTTGGTGCGGTAATTGGTGAGCAAGAGGTTGATACTGGTTTTCATGTTACTACACCGGAAGCGATTGATGTGCAGCGTTTTTTGGCTCAGATGGTATCCGTTGGCTTAACCCACGTGGTATTAGAAACAACTTCTCATGGGTTTGCTCAGCATCGTGTGGATGCTTGTGAATTTGATGTGGGTGTCATAACAAATATAACACATGAGCATCTCAACGATCACGGAACCTTCGAGAATTACCGGGCTGCAAAAAGTCGTTTGTTAACTGAGTTGGCAGTTACCCAACCCAAGTTTCAGGGAAATCCACGTTTGGCTGTATTAAACCGTGATGATAACTCATTTGAGTACCTCTGTTCGATTGTTGATGGCCTCGAAAGTGTTCATTGGGTAAGTTATGGTCTCCACCCCGAAGCTGACTTGCGGGCAGAAAATGTGCTCTATGCACCTGGCGGACTCAGGTGCGATGTAGTAGGCTTGGATAAGTATTTTCATCTAGAAAGCAAGCTTACAGGACGTTTTAACGTATATAATTGCCTGGCGGCTGTTGCTGCGGCGATTGAGGGATTGCACATCGAAGTGAAAGATATTCAAAACGGTATCGCTGCGTTGAATGGCGTTCCTGGTCGGATGGAAATAATTGATCTTGGTCAAGATTTCTTGGCAATGGTTGACTTTGCCCATACCCCGAATGCTTTGCAAAATGTCTTGGCCACAGTACGTGAAATATCTCAAGGGGGACGGATCATCGCCTTGTTCGGTTCTGCTGGCTTGCGCGACCGTCAAAAGAGGATTATGATGTCAGAAATATCAATCGATATGGCTGATATAACCATACTTACTGCAGAGGATCCGCGTACTGAATCATTAGATGCTATCCTTTCTGAGATGGGTCGTGCGGCAGAAGCAAGGGGAGGGCAGGAAGGGTGTACATATTGGCGTATTGCAGATCGAGGCCAGGCTGTTCGCTTTGCAGTTTCTTTGGCTCAGCCTGGAGATGTTGTGGTTGCTTGCGGAAAAGGTCATGAACAATCAATGTGTTTTGGTACAATAGAGTATCCTTGGGATGATCGTGTGGCAATGCGTTCTGCTTTATCGGAGCGTCTGAACATCCCGGGCCCTGCTATGCCCTTTTTACCTACACAGAGCGCAGAGGATGCGGGTGGAAACCCATGAATAATGAAATTTATCTGGCCTTACAAAATATTCTTGAAACTGGTTGGGGGCTTCGTTTGGTCAATGATTATAAGGGCTTGCCGGTTGTTTATGCGAGCACTCTGCTTGACCTGAAGCCTGAGTGTGCCATATTTTCTGTACATAAGCATCAGGCAGTTTGTTTATCATTGGAGAGATTCACCTTTTTGCAAAGCGAAGTGCTGCCTTTTGTGATCAGAGCCGAGGTTGTCTCTGTGAGCATCAAGGATGGCATCGCAGTTCTCCATAATTTTCTTTTTGCCCAAGATTCAATAGGTGCTCGCACTGAGATTCGTGTTCAGCCTGAGCAATCTGTTGAGGTGACTATTGCAACCAAGATGCGCCGCATCAAAGGATTATTAGCCGATTTATCGATTATTGGTGTGGGGGTTTATGCCCTGTCAGCGTATATTTATAACCCTGTGTCGTTCAATCAGGGAGCGACTGTCACGATCGGCGTGGTCGAAGAACCTGGCCCTCTCGAAATGTCTGGTACTATCCAATACGTCAAGCGGGATGGCGATACCTATCGGCTGGGTGTGAATACTCACCCAGAGAGATCTGCTCGGGAGAAAATAGCGGGGTTTATTGCAGAGCGACAGGAGCGATTACTAAATGAGTTGGAAGTATTATATCAAGTGCAATCGACTAACTGAGCAGGTTCTGGTTCATTCGGTCTTGCAAGCGTTTATATTCTTGTGATCTGGCATATTCGCGAAGTTGGTTAATGCGTTTGATGATCATCGGATGAGTCGCCAGTAGTTCCCCTAGATTATTTAGCATATCATCATCCTCGGCATCGATACGTTGTAAGGCATTTTCCATTTGCTCTGCTGAAATTCTGCCTGTCCCTACTTCTAATTTGATCAAGGCGGTGATTGCCTTATTCATATTGCTACATGCCAACATACCTGCGCGATCAGCGGAAAACTCGCAGGAACGATTCCACCAGCGCAGCGCCAGGATCAAAATAAAGGCTGCTGAATAGGATGCCGGTATCCCTGCCATGCCACCTACCAGCGAATTCAACCACGTGTGACCAAGTTTGATGTGGCCCATCTCGTGCCCGATGATGAATTGCAACTCCTGCGAGTCCATGACACGAAAAAGGGGTTCGTATAAGACAATGGCTTTTGGTGATGACAAACCAAATGTATAAGCATTCAATTCCCGTTGCGGTATTACAAACACATCAACTGCTTCGATCTGCAAGCGTTGCACGCATTCTTCGACCAACTGCGCTGCTTGAGGCATTTGTTGCCTGGTAATGCGCTGTGCTCCTTGCAGCAGGCTGCTATGCGATGATTTACCGCTGTAATAGGAGAACACAAGGATGCCCAAAATAAATAAAACACTCAGGCAGAGCGTTGCTGCTGCTGTAAAAACAATGATTGCCAGCACCAGGATGATTGTGCCCCATAAGATGAGTTCTTCATTTTCATAGCGATACGCAGTGGTATTAAATTTCGATGCCATTCCTGCCTCTGAACAAATCGCTTTATCTACTAATTATCCGGAATACTTTTGGCGATTTGCTGCGATATGCTGTTAATCTTATCATAAATATTCCACCACCCTTGTTAAAGGTTTGAGAGTGTTAGAGATCTTGGTAAAATAATCTTCGAAAAGGTTTCGATCTCAAATTTACCTTAAGGTATACTTACTCAGAGGAGATAATTCATGGGAAATATTCTTGTTTTATATGATAGTCAAACAGGCCACACGGCGAAAATGGCAGAACAAATCGCTGCAGGGGCGCGGAAAATTCCCGACTTGGTGGTTCGTGTGCTATCAGTGGATGAAGCCAATTCGGCTGATATTTTCTGGTGTGATGGAATTGCGATTGGATCGCCTACGAATTTAGGTATTACCTCCTGGAAGATGAAAAAGTTCTGGGATGAGCTGTCTTCTGAAGCATGGGGAAAAATTGATGGCAAGATCGGTTGCGCTTTTTCATCTTCCGGTGGATGGGGAGGGGGAGCAGAGCTTACCTGCCAATCTTTGCTTATGATATTGATGAACTTTGGCTTCCTGGTATTTGGTGTCACCGATTATGTTGCCGATAGATTCACCTTGCATTATGGAGCAGTATTGGCCGGTGAACCGAGACTAGAGAGAGAGATTGCGGCCTGCCGGCGCCTTGGCGAGCGTTTGGCGCAATGGGTAGCAGTGTACGTGGATGGGCGCGTTGAATTCGCTCCTGGCAAGATCGATGAGCGTTGAAGACATAGTGTGGAGGTGAAACCCTTATGAACAAAAAAGATATAGTAATGCGCGTGTTGGATCCACAGAATCCCTCCGAATATATTCCGGCTGGCTTTTTCCTACATTTCGATCCTGCATATCATCGCGGCGCGGCCGCGGTTGATAAACACCTTGAGTTTTTTCGTTTTACTGAAATGGATTTTGTAAAGATCCAATATGAGCGTACATTTCCCCTCCTAGATAATATTAAAAATCCCTCCGACTGGGAAAACATGCCATTGTATGATCTGGATTTTTATGCTCCTCAGTTAGAGGTAGTGCAAGGTCTTGTTAAATCTTCTGGGCATGAAGTCTTGGTGCTACCAACCTTATATTCACCTTTCATGTACGCTGGTCATGCCGTAGGAACTAAACTCTTGGATCAGCACCTAATAGAAAATCCTGAAGCGGTAAAAAAAGGATTGCAGATTATCACCGAAAGCCTTTTGGGGTTTGTGCGTGAGTGTATCCGATTAGGAGTTGATGGCTTTTACGCTTCAACCCAGGGAGGCGAAACTTTTCGTTTTGAAGACTGCACCATATTTTCAAAATATATCCAACCATACGATCTGTTGATCATGGAAGAGATCAACCAGGCTTGCCAGTTTAATGTTCTACATATCTGTGATTACCATGGCGAGTATGACGATTTATCACCGTACACAAGTTTTCCTGGGCATGTGGTCAATAGCAGCTTACATGTGGGAACTGGTACAACTTCTCCTCGCGAGATAGCTCAACTATTCCAAAGGCCATTTATGGGCGGTCTTGACAGGAAGGGAATACTGACCTATGGCTCGCCCAAGCAAATAGAAAAGGAAGTTCTAGAGGTGCTTGCAAAAGCCCCCGAACGCTTCATCCTGGCTGCGGATTGTACAGTGCCATCAGGAACTCCTTGGGAGAATTTACGTTTGGCCATCAGGACTGCCCATCATTGGCGTAGGTAAAAGCTCATCATGGTTGTTATTCAACTTTCAAATGTTAAGCTTGTCTTGGGGGCAAGGGTTCTATTTGAGAATTTTACCTGGGAGATTCAGCATAGCCAAAAGATCGGCCTGATTGGCGCCAATGGGGCAGGCAAATCTTCGCTTCTCAAGTTGATCACAGGTGAATACCAATCAGAGCCCGGCAGCGGGATCGTGCGCCTGAGAGGCGTGACCGTTGGCTATCTTTCTCAGCAGGTTGAACTGGGGCTTGACCAAACAGCCTGGCAGGCCGCTCTGGATGGTAATCTCCGGGTAGCCGAAATTGAAGCCGAATTGCATCGAGTAGAATTGAGTTTTAGCGATCCCAAGGTTTATAACCATCCCCGTTCTCTAGAGCAAGCGCTTCATATTCAGGAACAATTACTGGAAGAATACAAATCACTGGGGGGCGAAAATTACCCTCAATATGTTCGGGATTTATTACTGGGCCTGGGCTTACCAGAGCTTGATCTTGATAAACCACTCCGGGTGCTCTCGGGCGGTCAGAAAAAGCTGGTAGGGTTGGCCCGCTTGTTATTGTCAAAACCATCTGTGTTGCTGCTAGACGAACCGGATAATCATCTGGATTTACCAGGAAAGCGTTTTCTCGAACGGTTGATACAGGAGTATCCCGGAGCCGTGGTGATTGTCTCACATGATCGTTATTTATTGGATTCAGTGGTAACGCATATTGTTGAAATAGAAGATGGTCGGCCAATTACGTTCGAAGGAGATTATTCAGCCTATATTCTGGATAAACAGGTACACTTAGCGAGACAGGAAGAGCTATTCCGGGTTCAACAGCGAGCAATCGGGCGGTTACAGGCGGCGATCAAGCGCTATGCGATCTGGGGTAAAGTGTTCGATAATGAAAAGTTTGCTGCCCGCGCGAAAGCAATGCAGAAGCGCCTGGATAAAATGGATAAAATAGAGCGTCCTATTACAGACCGCCGGCGTATGGATCTACAATTGAGTGGTTGGCGAGGCTCGAACAAGGTTTTGGAATTAAAAGGGGTGGCGAAATCATATGGAAAGCGCCAATTATTTGTAGATCTTGATCAAGTCCTATGGCATGGAGAAAGGGTCGGTTTGATTGGTGCCAATGGGGCAGGAAAATCCGTCTTACTACGTATGGTTTTGGGTAAGGAGCATCCTGATTGTGGTGAGATTATGATGGGCCCAAGCGTGCAGGCTGGCTATTATGCCCAGGAGCACGAAACACTTGATCTAAACCAAACCCTGATAGATGCTGTGCGATATGCCGGTAGTCTCAGCGAGGCTTCCGCGGTCGCTTTTTTGATCCGTTATTTGTTTTCCTATCGACAGGCAACTCAATTGATCGGTGATCTTTCTGGCGGTGAGCGCAGCCGTTTACAGCTTGCTTTGCTTGTGCTTTCTGGCGCTAACTTCTTGCTTCTGGATGAGCCGACCAACAACCTGGATATCGCCTCGGCTGAGGTTTTAGAAGATGCCCTTTCTGAATTCGTAGGTACTGTATTGGTGATTTCGCACGATCGTTATTTTTTGGATCAGGTTGTTGACCGTATCCTCGTGATAGAGAATGGCAAAGTGATGAACTACCCGGGTGTCTATTCCGATTATCTGTCCGCTCAGAAAAAATAAGGGGCTGTCTATCGGTTTCTAGACAGCCCCTTTGATTATGGGTTTATCTCCGGTATGGCTTTCCGCCGCCGCGATTGTCGCCGCGATTTCCTGCAGGCTTTCCGCCGCTGCGACCGCCAGAACCAGGACCGCGATCATGGGACATGGCTTCTTCCAATGTCCATCCTTCCAGTACTGCCTGGCGTGAAAGACGGATTTTGCCCTGTTGATCGACATCGGTAACCATTACGGTGATCTCGTCGCCAAGCGTCACCACATCTTCCACTTTATTGACACGAGTGCTGTCGAGTTGAGAAATGTGTACCATACCATCAATGTTGGGCAAGATTTCCACAAAAGCACCAAAGTCTGCCACGCGTACCACTTTTCCGGTGTAGATGCGTCCTAGCACGGCGGTTTCGGTTAGTGCCTCAACCATTTCTCGGGCTGTACGGGCCTTTTCACCATCCGTAGCTGCAATAAATACAGAACCATCTTCACCGATATCAATCTTTGTGCCGGTCTGTTCCTGGATGCTGCGAATCACCTTGCCTCCTGGACCAATGACGGCACCGATCTTGTCTACCGGGATCTTAATAACCGTTAGCCGCGGGGCATGAGGCTTTAACTCTGGGCGGGGCTTTGCAATGACATCCAGCATTTTGCCGAGAATATGCAATCGCGCCTCTCGAGCCTGCTCTAAGGCTTGAGCCATGATTTCCGTGGTTATTCCTTTGATTTTGATATCCATTTGCAAAGCAGTGATACCATTTGCCGTTCCCGCAACCTTAAAATCCATGTCTCCAAGATGGTCTTCTGCACCCAAAATATCTGTCAAAACAGCAAATTGAGATCCTTCTTTGATCAAGCCCATTGCAGCGCCTGCCACAGGAGCTTTGATCGGTACGCCTGTATCCATGAGCGCCAGTGTTGAGCCACAGACCGAGGCCATTGATGATGAACCATTTGAGCTAAGAACTTCTGAAACCAATCGTAGGGTATAGGGAAATTCTTCTTCTGAAGGCAGCACAGGCACCAGGGCGCGTTCTGCTAAGGCGCCATGTCCAACGTCGCGGCGCGATGCGCCGCGCAAGGGTTTGGCTTCTCCGGTTGAGAAAGGCGGAAAATTGTAGTGATGCATGTACCTTTTGTTGTTATCCGTGCCATCGATGGTATCCAATT
The DNA here is from genome assembly GCA_964629965.1 of uncultured Anaerolineaceae bacterium. Classification (GTDB taxonomy): domain Bacteria; phylum Chloroflexota; class Anaerolineae; order Anaerolineales; family UBA4823; genus CAZVRZ01. The sequence continues at coordinate 115,066 of CAZVRZ010000001.1, forward strand.
CTTGGGCATCTCGCGGAGTTCCCAGGGTTGCCAATGTGAGTACCTGGGTTTCGCCGCGTGTGAATAACCCGGATCCGTGTGCGCGAGGGCTGATATCTACCTCGCACCAGATGGGACGAACTTCGGTTACTCTGCGTCCATCCATACGGATACCCTGTTCCAGGACGCGGGTGCGCATAGATGTTCGCAGCGCGTCTTCAAAGGCCACCTCAACCATTGGGACTAATGTCTCATCTTCTCCTGCCAATTCTTCGATCAGTGTGTTTTTAAGATCATTGATCGCTGATTCGCGTTCGGCCTTGGGATATTTCTGGTTAAAGATTTCGCTCAGCTTGGCTGCTGCTCGTTCATAAACATTTGCCTTGAGGGGCTCATCAACCTGGTAGGGCGCGTATTCCCGTTTGGCTTTACCAATTTCGGCAGCCATTTGGTCCTGCGCATTGATCAATGGTTGTATCGCAGCATGCCCGAACGTAAGAGCATCGATCATCACGCTCTCTGTGATTTCCTTTGCGCCGCATTCCACCATCAAAATGGCATCACGCGTTCCTGCTATGCGCAAATCGATATCTGAAAGCGCCTGCTCGCTTAACGTTGGGTTGGTCACGAATTTGCCATCGACACGACCGATTCTGACCGCTGCTACTGGTCCTCCCCAAGGAATGTCTGAAATGGTGAGCGCTGCCGAAGCCGCATTGACACCTAAGATATCGATGGGGTTTTCGCCATCGGCTGAAAACGAATATAGGATCACCTGTACATCATTGCGTAAATCTTTAGGGAAGAGCGGCCGCAGAGGGCGGTCGGTTAATCTTGCTGTTAAAATTGCATCTTCCGATGGCCTGCCCTCACGCCGGAAGAAAGAGCCCGGGATACGTCCGCCCGCGTACATTCGTTCTTCATAATCAACGGTTAGCGGGAAGAAATCGATGCCAGGGCGAATATTGCCCATCGTGGCAGCCGCGAACATCATCGTATCGCCTAAGCGTATTGTAACTGCTCCTCCGGCCTGGCCCGCTAGTTTGCCGGTTTCGAAGTAGATGGTTTTATCTCCGACGACGGCTGTATATATTTTACTTTCTGGTTTCATATTAGATTTTTCTCCTGATATTTTCCACCTAGTCAGGGACTGAGAGGTATCGACAATGCGCCAGTTGCACCATTTTGGCGACCCATTTCATTGTCTTCATCTTTCAATACCCGACCGGTGAATGGTTGAAAATTGATGTTAACGTGTTTGCTGGATAATCCCCTCTGGATTAAGCCATACAACGCAGCGCATCATTAGGTTTGCGCTGCGGAACCTACTTTAGATATTACCGGAACTATTCTGCACCCTGTAAAAATGATCCTTGTGCGGCGAGTTGTGATAATCAAGAGTAGATGGAGACCTGCCATCCATCTACTCTTATAATTACTTTCGACGTATGTTCAATTTTTCGGTCAGAGCCATATAACGCTGAAAATCATTTCGGCGTACATAGGCTAAAAGGCGCCGGCGCTGTCCGACCATCTTGAGCAAGCCACGGCGAGAAGACTCGTCATGCTTGTTCTCACGTAAATGATCTGTAAGCTGTGCAATGCGTTTGGTTAGGATAGCGATCTGTACTTCCGGTGATCCAGTATCACCCTCGTGACGGGCGTATTCTTTTATTACTTTAGTTTTTTCTTCCTTATCGATAGACATGACGTCTGCATTCTCCTTAAATGTTTATAAATGATTGATTTGCTTTCGCAGGTCGCCTTGCCCGCAGCAAGTGCTGCCACAGGTAGGTCTAGTCAGCGTGGCTGATTATACCATAACAAAAGAGTGCTTGACTGTGAATTACCGTTGTTTCCAGGGCAATTGCATCTCAACCAGCCAAGACCTTAAGTAAGTAAGCCTCATCCCAG
>CAZVRZ010000002.1:0-14409 GCA_964629965.1 uncultured Anaerolineaceae bacterium
CCAAAAACTCGTCGAAAAGTGGTGCTCATGACCACGTTTAAGTGCTGCTATACCAGGTATATTGTCGAACGCTGATAAGAAGGTTATCAAACAGACCTATCGCCAGTTGGCCCGCAAATATCACCCGGATGTAAACCCGGGTAATAATGAAGCAGAAGAGAAATTCAAAACAATTAATGAGGCTTACCAGGTTCTATCGGATGTGGGACAGCGCAAGAAATATGATGAGTTGCGAGCTCAATACCAACAATGGCAGCAGACGGGCGGTCGCCAACAGGATTTCGACTGGCAAAACTGGTCGGTGCAACCTGACCAAGGGGATCGCGTTCAATATGCCAATGCCGAAGACCTGGAAGACCTCTTCGGAAGCGCATCGCCGTATTCTGACTTTTTCACCAATATCTTTAACCAGGCAAGCAGGAGTGGTAAAGGCAAGGGCCGAAGTACTGCGCCTCGCCCGCGTCGCGGACGAGATGTCGAGTACGAAATTGAGCTAACCCTGGAAGATGCCTTTCGTGGCGCAGAGCGCCTGTTGGAAATCGACGGGCACCGCATCCAAGCCAGTATTCCACCAGGTGTGCGCACCGGATCACGGGTTCGCCTGGCAGGCCAGGGAGAGCCGGGCCGCAACAGTGGGCCGGCTGGAGATCTGTACTTGATCGTGCACGCCTTGCCCAATGACACCTTCGAGCGCACCGGCAACGATTTGCACATTGACGTGCCGGTTGATATCTTTACCGCCATTGCGGGCGGTGAAGTCAATATCCCCACCCTGGAACGGCCGCTGATGCTGAAGATTCCCCCCCGGACCAACGCCGGGCGGAGTTTCCGTCTGCGCGGCAAGGGTATGCCCCATCTGGGCGACCCAAAAACGCACGGCGACCTATTTGCCCTGGTCAGGCTGGTGCTACCCGACCCGCTGACCGACCAGGAGGTCAATAGCATCCGCGCCTTGGCTGCTTCCCGGCCAAATCGTTCTTAACCGCATCTCACGCAAATGAGGTAATAACATGATCCTTAAAAACCCATCCCCACAAAGGTATATGGAACTTCACTCTACCAAACGCCGCATGCGGGTCAAGCTCGTCTTTAATCCCGGAGCAGGGGCAGTCGGCGAGTCGCCTGTGCAGCTCATGGATGTGATTGGCGCCATGCAGGCCTGGAAGCTTGTGCCGGAAGCCTACCTGGTCGAACCGGACTGCGATCTACCGGCTATGGTCAAGAACGCTCTCGAGGATGGTATCCGCATGTTCGTTGCATGCGGGGGCGACGGTACTATTGATGTCATGGCTGGGATCCTGGCGGGCACAAACGCCACCCTGGGAATCATACCCACTGGTTCGCAGAACAATGTAGCCCTCAGCCTGGGGATCCCGACGGATATCCCGGCTGCCATCGCCCTCCTACGCACCGGCCGGCGTATCAAAGTGGATATGGGCATGGCCGCCTGCGGCAAAATTAACATGCCTTTCCTAGAAGTTTGCTCGATGGGGTTGGTTTCGACTCTTTTCCCATCTGCCGATGATATCCAGCACGGCAATCTGGCACGGGTCGGCGATTTCCTGGCCGCGCTGGTGGCTGCCCCGCCAGCCAAGATGCACCTGATCCTGGATGGCAAGCAGGAGATCAACACACTTTGCCATGTGGTTCTGGTTTCTAATATGCCTTACATCGGTCCACATTTCCAGGTTGGTACCCCAGCCTCGATCAATGACGGCTTACTGGATGTGCTGATCTTTGCCAACCTGTCCAAGATGGACCTGTTGGACTATGCCGTCCAGGTAGCCAGGGCCGGAGATGGGCCGGAAGACGAACGCATCCAGCGCTACCACGTGCGCAGGATAGATATTGACACCAATCCGGCCATGCCGGTCATGGCGGACGGTTTGGCACTAGGAGAAGGGTCTCTGCACATCCGTGTGCAGCGGCGTACCCTGGCGGTCATGGCCGGTGGGCTGGCGCCAGCAGCGCCGCCTGCCCAGGGAATGATCCTTGAGGAGCCACCCGGTGAAGCCACATAACGGAGAGCAACTGCCCGAAAAGATAGTACCCGGTACCTGGGGAGGCCTGATCCTAAAGATGGGGAAGGTTCGCCCGATTACTTGGCTGTTATTCCTTATAGCCAGCCTGGTTCTATTGCTGGCATGGATGCCTTCCCAGATGCGGATGATGATTTGGCGCGGCCTGGTAGCCCGGGGAATCCTATCAAGTATGCTGCTGGTTTTCAGTTTACTGGCGCTCTCGCTGGTGTGGTCCGTAGGCCAGCGCGTGGATGTTTGGGCTTTCCTGTTCTTTAACCTGCGCGGGTCGCGCCCGGTTTGGTTGGACAGGGCAATGTTGGCTTTCACCCAGATCGGCAGCGGCATTGCTGCCCTGGCAGTTGGGCTAGTTTTGTTATTGGCTGGCGACCGCCTGGGAGCGTACGAAATTTTCCTGGGAACTTTAACGTTATGGATTGTGGTGGAGTTAGTGAAAGTCCTGGTGCGGCGGTCACGCCCGATTATGCGGGTGACTCAGGCGCGCATTGTCGGCCGCCAAGCTGGTGGGCAATCATTTCCGAGCGGTCATACCAGCCAGGCCTTCTTCATGACCACACTGCTGGCCTCGCATTTCCACGCCAGCGCCTGGGTGGTGTTATTGCTGTATGCCATTGCCCTGTTGGTGGGCCTCACACGCATGTACGTGGGAGCCCACTACCCGCGCGATGTGCTGGCGGGGGCCATCCTGGGCAGCGCCTGGGGACTTCTAGGAGTACTTGTCGACGGGTATGTGCTGAACGGAATTGGGTAAAACATATGGAACCGTGCCAGATCGCAGTTTGAATGGCAGTCTGGCGAGCATAAGCCGGCAGCAAGTTGAGACGCTGTTGAGACTCGCTATCCTTATACTTAAACTAAAAGCCCTAACGAATGCTGCCGGTATTGCGGGCTTCCATCTCAACTCGGCAAAATGGATCAATTGATGTATCAAGAAATCATGGATAAACGCTTTAGTCCAATCCAGAAAGTGGACGCCTTTTGCAAGACATCCACTTGTTGTCTGAACGAACCTACGCTTATCCTTGAAACCCAGCGCGGCGGTCGGGACTCTTTTAACCATCTTGTCTTAGCCTATCAGGACTCTCTTTTCACCGTGGCCCTGCGTATTCTCGGCAATGGTGAGCTTGCCGCCGATGCCACTCAGAAGGCTTTCATTTTGGCCTTTCGCAGCATAAAAAGTTATCATGGCGGCTCCTTCAAAGCCTGGCTGATGCGCATTGTTACCAACGCCTGTTATGATGAACTGCGCCGCCAAAAACGCCATCCCACGGTGCCGCTTGAACCCATCACCGATGATGGCAATGAAATGGAAACCCCATCCTGGCTGGCCGATTCGAGTATGTCGCCGGAAGATAAATTTGAGGCCGCCGAACTCGAGCTCGCTATCCAACACTGCCTGGATACTCTGCCAGTTGACTTCCGCACCGTGGTTGTGCTGGTTGATATTTTGGGCATGAACTACAGAGAAGTGGCCAGCGCGGCGCGCGTGCCATTGGGAACCGTCAAGAGCCGCCTGTCTCGCGCCCGCCGGCGCCTGAGGATACATCTGCAGGGGTTTGGCGAACTTTTACCAGCCACCTTTCGCCTGGAGAAGGAGGTCTCTTTATGACTCGGCATTCTTCGCCAAAGCAGATGTTCTCTCCCACTGACGCTCATCACTGATCCGTTCGATCACTACCAGGGGAGGTTCATCCAACTCAAAGGTCACGCCGCCCCTGAAAAAGTTTTCGAAATGGTAGGGCTCATTTAGGAGCTTGCATCCCGCTTTGCGCTTTCTATACCAGATTGCGCTCTGCACGCTAAAACTGATCTTGTTTCAAAGGAGAAAAATATGACTATCTTGAAAGTATCCTCCCGAGGGGGGAGTATCTCAGCTATTCGCTCAAGGTTGGTAACCCTGGTGTTGGTTGCTGGCATTTTGATGGCCGGTTGCGCCGGATTGAAATCTTCCGCTGCCATAGTATCCCAGGGAGCGGCTAACGTTGTGTCGGTAAAGCCGGGCAATGCCGAAAGCGCAATGCTGGCGGACTTGCACGGAATGGTGGAGGTTAAAACGGGTGACGGCCAATGGGCTCTGGCTAAATCCGGGCAAACGATTAAAAGCGGGCAACATATCCGCACCGGAGCGGTGTCGAACGTAACACTGGTATTTTACGAAGGCAGTCAGACATATCTGGGCGCCGAGACCGAGATCGCGCTAGACGCGCTAGATGCTCGCACTTCTGGAGCACGCGTTGTGCAGATGACCCAGGTGAGCGGCGAAAGCCGGCACGAGGTAGCGCAGTCGGATGATCCCGGATCGCATTACGATGTCAATACGCCGTCCGGGAATGGGAGCGCCACGAACACCAAATTCACGGTATTGGTTCTCCCCGATCAACTCAGCCAGTTCTGGGTGGAGGCCGGCGCCGTCTCCGTTGTTAACGAAAACGTCATGGTCGAGGTCGTCGCTGGGCATACCACCAGCATCCTCATCGGAGAGCCGCCGATTGAGCCAGAGTTCCGGATCACAGGCGAAGGTCAGGTCATGGAGATCAGTACGGTTGATGTAAGTAGTAATATCATCCTTCCAGCCTCAGCGCCAGACGCACAAGGGAATAAGAACGGCAAGATTACCTTGTGTCACGCCACGGGCAGCGCGACCAACCCCTATGTGGAGATCACCGTCTCGGTTGAAGGCGCAACGCATGGGCACGCCAATCACCCCGGAGACATCATCCCGGCTCCAGCCGATGGATGTTCAATGCCTGCGCCTGTCACACTGTCTACGTCCACCACGCTGTCTACGCCCATCAGTTGGAACATCGCCGGCCAGACGTTCATCAGCGGGGCCAGCATAGTCATTTTCGGCAATCCGCAGCCAGGCGATTGGGTGAGCTTCGAAGGCCGCCTGCTGGCGGATGGTTCTCGCTTCGTTGATCGGATTGTGTTATTGAGCCACAGCCCCGAGAACCAGTTTGCGTTCATCGGCAAGGTAGAGTCCATCGGCGATACGGCTTGGACCATTTCGGGCCGCGTGGTGCAGGTTAACGAGTTCACCGCGATTGAAGCCGGTCTTAAGGTGGGCGATAATGTCCAGGTCACGGGCGAAATAGCGGAAGATGGCATCTTCTGGGCAGCGCGTCTCAGCCGGACAGAAGGCGCCGGTTCATATTTCCGGTTTGCCGGAATTATAACCAGCATCGGCAATAACGTCTGGATTATCTCTGGCATCAAAGTCACGGTCGATAAGAGCACCACGCTCTATGGCGATTTCGTGTTAGGTAACCCCGTGGCAGTGGAAGGAATAGTTAAGGAAGACGGGACCTGGCTGGCGACAACGATTAATCTTGTCACGCCGCAAGGCTATTACTTCGAGTTTATCGGCGTAGTGCAAAGCCTCAGCCCGTGGACAGTTTCCGGCGTTAGTTTTGACACAGCCGACTGGACTGAAATTGACGCTGACATCCAGGTGGGGAATCGAGTGCGCGTGACAGGCATGATCAACGCCGACGGCCTCTGGGTCGCCGAAAGAATCGAGCGGCTCGACACGGAACAGGCTACCAGCTTCGCCTTCTTCGGCCCCGTGCTCAGCATCAACCCCTGGAATGTCCGCGGTGTTTCTCTGATGGTAGATGAGCGCACCACCATTAAGGGCGACATCACGCTGGGCGAAATGGTCAAGGTTACTGGCTGGATTTTGGAGGATGGAACCTGGCTGGCGATAGAAATCAAACACACCGGCCTGCATCTTGGCCAGGGATGTTCCATGATCAGCAGCATCGTGCAAAGCATCAACGGAGATCAAATCATTCTAGTTGATGGGCAAACGATTGTGCGGACGGAGGACCTCGTAGTGACAGGCGATCTTAAGGAAGCCAGCATGGTAGTCTATCAATACTGCGTGGACGAGCTAGGCCAGGGCAAGATCGTGAGCATCACTGTGGTATACCAATGGGACGTTCTCCCGCCGGCGAAGGCCGTCATTTGCCATATCCCGCCCGGTAATCCGGGGAACCGGCATACCATCGATGTTGGCCAACCATCTGTAGCAGCGCACCTGGCGCATGGCGATACCCTGGGACCTTGTCCCAGCGAAAAACTTGATAAAAAGCCAAAGAAAAACAAGTAAGAATATACGTGGTGGGAGCGCAGCCATCCACTAAAACGAACAGAAAGGGCTTCATCCCTTCGCATGACCACGTGTTACAAGACTCCCGAATTGGTTTCGCACATAAAATTGGAGTAACTCTTATGCAACCAACAGCACACAATGAGAAACAACATCGAGCGCTCTTACAGGGCATCGCTCATCGGGCAATGCTCGAGCGGGGTTTGCTCCCCGATTTTTCTACCGCTGCGCTGGCCGAGCTGGATAGGCTTCAACCGCTGGCCATGAAGAAAGGCTCGCCAGACGAGGCAGGCAGGCAAAGGCCGACCGAGCACCAGATTCGTGATCTGCGCGACCTTCTGTGGGTCTCTATTGACAACGATGACTCGCGTGACCTGGATCAGTTGACGGTTGCCGAGGCGATGCCCACAGGCCAGGTGAAAATTCTGGTTGCCATCGCAGATGTAGATGTGGTTGTAAAAAATGGTTCGGCGATTGACCAACACGCGCACCATAACACCACCTCGGTGTATACCGCGGCCGAGATCTTCCCGATGCTGCCCGAAAAAATTTCGACCGACCTCACATCCTTGAATTTCAACGAGGAGCGCCTTGCCATCGTCATCGAAATGCTGATTGGCGCGGACGGAGCCTTGCAGGATTCGGACATTTACCAGGCCTGGGTCTGCAACCATGCCAAGCTGGCCTATAACAGCCTGGCTGCCTGGCTGGATGGGAATGGAGTGATCCCCGAGGCTGTTGCTGCCGTGAACGGACTGGAGGAGAATCTGCGCCTGCAGGATAAAGTAACCCATAGGGTAAAAAATTTACGGCACATTCAGGGGGCGCTCAGCCTGGAAACCATTGAGGCCAAACCGGTATTCGATGGCGACCAAATCCGCGCGCTTGAAGTAGATGAGAAAAACCGCGCCAAGGAGATTATCGAAGATTTGATGATCGCGGCCAACGGCGTGACTGCCCGCTATCTCTCGGCCAAAAAATTCCCTTCGATCCGCCGCGTGGTACGCACGCCCAAACGTTGGGAGCGGATTATCGAGGTTGCCAAAGAACATGGGAGCAAGCTGCCTGGAACGCCAGATTCAAAAGCTTTAGAGGAGTTTCTGATCCAGGAGAAAGCCGCCGATCCCCTGCGATTCCCCGACTTATCCCTGGCAGTGATCAAACTTCTCGGAAACGGTGAATATGTTGCAGAACTCCCTGAAGGAAATGCTGGGCAAACCGAGTTCGCAGGCCACTTTGGCCTGGCAGTCAAAGATTATGCTCACTCGACAGCTCCTAATCGCCGCTATCCCGACCTGCTAACCCAACGTTTGCTCAAAGCAGCCTTAGCTGGTCAACCCACGCCATACAAAATAGATGAGCTGGATGTTCTAGCGGCGCATTGCACTGCAGCCGAAGATGCCGCCAACAAAGTCGAGCGTCAAGTAGAAAAATCCGCAGCTGCCCTACTGCTCGAATCGAGGATCGGGGAGCAGTTCGATGCGATTGTCACGGGCGCTTCCGAGAAAGGCACCTGGGTGCGGCTTCTCAGCCTGCCGGTTGAAGGCAAACTGATGCAAGGGTTTAAAGGTGTAGATGTTGGCGATCGGCTGCGCGTGCAGCTAATCGATACAAATGTTGAGCGGGGATATATTGATTTCAAGAAAGTCAACGCGTCCAAACATCGATGAGGAGAATCTAATGTTTGATCCTATTCTCGTTCCACTGGATGGTTCTCTGCTCGCCGAATGTGTTCTATCCCATGCCGCCGCAATCACCCGAGCCTTCAATGCAAAAGTCCTGTTGCTGCGTATTCTGGAGAAGAATCAGCAGCGTGTTTCAGCGCAGCTATTTGATCTTCTTAACTGGCAAATCCATAAAGCTGAAGCGACCCAATACCTGGGAAAGATCGATGCTCGACTTCAAAAATTGGGGTTACGCACCAAGGCAATCATCCAAGAAGGCTTGACGGCCGAATCAATCATCGAGTTCGCTCAAAGCCAGGCGATCAAGCTGATCGTTCTGAGCAGCCATGGGCACAGCGGGGTAAGCCAATGGGGAATCAGCAGCGTCGCGCAAAAGATCGTTCTTAGCGCGCCAACCTCGATACTGATCGTACGGGCGCATCAACCAGCAAGCAGCGAAATCGTGGAACAATCCTACCGGCGCATTCTGGTTCCCTTGGATGGCTCACGTCGGGCGGAAAATGCGCTGCCCATGATTGCGCACCTGGCTCGCTTTCAAAAGTCTCAGATTCACACTGCGTTTGTGGTAACAACGCCAGAAATGGCGCGTCAAATGCCCCCGGCGTGCGAAGATATTGATTTATCCAATCGCATCGTGGAGCGCAATCGAGAAGAATCCACTCGTTATCTTGAGCAGGTACGGCTGAGTTCGCCCCTGAATGGCATATCGGTTCAAACCCACCTGCTCACTAGTGATAATGCTCCTGCCGCGCTGCATCAGCTTGTGGAGCAAGAAAACATTGACCTGGTTACTTTGAGCGCCCACGGTTATTCGGGGAATAACCAATGGCCGTACGGCAGCATGGTCAACAATTTCGTACTGTATAGCAAGGTTCCGCTGTTAATTATACAAGATCTGCCCACAAAAGAAGACCCCGCCCCTATAGATCGCTCTACGAGAGAACGGGCAGAACATTAACATGCAGGCCACCCCGAGCCGTAATTCCGAACACCCGAATCCAGAATCAGGGGCACGGCTGGAGCAATTGGCGCGCCAGTTGGCTCAAAATTCCCCATTAGTCATAAGCAAACAGAAAACAATCCTCCTGCAGCATCTGCAAAGCTGCGAACACATTTTGCACGCCGCTTATGCTGTTTTTCGAGGCGAGTCATCCAAAGACATGGCTTTTGCGCGTGCCGGCGAATGGATGCTGGATAATTTTTACGTTGTCGAGCAAACCTTGCACCAGATTGAGGAAGACCTGCCTGAAAGTTATTACGACCAACTACCCAAACTGGATCAGGCCGCGCAAAAGGGAGTTCCGCGCATTTTTGGATTGGCCTGGGAATGGATCGGATACAGCCAGAGTCAAGTTAACCGTCAGCTTGACCTGGCTCAAACTGCGATTTTTGTACAAGATTATCAGCAAGTTACGCCCCTGACAATCGGAGAGCTTTGGGCGCTGCCGACCATGCTGCGCATCGGGGTTTTGGAACAATTAACGATCGCGGTCGCGGCAATCACTGAGGTCGCTGCGCCGGAGCGCCTGAAGGCGCTGCCAAGCCTGCCGCCTCAGGCGCTGCCAAGTGAAAACATTGTTGCTAACTGCTTTCTCAGCCTACGCTTGCTCTCCGCTACGGACTGGATGGCCTTTTTTGAGAAAACCAGCCGCGTCGAGCAGATTCTACGGGGCGATCCGGCGAAAATCTATGCTCGGATGGATTTCGACACACGCAACCGCTACCGCAGTGTCATCGAAGAATTGGCGCGGCATTCCGACCAAAGCGAAGAGGCTATTGCACAGGCCGCCATCGAATTTTGTTATCATCCGCCTATCATTTTCCAGGCTCGCAGTATCACCCGCCAAACGCATGTCGGGTTTTATCTCATTGATGCGGGTCGTTTGGCGCTCAAAAAAAAGGTGAACTACCAACCGGGGCTGAATGCCCGCCTGCGGGGCTGGTTCCTGGCGCGTCCCACCGCCGTTTACCTGGGGAGTATTGGCCTTATCTCTTTGCTGCTGGGGATGGGATTATTGACATATACCCGTCTTGCCGGCGGCTCACTAGCCCAACTGATCCTCGTTGGGGCGCTGGGCCTTGGGCTGGCGTTGGATGCGGCCATTACTCTGGTGCATTGGCGAATTACCCATACCATTGCGCCCCGCAGCCTGCCACGCATGGATTTTTTGCAAGGCGAGACGCCCGGAATAGCACCTGGCTGCCGCACGATGGTCGTTGTGCCAACCCTGCTGTCCAATGCAGATGATCTCGACTCTTTTCTTCAAGACCTAGAGATTTATTACCTGTCCAATCCCGACCCGCAACTGAGTTTTGCGCTGCTGACCGACTTTACCGATGCTCCCACGCGAATCATGCCGCAGGATGAACAGCTGCTTTCGCTAGCAAAAACCGGCGTTGAGCGACTCAATCAGAAATACACCAACGATGTACTTGTCGCCGCCGCGCCCTTCTTTTTGTTCCACCGCCAGCGAGAATGGAATCCATCGGAAGGGGTCTGGATGGGTTGGGAGCGCAAGCGCGGCAAGCTGGCTGAATTCAACCGATTGCTTTTGGGAACTGGCGAGACAACATATCTCACCCAGGTCGGAGACCTGAGCATTCTGCCGGAAATCAAATACGTGATTACACTGGACGCCGATACATCACTGCCGCATGGCAGCGCCAGCCGCCTGGTTGCCACGTTGGAGCACCCGCTCAACCAGGCAGAATTTGCGGCAGACGGACGTTCGGTAGTGGCGGGTTACACCGTATTACAGCCGCGCGTGGCGATCAAACCGACCAGCGCCAATCGTTCTCTTTTTTCGCAAATCTTTGCCGGGGATGTCGGTTTCGATCTGTACACCCTGGCCGTCTCGGATGTGTATCAAGACTTGTTTGGCGAGGGCAGTTATGTGGGCAAGGGCATTTACGATGTGGCGGCCTTCGAGCGCAGCCTGATCGGCCAGGTGCGCGACAATACCTTGCTCAGCCACGATCTCTTTGAAGGCATTTACGGGCGCGCCGCACTGGTGACAGACATCATCCTATATGAAGAATATCCCGCCCGCTATCTGAACTATACCCGCCGCCTGCGCCGTTGGATTCGCGGCGACTGGCAGTTGCTGCCCTGGTTGTTGCCCATCGTCCGAACCAAAACAGGGTTGGTACCCAACCGCCTGTCCATCATCAGCCGTTGGAAAGTCTTCGATAATCTGCGGCGCAGCTTACTACTGCCCACCATGCTGGCGTTCCTGGCGGTTGGTTGGTTGGTTTTACCCGGTTCTCCGCTGGTGTGGACTCTAATGATACTATTGCCATCTCTTTGGCCGACCCTGGCGCAAGCGTTTCGGCGCGTCCGCCAGAGTATCGGACGGCTCATCCTAAGAAAATCAGCCGAGCCTCATAAAATCCCAATCAAACTCCCGTTCGTGCGCTGGGGGCTTGCGATCCTCTTTCTGCCTTACGAAGCTTTGCTTATCCTCGGCGCGATTCGAACCACCCTGGCGCGCCTGCTCATTTCGCGTAAAAAATTGCTGCAATGGACAACGTCTGCGCATACGGCGCAATCGTTTGGGTTAAATGCCAGATCTGAAACCTGGTTGGAGATGGCTGTTTCTTTGGCTATCCCCTTACTCTTGGGTGTTACCGTCGCCATCTTCAACCCAGCTGCACTGCCCTTGGCAATCCCCCTGCTGGTTGCCTGGCTCATCGCTCCACAGGCAGCTTATTGGATTAGCCAGCCCATCAGCCATACTGCCGCACCACTATCTGAGCCGCAGCGCGAAGAAATCCAGCGCCTGGCGCGGCGCACCTGGGCGTTTTTTGAACAATTTGTCGGCCCGGATGATCACTGGCTGCCGCCCGACCATTTTCAAGAGGCGCCGCGTGGCAATATAGCACACTATACCACGCCAACGAACATCGGCCTGTACTTGCTCTCCACGCTCTCAGCCCACGATCTTGGCCATATTGATTTGCTAGAAATGGCAGTGCGCCTGCGCTCCACTTTCGAAAATATGGATAAATTGGAGCATTACCGGGGGCATTTGCTGAACTGGTACGACACACAGACGCTGGCGGCGCTTCCGCCCCACTATATCTCCACTGTAGACAGCGGCAACCTGGCGGCTTGCCTGATTGTGCTCAAACAAGGCCTGCTTGCCTTGAAGGATACGCCAATTCTCGGTAAACAGCAATGGCAAGGCCTGCTCGTCATTCTCGATATTTTGAAGAACATCTTGCAACAACTTGAACATGAACTCGAAAAAGATCATCGCGGCTCAGCCATCGAACCTTTCGAGCTTGAATTAGGCAGCATTTGCGAACGCGTCACCGCCATCCAGGACAAACCTGAGGGCTGGACAATGATTTTGGCGTGGCTCTCAGGCGAAGGATGGGAAACAGTTTCCAACCGGCTGATGGAATTGATTGAGAGGCATCCAAATCTCAAGCCAGAAACTTTGAGCGAACTACAACTTTACCTGGATATGTTGCATCATCATCTGCAAACCATGCAGCGTAATATCGGGTTGCTTGCGCCCTGGCTCAGTCGCCTGGATGCGCCGCCTGGTCTATTGATGGAAACACCTGCCTGGCAGGATTTTCGCAACAGCCTGCCTGTTGAACTGCCGACTCTGGGACAGGCGGCTGCAGTGTATAACCGCATCAAAACGGCATTGAACCATTGCAAGGCGCAGTGGCAGGATGAATCAGCGCGTGACTGGTGTCAAAAATTAGGTGACGATCTGTCGACGGCGCACATGACCACCACGCCGCTGTTGATTGGTTTCCGAGACCTGGCAGAACAGGCGCAAGCGGCCATCGTAGGCATGGATTTCCGCTTCTTGTTTGATGAGCGCCGCCAGGTATTTCACATTGGCTACAACGCTGCCAGCGAAAAACTGGATGACAGTTACTATGATTTACTGGCCTCTGAGGCGCGCATTGCCAGCCTGGTGGCGATTGCCAAAGCCGACGTGCCGCAAAGCCACTGGTTGCACCTGGGGCGCCCGCTTACGAAGATAAACGGGAAGCAGGTGCTGCTCTCCTGGAGCGGCACCATGTTCGAGTATCTCATGCCGATACTGTTTACTAAAAATTACAAAGGTACATTCCTGTTTGACAGTTGCCTTGCCGCTCTGGATGCACAGATTGGCTATGGACACGAAAAACATGTTCCCTGGGGTGTTTCCGAATCGGGCTACTTCGCTTTTGATGCCAATTTTAATTATCAGTACCGTGCTTTTGGCATACCAGATTTAGGTTACCAGCGCGACCTGTCAAACAATCTGGTGGTCGCCCCCTACGCAAGCCTGCTTGGATTGTCTCTGCAACCGCAGGCAGTGCTAAACAATTTGGCGCGTCTGCAAGACCTGAATATGCTCGGTCGTTTTGGCCTGTACGAGGCGCTCGACTACACCCAGGCACGCCTGCCTTTAGACCAGAAACACGCCATTGTGCAATCGTATATGGCGCATCACCAAGGCATGATCTTGCTGGCTGCCTGCAATGCGCTGCTGCAGGATGTAATGATCCAGCGATTCCATGCTGATGAGCACATCCAAAGCATTGAACTGCTACTCCAAGAAAAAATCCCGCAAAACCCGCACATCGAATACCCTCACCCAGATGATCCCCTGGAACAACCTAAAGCCAGGCGCTCGGTAAACAGCGCTGCGTGGCGCGTGCCTGCCAATAGTCCTGTTCCACAAGTTCATATCCTATCGCAGGGAGACTATCACCTGCTGATTACGAACGCTGGGAGCGGGTACAGCCAATGGCGAGAGTTTGCCCTGACGCGCTGGCAAGCCGACTCAACCCTGGATGATTGGGGAACGTGGATTTATCTTCAGGATCGTGAGATTGTATCGCTCCATGGGAGCGCAGCGCTCTGGTCAACCACTTGCCAGCCCACTGGCTGTAACCCAGAAAATCAGGAGGTGCTGTTCTCGCCGTACAAGGTCGAATTCCGGCGTTGGGATTACGGCATTTCGCTGCACACCGAAATCACGGTCGGAGCGGACGGCATCGAAATCCGGCGGGTAACGCTCCTGAACGACAGCGACCGTCCGCGGAAATTGAAACTAACCAGCTACGGCGAGGTCGTGCTAGCACCGCTGGCCGAAGACAGGCGGCACCCGGCGTTTAATAAACTGTTTATCGAGAGCGAATATGTCCCAGAGGCGAACGCTCTCCTTTTCAAGCGTCGCCCCCGCTCGGCGGATGAAAGGCCGGTCGTGCTGGCCCATGCCCTGGTCGTTGAACCAGGGCGCAAAGTGACCGGCGAGTACGAAAGCGACCGCGCCCAGTTTTTGGGACGCGGGCAGACACAGCGTTTACCAGCGGCCCTGCAAAGCAGGGTGCGGCAGTTATCTGGGACAGTTGGTGGGACACTCGACCCGATCTTTTCTCTGGCTCAGGAAGTCGACCTGAAACCGCATACCCAAACCCGCATCACATTCTTGACCCTGGCCGCTTCCTCACGCACAGATGCGCTGGATTTGCTCTCTCAATATCAATCTAGGCAAGCCATCCAGCGCGCTTTTGACGAAGCGCTCTCACATAGCGAAAGGGAACTGCTCAAACTGGGGTT
>CAZVRZ010000002.1:14419-102275 GCA_964629965.1 uncultured Anaerolineaceae bacterium
GGGGTTGAGCGCCTACAATGTGGAACAAATTCAACGCTTGTTATCAGCTTTGCTCTACCCAAATGAAATGCTGCGCACCGCCCCGCACCTTCTGGCGCAAAACGAGAAGGGGCAATCCGGTTTGTGGGGCTACGGCATCTCCGGTGATCTGCCCATTTTGTTGCTGCGCCTGCGTGATGGCAATTCGCCCCTGCTGATCGAAACCCTGCAAGCCCATGCTTACTGGCGCAACCGGCATATAAAAATCAACCTGGTCATCCTGAATGACCAGGATACAGGTTACGCTCTTGATTTGCACAATACCATCTACCGCCAAATTGTGCGCCTGGGCAGTGAAGGATGGTTGAATCAGCGCGACGGTATCTTTCTGTTACGCACCGACCAACTCCAGAAAGCCGACCAGATTCTGCTCGAAACGGTGGCAGGGGTTATTCTCGATGAAGGAAATGGAACTTTGGCAGAGCATGCCAACCGTTTGACCGTCCAACCCATCCGCCTGCCGGAATTCACACCGTCCTTGTCTCTGAGGCAGGATCCCGAACCGACTCCGTCATTGGCACGACCAACCAGCCTGCTGATGGACAACGGCCTGGGCGGTTTCAGCCCCGATGGGAAAGAATACTTGATTTATCTCCAGCCAGGGCAGCACACGCCTCACCCGTGGGTCAATGTGATTGCTAATCCACAGTTTGGTTTTTTGGTCTCTGAGGCTGGGGCAGGCTGCACCTGGGCTGAAAACAGCGGCGAGAACCGGCTGACTCCCTGGCGCAACGATCCACTGACCGACATGCCGGGCGAGGTGATCTACCTGCGCGATGAGGAAACCGGCCTGGTCTGGTCGCCCACGCCCATGCCAGCCGGCGGCGAAACGGCCTGTTTGATCCGTCACGGCGCGGGCTATTCAACCTTCGAGACCCAATCCCACGGATTAAATCAACACCTGCGTCTGTTTGCTGTCGCCGATGCGCCGGTTAAAATCGCAAAATTGCGCCTCCAAAACCTGTGGGCGCGCCCACGGCGTATCACCATAACCTACTACGCAGAATGGGTATTGGGCACAACGCGCCAACAAAATCAAGCCTTCATTGTGCCGGAGTTCGACCCCGCTACACATGCCCTTTTGGCAAACAACCGCTTCAACACGGAATTCGGAGAACGGGTGGCTTTTCTGGCGGCCAATAAAGAGCCGCATGGCGTAACTGCCGACCGGACGGAGTTCATGGGGCGTATGGGCAGCTTGCAAACTCCGGCCGCCCTGGAACGGATCGGGCTAGCGAGCAGGGTCAATGCTGGGCTGGACCCGTGCGCTGCAATCCAACTGCACGTGGACCTGGCGCCTGGGCAGGTGGAAGAAGTCTTTTTCCTGATCGGCGAAGGGACCAACCGGGCAGAAAGCCTGACGTTGATTGGGCAGATTCAAGCCCAAGGGCAAGTTGAGGCGGCCTGGCAGGCGGTCCAGACGTTATGGAACGAACTCCTTGGCGCAATTACAGTTCAGACACCAGACCCGGGCATGGATATATTGCTCAACCGCTGGCTGCTGTACCAAACGGTGGCCTGTCGCCTGTGGGGACGCACCGCGCTGTATCAATCCAGCGGAGCCTTTGGTTTCCGCGATCAGCTTCAGGATGTGCTCGCGCTGTTTCATACCCGGCCAGATCTCGCCCGCCAGCAGATTTTGGATGCCGCCCGGCATCAATTCGACGCCGGCGACGTGTTGCACTGGTGGAATCCGCCTGCGGGACGGGGGGTGCGCACGCGCTTTAGCGACGATTTACTTTGGTTGCCTTACGTCACCGCCGAATATGTGACTGCCACCGGGAATGGTTCCATCCTGAATGAGAAAATCCCATTTCTGAAAGGCGAACCCCTCAAACCGGGCGAAACGGAACGATACGCACAATACGAAGCGACGAGTGAAGTGTATACGCTTTATGAGCATTGCCGCCGGGCAATCGAAAAAGCGACCACATCTGGCACTCATGGACTGCCGTTGATGGGCGCTGGCGATTGGAACGACGGCATGAACCAGGTGGGTATTTCTGGGCGCGGTGAGAGCGTTTGGTTGGGCTGGTTCTTGTATCGTACATTGACGCAATTTGGTTCGCTTTGCTTGCGCATGAAAGATGATCCCCAATCATACCAGCAGCAAGCCGAACACCTGGCGCAGGCACTCGAAAGCCACGCCTGGGATGGAAACTGGTACCTGCGCGCCTTCTATGATGATGGCTCTTCGCTGGGATCGAGCCAAGACAACGAGTGCCGCATCGATTCGATTGCCCAATCCTGGGCAGTATTATCGGGTGCGGCCGACCTCGCCCGAGCGACGCAGGCGATGGAGTCTGTCAACAACCTGCTGGTGAAGCAAGCTGAACAGATGATTTTACTATTCACGCCGCCTTTTGACAAAACGGTGAGTGACCCAGGTTACATCAAAGGCTATCTACCCGGTGTACGCGAAAATGGTGGACAGTACACCCACGCCGCCATCTGGGCAGTGTGCGCCTTTGCGAAACTCGGCCAGGGGAATCGCGCTGAGGCGCTGTTTCGCATGTTAAACCCCATTTATCATGCCGATACGCCCGAGGAAGCGGCGCGCTACCAGGTAGAGCCCTACGTTGTCGCCGCCGATATCTACAGCCAGTTGCCCCACCCTGGCCGCGGCGGTTGGACGTGGTATACCGGCTCTTCCGGCTGGATGTACAGCCTGGGCATAGAAGCCATCCTGGGTATCTCCCGCCTGGGAAGTATGCTCAAAATCGATCCTTGCATTCCCCGTCATTGGCCCGGATTTAAAGTGGATTATCGCTTTGGTGCAACCCATTACTTCATCGATATACAAAACCCGGATGGCGTTAATCGGGGCGTTCGGCAGATTTTGCTGGATGGGAAACTCTTGCCCGACAACCTGATTTCACTCAGCGAGGATGATAAGCAGCATGAGGTACAGGTTCTGATGGCGCCGGCAGCTTCTTCCTCCCGATGAAGAAAAAGCCATACGGAAGATCAGGCAGATTTGCCTTATGGCTCCTTGTGACGCTTTTGAGACTCTACAGTTTTATACTTTGGTTATCGAGAGGTAGGATTCTACTTCAGAAAATGTTGTTGCTTGAAAGGGGTTCTCAATGTCTGGTATTGTACTTACATTCCCCATACTGGCCGGTAAGGTAGAAGCCTGGCGGCGGTTTTGCCAGGAATTAGCTGGCTCTCAACAACAGCCGTATGAAACCTCGCGCCAACAGCTGGGCATCACGCGCGAACGGTTGGCGTTGGTAGAAACCACTTTTGGGTCAACAGCCGTGACCACGCTGGAGGCCTCCGATGTGGCCCAGGCTTTGGGACAGATCATCAGATCGGATCTCCCGTTTGATATGTGGTATCGAGAGCAGTTGCTTGAACTGCATGGCATCAACCTTTCTGGGTACGAGCAATTCGCGCACCCCGTGCCACTGCCGCAGAATCAAGAGATACATTTTGAGTGGACTCGGAGAGAATCAGATGGTTAACTTCATCATTTGGCCTATGGCTGGGGCGATCATTGGCGGGCTGGTCACTTTAATCATGCACCGCCGCCGATCAATCCTGCTGCTCAATATTGTAGTGGGCAGCGTAGGCGCGTTGGTAGCAGGTTACTTGTTGTCGCCTGTGTTCAAGATCGACACAACCAGCTTTCGTTGGCTGGGCTTGCTGGTTTCGCTGGGAGGCAGCATTGCTCTACTGGCAGTGGTCAATTTCTTTGTTAGAGAACACACCGTAACCAACATGGTTATTAAAAACCAGTGGAACCACGTGCGGGAGAAAATCCACGCCCGGTGGAACAAAATTACTGAAGAAGAAATCGAGCAGATCGATGGCAGCCACGATCGACTCGTCGGTTTGATTGCAGAACGCTATGCAGTTACCCAAGAAGAGGCTGAAGTTCAATTACAAAGTTATTTAAAAGCAGTGATTAGCAAATAAGAATGGAGTTTTGAATGAGAACAATCTATTTTCCCATCTTCACCCTGCGACCTTATGAGCGCGGCATCCAAGAAACATTAGGTAAGTACAATCGGTTTGTGCTGCCCGGCCTGGGATTTCAAATCCCGTTCATCCATGTCGTCCGCATTCGCGACGTGCGCGAGCATACCATGGATATTCACCCGCAGCCGGTAATCACCAAGGATAATGTCGAAATTGTAGTAGATGGCATCATGTGGGTACGGCCTGCAATTGATGAAGAAGCCATCAAAAGGACATTTTACAACATCGATGATTGGAAGCGGGCAGTTATCCAATTGGCAATGACCAACCTCCGCCAGGAGTTCGGCGATTTGACCCTGGATGAGAGCCTGGTGGCGCGCGAGACCATTGCCACCAATCTACAGCGCATCCTGAACACCTACGCCGTCGAATGGGGACTGACCGTTAGCAAAGTGGAAATCCGCCTGATCGATCCACCCGAGGATATTAAGAAAGCCATGCATAAGCAAAAGACCGCCGAGCAAGAGCGGCGTTCCATGCGCCTGCTGGCAACGGGTGAGTTCGAAGCCGCCGAACAGCAGAAGCTGGCTATTATCCAGCGCGCCGAGGGCGAACGCGAGGCGGTGATCCAGGTTGCCCAAGGCAAGGCAGAAGCCATCCGCCTGGTGAACGAGGCCGCCGAGAAATATTTCATCGGTAATGCGCAGGCCCTCAAACAGCTCGAGATGATCGAAAATTCCCTGCGCGAGAATGCCAAGATCATCATCACCGAGCATGGTATCAGCCCGACCTTGCTGCTGGGCAGCCTGCCGGTCAGTGTTTCGAATGAGAAAAACACCAAGTGAGCTTCTGAGGCTTCAAAAAGTGACGAAAGTGATGGAGGGCTTATGGACTCAAAACAGATGTCAAATATTGTAGAGCAGTACTGCCGGAAGATTGCCTCGACATCTGAAGATGTCAAGATCACGCGCATCGCCAACCAAAAGACGATGCTTGTGGAGAAAGACGGCGAAAATGGACGCGCCGTCATGCTCACCGAATACAAGGTGGATGGAATAACCTGCTGGGCGGGCTACAGTTTGCACAGCCAGACGATTTACATCAGCATGGCAGCTTGAAGCGCCGCCAGTTAAGAGCTCATCGAAGACTCTTGCAAGGTTCCCAAGTTGGTTTCGTATTTTTAGGTCAAAGTATCTATGAAAATCCTGCTTGTTTATCCAGAATTTCCTGACACCTTTTGGAGCTTCAAACATGCCTTGAGGTTTGTCCATAAGAAGGCTGGCGCTCCGCCATTAGGCCTGTTAACCGTGGCAGCCATGCTGCCTGCCGAGTGGGAAAAGCGCCTGGTGGATCTCAACGTGACCAATCTGACCCCCAAGGATCTGGCCTGGGCAGACTATGTTTTCATCAGCGCCATGATCGTGCAGCGCGCTGCCGCCCGCGCCGTGATTGCCCGGTGTAAAGCTGCTGGCGTAAGAGTGGTTGCTGGGGGGCCGCTCTTCACCATGGAACATGAGCATTTTCCAGAAGTCGATCACTTCGTGCTCAACGAAGCCGAGCTGACGCTCCCGCCATTCCTGGCTGACCTGGCCAACGGGTGCGCCCAGCACCTCTATACCACAACTGAATTTCCAGACATTCAGTTCACGCCGGCGCCCTTATGGCAATTGGCAAATTTAAAGCATTACGATACGGTCAGTATCCAGTTCTCGCGCGGCTGTCCCTTCAGTTGTGACTTTTGCAACGTGACAACCCTGTTAGGACATCACCCACGCACCAAAACCGCGGCGCAGATCATTGCTGAACTGAATGATCTCTACGCCTTGGGTTGGCGCGGGAGTATCTTTTTCGTGGATGACAATTTTATCGGCAACAAGAAAAAGATCAAATCTGAAGTACTGCCAGCATTAATCCAATGGCGTAAGGGCAAGACCGGCATGCCGTTCAGCACCGAAGCCTCCATCAACCTGGCCGACGATCCCGATCTGATCGGTTTGATGACGCGAGCCGGATTCGATACTGTCTTCGTCGGTATCGAAACGCCCAACGAAGACAGCCTGGCTGAATGTAGTAAGAAGCAGAACACGGATCGCGACCTGATCGAGAGCGTCAAGCGGCTCCAGCGAGCCGGGCTTCAGGTGCAGGGCGGGTTTATCGTTGGTTTCGATAACGATCCGCCCTCAATCTTCCAACAACAGGTCGATTTCATCCAGAAGAGCGGCATCGTGACCGCCATGGTTGGGCTATTGCAGGCCCCTCCTGGTACACGCTTACATGAGCGCATGCAACAAGAAGGCCGCCTGGTGAATGAAATGTCGGGGGATAACGTGGATGGCTCAACCAACATCATTCCTAAGATGGGCATGGAACCACTGCGGGAAGGTTACCGTAAGCTGTTAGATCAAATTTACGCCCCCAGGTTCTATTACGAGCGCGTTTTGACTTTTCTGCGCGAGTATCACCCTCCCGAGGTACGCATTCACCTGAACTCGCAATACATCCTGGCTATGTGGCGGTCGATCTACCAACTGGGCATCCGCGGCGTCGAGCGGGTTCACTATTGGCGGCTTTTTTTCTGGACTCTGTTTCGCCGCCCCCGGCTGTTCCCCCTGGCTATCACGCTGGCTATTATGGGTTTCCATTTCCGCCAAGTAACCGAGCTGCATGTTGGCTGAGTGCCAGAATATTTCATTGCATTGCCTGGTTATCAGCATCATTCATTAAAAAGGAGCTACTCTGATGACAGATCAAACAAACAAAATTAAAAAAAGCAGCACAACAAAGAAACGATTACCCAAAGGGCAGCGCAAACACACGCGGCGGCTGAAGCAAGAAGCCCGTAAGACCGGCCCGCTCCCAAAGTAGCCGAATACCGGCTATTCTTACATATATGATTATGGTGAAACAACTTTCGCCCCATCACAATTGTGAATAAGGAAATTTGTCATGAAAAAAGCAATCGGTTTGTGGATAGACCACCGTAAGGCGGTGATTGTGATCATCAGCGATGGGAGCGAAGAAGTCAAGGAAATCACCTCGAACATGGAAAAGCATATCCGCTTTTCCAGCGGCCACTCTGAGGATGGCTCGGCGGAAGACGTGCGCGACCGCCAGTTTGGCAATCACCTGAACAGCTTCTACGATGATGTCATGGATGTAGTTCGTGATGCAGAAACCATCCAAATCTTTGGCCCCGGCGAAGCCAAAGGTGAACTCGAAAAGCGCCTTGAGACGGATGGGCTCGGCGATCACGTTGTTCGGATTGGATCTATTGACAAGATGACCGATCGCCAGATTACGGCGAAAGTTCGCGAATACTTGCGAAGACAGAAAGCACAGAGGGTAAGATAGGCATGGCGCCAGCAGTGTAATCGTTTGGTTAACGATACCCTCGGCGCCGCGTGCCCATTGATCTCCATGCTATAATCCTCTCATGGTCACTATCCTGGTTGTCGAAGACGAAACCGCTCTGCGCGAAACGCTGGCCTATAATCTGGCGCGCCAGGAATACACCGTTGAGACGGCCGCAGATGGGCTGGCAGCATTGGAAGCCGCCCGCCGCCTGCACCCCGACCTGATCTTACTCGACTTGATGCTGCCAAAAATGGACGGGATCGAAGTCTGCCGCCTGCTGCGCCAGGAGATGAACATCCCCATTCTGATGCTCACCGCCCGCGACGATGAAATTGACCGGGTGCTGGGGCTGGAGATCGGCGCCGATGATTACATCACCAAGCCCTTCAGCATGCGCGAACTGCTGGCACGCCTCAAGGCCCACTTGCGCCGCGAGCGCCTGATTCGCGCCGAGGTCGAAGCCGCGCCTGGAGCCACCATCAACGAGATCCTACAGTTCGGCAACCTGGCCATCGACCTGACCCGCCGTGAGGTGCGCCTGGATGACAAGCCCTTGCCGCTCAAGCCGCAGGAATATGAACTGCTGCTCTTCCTGGTGCAGCATCGCGGGCAGGCGCTCTCGCGGGAATTCTTGCTGGCGCGCGTGTGGGGCTGGGAGTTTGGCGGCGGCACGCGCACTGTAGATGTGCACGTCCACTGGCTGCGCGAGAAGATCGAAGCCGATCCTGCTCAGCCGCAGCGTATCGTTACCGTGCGCGGTTCGGGCTACCGTTTTGAAGGCTAAAGTGATGTTCCGTTCTCTCCGCTGGCGCATCGCCATCCCCTTTGCCCTACTGAGCCTGTCATCTCTGCTGGCCCTGGGGTTGTACATCTCCGCTTTCGTTCGCCAAACCTACCTGGATAACCTGGAGGCCAAGCTGACCACGGAGGCGAGCATGATTGGCGAGGTGGTGACGCCTCTGCTGCAAAACGGCGCCCCAGGCTCCGACCTGGATGCGATCGCCAGGCACTGGGCAGATCTACTGGAGGAGCGCGTGACCATCGTCTCCATCGATGGCGTGGTGCTGGGCGAATCCCACGAAGATCGGGCCGCAATGGATAACCACGCCACCCGTCCTGAGATCGCCGCCGCTCTTGCCACAGGGCAGGGCAGTAGCACCCGCTTCAGCCACACGGTAGGCTATGAGATGATGTACACTGCCGTGACCTTCTACCAAAATGGGCGTCCTCTTGGTGTACTGCGCGTGGCCGTACCGCTGCAGAAGGTAGCCGCGGATGTGGGCCACATCCAGCGCGTTCTGATGAGCGCCACCCTGCTGGTGATCGCCCTTACTATGCTGCTGGCGGCCCTGATCGCCGATAACACGGCTCGCCCGGTGCGCCAGCTCACCCAGGCAGCCCGCCAGATGGCGGCTGGCGAATTGAGCAGTGCACCCATCGCAGATGCGCCGGACGAGGTCGGGCAGCTTGCCAAGGCCTTCAATGTGATGTCCATCCAGCTCGGCGAGCAGATCAACGCCCTACAGAGCGAACGCGCCAAGCTCTCAGCCGTCTTGCAGAAGATGAACGACGGCGTGATCATCGTAGACCGGGATGGACACATCCAGCTGCTCAATGCCCCAGCCGAGAAGATGTTTGCCGTGGATCAGACCACCGCCATCGGCCGGCCGCTGGTAGAAGCAACCCGCCATCACCAGCTTTTCGAGTTGTGGCAGCGCTGCCAGGCCAGCGGCCAGGGGCAGTCCGACAGCTTCGAACTGGGACGCAAGAACCTTTACCTGGCCGCCGCAGCCACTCCGCTTGGCCCCCTCCTGCCTGGCAGTACCCTGATGCTCTTTCAAGACCTGACCCGCCAACACCAAATCGAGGCCATCCGGCGCGACTTCATCAGCAACGTTTCCCACGAATTGCGTACCCCGCTGGCCTCTCTCAAAGCACTGACCGAAACCCTGCAAGCCGGCGCCCTGGAAGATCCGCCCGCCGCCCAGCGCTTCTTGGGGCAGATGGAGACGGAGGTCGATTCGCTCAGCCTGATGGTCTCGGAGTTGCTGGAGCTCTCACGCATCGAGTCGGGCCGTGTACCGTTGGAATTGAGGCCCACCCGTCCGCTGGATATCCTTTCGCCGGCTTATGAGCGGCTGTGCTTGCAGGCTGAGCGCAGCCATCTCAACTTGTCTCTGGATTGCCCCATCGACTTGCCGTTGATCCAGGCAGATGCGATGCGCGTGGAACAGGTGATCGTCAACCTGCTGCACAACGCCATCAAGTTCACCCCCGAGGCAGGGCAGGTAAAGGTGAGCGCCAGCCAGCACGATAAGTTCGTCCGCTTCAGCGTGCAGGATACCGGCATTGGCATCGCCTCCGCTGACCTGCCGCGCATCTTCGAGCGCTTCTACAAAGCAGATCGATCGCGAGCCGTTGCCGGCACAGGTTTAGGATTAGCCATTGCCCGTCACCTGGTGGAAGCGCACGGCGGCCAGATCTGGGTCGAAAGCGAACTCGACCAGGGCAGCACTTTTTATTTCACCATTCCCTTAGCCTGATTTTTATTGCAAATGCAATGTGTGAGCCAGCAACGACTGGCTCACATTGCATTTAACCGAACGTTTACAAATCCTTAACCGCCCCTTTGCGGGCCGTTAAACGTTCTATAGTATCCTTGCAATGCTTTGAAAATCTAAAATCTATACTCTTGGAGGAGTAAAAAATGTTTAAGAAGTTACACCTGTTGTTTGTAGTTCTAACCCTTGCGGCGTTCGTGCTTAGCGGCTGCGCCAGTGCGGCTGCTGCCACCCAGGCGCCCACCACCGTTGTAGAGCCGCAAAATCTTGCGGCTCTACCCACGCCCACTCAGGCTCCGGCAGCACCCGAGGCCGAGGACAGCGGCTTGCTGCCCTCAGCGGTAACATTGCTGCCGCCGGCAGTTCTACCGTTTATCCCCTGGCAGAAGCCATGGCCGAGCGTTTCAACGCCGAAGGCTTTGGCGGGCAGATCACCATTGCATCCATCGGCTCCGGCGCAGGCTTCGAGCGCTTCTGCACTACCGGCGAGACAGATATCGCTAATGCCAGCCGCGCCATCAAAGAAAGCGAAATCGCCAACTGCGCCGCTATCGGACGCACCCCCATCGAGTTCCGAGTGGGCACCGATGCCCTGGCCATCGTGATCAGCAGCGAAAATGATTTCTTGACCAATGTGACCCTGGAAGAGCTGGCCAAGGTTTTCTCTTCGGACGCCGTCAAATGGTCAGATGTCAACCCCGCCTGGCCCAACAAAGATATCCTGCGCTTCTCCCCCGGCACCGACTCGGGTACTTTCGATTACTTCGTCGAGGCGGTGATGATGCCCGTCTACGGGAAAGAAAACGATACCGCCAAGAGCGCCATCCTGAATGCGGCCAACATCCAGTTCAGCGAAGATGACAATGTTCTCGTACAGGGTGTCGAGGGCAGTCCCTACGCCATCGGTTACTTCGGCTTTGCCTACTTTGCCGAAAACCAGGGCGCTCTCAAGGCTGTAACCGTCGAGGGCGTGACCCCCTCCCTGGTAACCGCCGAGAATGGCGAGTACAAGCTCGCCCGCCCTCTGTTCATCTACTCTGATGCCACCATCATGCAGAGCAAGCCCCAGGTGGCCGCCTTCATCAACTTCTTTCTCACCTTTGTAAATGAGGAGATAGAAACCGTTGGTTACTTCCCCGCCAGCGCTGAAGCCCTAGAGGCTGCACAACAGGCCTGGCTCGGCGCCATGAAATAGCAATTGTCGAGGGCTGATGGAGAGACCCGACCTCTCCATCAGCCCCGGAACCAATCCTATGGAAAGACAGCTTGATATGGCGAATGTGAATCGAATAGAGCAAGCCTCAGAATGCTATCCTTTGCGCAAGCGTTCACACCTGGGAGAAACCATCATCCAGGGCTTTTTGTTTTTCTGCGGCGCATTTTCCATCCTGACAACTTTGGGAATCGTGTACGAGATCGGAAAAGAAGCGCTGTTGTTTTTCCAAAGCCCGGAGGTCAATTTGTGGGAGTTCTTTACCGGTATCAAGTGGCAGCCGCAGGCTTCTCAATTTGGCATCTTACCCCTGGTGAATGCCACCCTGACAACCACTGCCTTTGCCATGTTGATCGCCGTGCCGCTGGGCCTGTGCGTGGCTATTTACCTGAGCGAATATGCCACACCGCGCACTCGCAACCTGCTCAAGCCCATCCTGGAGGTACTGGCTGGCATCCCCACCGTAGTGTACGGCTATTTTGCTTTGACCTTTATGACACCGCTGCTGCGCAGCATCTTTGGGCGAGACGTGGTGGATATCTATAACACCGCCTCTGCCGGCATCGTGATGGGCATCTTGATCTTGCCATTGATCAGCTCCATGAGCGAAGATGCTCTCTCGGCTGTGCCACGCAGCCTGCGCGAGGCCGCTTACGGCCTGGGAGCGACAAAGCTGGAAACAGCCGTCAAGGTGGTTCTGCCCGCTGCCATCTCCGGACTGGCGGCCGCGTTCATCATCGGCATCTCGCGCGCCGTCGGCGAAACCATGATCGTGGCCCTGGCAGCCGGCGCCGGGCCTAACCTCACCTTCAACCCTTTCAAAGGCGCCGAAACCATGACCGGCCACATCGTGCGCATCTCTGGCGGCGACCTGAGCTACGACTCGATCGATTACAACAGCCTGTTCGCCATTGGCATCCTGCTGTTTTTAATCACCCTGGGGCTTAACATCGTCAGCCAGCGCATCGTGCGCCGCTTTCGCGAGGTATACGAATGAACCAGGCGCCAATTGCCCCAATCATCCCCGAGACAGGCCAGGAAAGCGGCTTCAGCCCGGTATTCGCGTCCAACTTGCCCGGTCGCCACCGCCGCGCAGGCTTCTGGAAGCTGGCTTTCCAAATCGCCACCCTGCTGGGTATCATCTTCCTGGCCCTGCTGCTCTACAATGTGATCAATCAGAGCTTTGGCTACGTGGCGCTCGAAGACAAAGTGCCGCCCGCCAGCCTGGCAGTGAACGGAGTACCCCTGGAAAACCTGGACCAGGCTGCCCTGGCAGGGATTTTGCAGGGACACATCTCAAAAGGCATGCTGCGTAAGCTGGAAAACGATCGCCCCCTGGCAGAACGCAGCCATGAGGATTTATACCTGCTGGTGCAATCGCTTGTGATCCAGCCGCAGGTGGTGCAAACCTGGACCTTGTCTGCCTCGCTCTTCCAACGCGCCGCCATCCAGGCCGGGTTGCTGCCAGATCACCCCCGGGCTTACCTGCGCTTTACCAGTTGGCTCGACCCTCAGTTTCTGAGTTCGCCGCAGTCTTCTGATCCCCTCAACGCCGGGGTGCGCACGGCCATTCTCGGTTCTCTCTGGACAATTGGCATTACCATCCTGGTAGCTTTTCCCCTGGGCGTAGGCGCAGCCATCTATCTCGAAGAATACGCTGCCAATAACTGGCTGAACCGCGTCATCCAGACCAACATCAATAACTTAGCCGGAGTGCCGTCCATCATTTATGGCATGCTGGGCCTGGCAGTATTCGTCCGCAGCCTGGTACAGTTCACCAGTGGGGCGCTCTTTGGCACAGCAGACGCGGCTGCTGCCAACGGGCGCACCATCCTGTCGGCCGGGTTAACCCTGGCTCTGCTAGTGCTGCCGTTGATCATTATCAACGGGCAAGAAGCCATCCGCTCTGTGCCCAGTTCGCTGCGCCAGGCCAGCTACGGCATCGGCGCTACCAAATGGCAAACCGTCTGGCACCACGTGCTGCCCGGCGCCATGCCGGGTATCCTTACCGGCGCCATCCTGGCCATCTCGCGGGCCATTGGCGAGACCGCCCCGCTGATCGTGGTGGGCGCAGCAACTTTCATCACCGTAGACCCAGACGGGCCTTTCGCACAGTTCACCATCCTTCCCATCCAAATATACCAATGGACGGCTCGCCCGCAAGCCGAATTCCGCAACCTGGCAGCCGCTGCCATCCTGGTGCTGCTGGTATTGCTCTTGAGCCTGAACGCGGTCGCCATCATCTTGCGCAACCGTTTCCGCCGGGCAGGAGGTCATTAACCATGCAATCCGATTCGCAACACAGTGCCGTTGAAACCCGCGACCTGAACATCTTCTACGGCAGCTTCCGCGCCCTCAAAGATGTCACCCTGAGCATCGAGCGTCAGAAAGTGACCGCCATCATCGGGCCCTCCGGCTGCGGCAAGAGTACCATGCTGCGCTCCTTCAACCGCATGAACGAACTGACGCCCACAGCCCGCACGGAGGGAAAAGTGCTCTTCATGGGTCAAGATATCTACCATCCCGATGTAGACCCGGTGGAAGTTCGCCGCCGGGTGGGCATGGTCTTCCAAAAGCCCAATCCATTTCCTAAGAGCATCTACGAAAACGTGGCCTGGGGGGCACGCCTGAATGGATTCAAGCCCGGCCTGGGACGCCCCGACATGGATGAATGGGTCGAAAAGTGCCTGCGCAAGGCAGCCCTCTGGGATGAGGTGAAAGATAAGCTGCACCAGAGCGGTCTCTCGCTTTCGGGCGGGCAGCAGCAGCGCCTGTGCATCGCCCGCGCCATTGCCGTGCGGCCCGAGATCATCCTGATGGACGAACCGGCCTCTGCCCTCGACCCCATCGCCACACTCAAGATCGAAGAGTTGATGCGCGACCTGGCCAAAGATTACACCATCATCGTGGTGACGCATAACATGCAGCAGGCAGCGCGCGTCTCGGATTACACCGCCTTCTTCACCATGGATGAAGATCGGGCTGGCATGTTGGTGGAATATGGTTCCACCAACCACATCTTTACCACCCCTCGCGATCCTCGCACAGAAGGCTATATCACCGGGCGATTCGGTTAAAATCATATAGGAACCAATATGTCTCCATTTTCTTCCCGCGAAACATTTGACCGCCAACTGCACAACTTGCTCGAACAGGTGCTCATCCTGGGCAGCATGGTCGAACAGGCTATCCAACAATCGGTACAGGCTCTGCAGCGGCGTGACCGCAGCGCCGCCCGGCGCATCT
The DNA here is from genome assembly GCA_964629965.1 of uncultured Anaerolineaceae bacterium. Taxonomy (GTDB): domain Bacteria; phylum Chloroflexota; class Anaerolineae; order Anaerolineales; family UBA4823; genus CAZVRZ01. The sequence goes on from CAZVRZ010000002.1 coordinate 28,757, forward strand.
ACGAGGCCGACCAACGCATCAATGAAAAACGATATGCTATCGAGAGCGACTGTGTGGCCATTATTGCCACCCAGCAGCCCATGGGCCGGGATGTACGCTTTCTAGCCGCCATCCTGGAGATCATCACCGAACTGGAGCGCATCGGTGATTACGCCAAGGGCATCAGCAAGATCAATTTACTACTGACCGAAGAATTGAGTGACCCACCTATCTTTCAATATCTACAGCACATGGCTGACCTGGGCCTGGATATGCTGCGCCGCGCCCTGGATGCCTTTGTGACCAACGATCTAGCAATTGCCCGCGCCATCCCCCGGGATGATGACGAGGTGGATCGATTGTACAACCAGGTACATTTGGAATTGACCCGCTGCATGATCGCAGACCCCACCACGGTGGATCATGCCAACCACTTGATGTGGGCTGCCCACAACCTGGAGCGCATGGCCGACCGGGTGATCAATATCTGCGAACGCATCGTATATGTCGTCACTGGCGAGATGAAAGAATTGGATCTCAGCGAAGGGTTGAATGTAGAAGATAGAAAATAAAAAAAGCGCAGCATACTTTGCTGCGCTTGGCGCACATAATCGACAAAACGATATTGAAGTAGATCTCTGAAGGCGGCGAGGTGCCTCTTTGGAGATTAATGATCGAAAGACAAGGCAGCCTTCAACTGCTTGATATTTTTGAACGGCCCTTGAGAAGGCTCAACCTGCTTGGTAATGACCGTCAGGCGATTCTGCATTACCTCTTTGCGATCGCGATCCTTGAGCGGGTAGAAATAATCAAACGATTGGGCCAGGCGAGTCATGATCCGGTCTTTTAATTCGTTCACCGGAGTGGTGGAGGTCACGACCATGAACTCGGTTGGTCCTAATTGGCCAATAAAATCGTTCGGGCTGCCAATATCACGAACTGCGTTGGTGATCATCAATCCAACGGCCCGCAACACATCATCGGAAGCCACAAAGCCATACAAATCACGGAAGAATTCAAGCTTATCCAGTCTTACCAGCAAAATGCTCCAGTTGCTCGCGCTCAGGCATTCATCAAGGCGCTCATCAACCAGGGCACTCTCGGGAAGATTTGTGACCGGGTTTGTTACCGTGCCCTGGCTGGTACGGCGCAGCGCATTACGCACTCGCAAACGCAGCTCTTGGACATCAAAAGGTTTTGTAATATAGTCATCTGCCCCTAATTCAAGACCTTGCAAGCGATCGCCGCGAGTGCGTTTTTCGGTTAAGAAAATGATGGGGATTGACTGGGTACGCCGGTTTTGGCGCAGGCGCCGGGCAACTTCAAAGCCATCGATATCCGGCAGGCGGATATCCAGGATCACCAGATTCGGGACAGTATCCTGGCACGCCCTGACGCCATCCTCGCCCCAGTTGGCGGTTTGCACGTCATATCCCTGGACATTAAAATATGCGTTGAGCATATCTGCCACATCCAGATCATCTTCCACAATTAATATTTTCGGTTTTTTCTCGGGCACAAGCTGTCCTTGTTAACTAATCGGAGTCTTTTGAATAATGAACTCACAAGTTGGGTCGCCCATGGCAATGCATTTGGTTTCGTTCACACGGAATTCATTACCGCCTGAAAGCCACTTCAGACCTTCCTGCAAAAGGCCAACCGCAATATAGCACACCGGCTTATCCAAACCAGACCGTCCCCAGCAAACCGGGCAGCGGTGAATAGTATAGATAAAGTCGTTTTCCATTTCCTCTACGGTTGAATGCTGATCGCTGATCTGGCTGAAAATTTTCGCCATGGTAGGAACACCAATGCGCATTTTGGTCAGCAAAGGCAAAACGCGGAAAGCCAGGTCGCCGACCCCTGCCAGAGCGCCGAAATTCCGCAGAACATCGGCAAACGTTGCTCGACCGGCCCGCAAAGCCAGGCCGCGTCCGCCGCGCGGGCCATACATTTCCTCCAAAGCCTGGTTGATGGCAGACAAATCGGAAAAATCGAAGGCCCGCGCCAGGTTATCTGGAGGAAGATTGTCGATCAGATTGGATAGATGGGCAAGGTTCAAAATCGCATTGACACCATTTTTGCCCATCACATTGGTCAGCGACTGAATAGTGATCAGTCCAGCCTTGTTCGGATAGTAATAACCACTCTTTGGGATTGGATCCATAGCAACCAGCCTGTCTAAATGAGTTTCGATAATGCTTCGGCGGCACGCCGCATATCTAGGAAGATCAGGCCGAGCTTAGCCTGTTCTCGAGCAAGTGCAGTTAACACTGCTTCTTGGCCAACAGACATCAAAATAACATAACCTTGCTCCCCCTTAATGTAAACTTGATCCAGCGAACCACGTCCTAGCTCTGAGGCGATTCGTTCACCAAGGGATAACATAGCAGCAGACATTGCTGCAACGCGATCTTCTTCCACGCCTTGAGGCAGGGCCGAGGCAATCGTCAAACCGTCAACACTGACGACCGCGGAGGCTTCAATATCAGGCGAGGAGGCTTGAAGGTCACGTAACCGGTCAACCATGAGTTGTGATCGCGACTTTGTCAAGGTGGCACTCCTAAGAAATTCCGACCGAAGTAACTATCTCAATGAGGAATGAAAATCCTTACAACCCTCACTGTATCTTATACATAACACTACTAATTTAGCATAGGGATGAAAATGTGTCAAGCGGAACAGCCCTATTCCTGACAGTTTTGTAATAAAATTTACATAATGCTCAAAAGTTGTGAACTCTGCTGCACCCCAGTTTATCCATTTTACACAATTGCCAAGACTTTGAGCGAACCAATCCTTAAGGAGAGAGATTAATATGCGAAAACAGAAATCGATTTCAAGCCTGGGAATGCTCTTGATCATCGCGATGCTGCTGAGCGGCTGCGCCGGAAGTAAGGCAAGCGATCCGACCGTAACGCTCAAAATAGCTGCCTTACCGATCCTCGACAGTTTGCCCCTGCATGTAGCCAATCAGGAAGGCTTGTTTGCCAAGCACCATATCCAGGTCGAATTGGTATCCGTTGGGTCAGCCCCAGAACGAGATCAACTCATCGCCGCCGGGCAGGCCGACGGCATGATCACGGAAGTCACCTCCACCATGTTCTTTAACAAAGAGAAGGTGCAGGTACAGATCGTGCGGTACGCACGGGTAGCTGCTCCCAATGCACCCCAGTTTCAAATCCTGGCATCAGCGAAAAGCGGAATTACCTCCGTGGACGGGCTGAAAGGCGTTGAGATCGGCGTATCCCAGGGCACCGTGATCGAATATGTGACCGACCGGATGCTGCAAGCAGAAGGATTGGCTCCTGGCGAGATCAAGACGATCGCCGTACCGAAGATCTCTGATCGCCTGGCTTTGCTAGGCTCCGGTGAGCTGCAAGCCGGTGTGCTGCCAGATCCGCAATCGGACCTGGCGCAGCAATCTGGCGCCAAAGTGATTGTGGATGGCTCTCGCTACCCACAATATGCCTACAGTGTCTTCTCCTTCCGCAAAGCTGTGATCGACGAGCACCCAGAGGCCATCCGCGCTTTCCTGGCCGCGCTCGAGGAAGCCACCGCTATGCTGAATAAAGATCCGGAAAAATGGAGCGGCCTGCTAAGCGAACTAAAACTCATCCCCGCATCTCTGACCGGCAGCTTCAAGATTGGCCCCTACCCCGCTGCGGGCATTCCCAGCAAAGAACAATGGAACGATGCCCTGGCCTGGTGCCAGGCAAAGGGTTTATTGACCGTGGATGTCCCGTACGAAGATTCGGTCAACCCCAATCTCCTGCCCTGAGGTCAGCCAAGAGGCGGTTATGGCTTTTTACTCGCCTCGATGAATTTTCTCTTCCACTCGTACAGCTTGTTCAGCGCTTCGATCGGCGCTAAAGCATTGATATCCAACCCCTTCAGTTCATCCAGCAAGGGGTTGGTTTCGGGGAATAAAGCCATTTGGCGCGGCGCATCCGGCGATATACGTACCGCCTTGCCGGATGAAGCTTCCAATTGGCGTAAGATCTCGCCGGCTCGCTGCACCACCGGGTGCGGCAGCCCGGCCAATTGACCTACATGAATGCCGTACGAACGGTCTGCGCCTCCTGGTACGATCTTGTGCAAGAATACTACCTTTCCGTCCGTCTCGCTCACTGCCACGTTATAGTTGTACACACCAGGCAGCAGATCAGCCAGTTGGGTAAGTTCGTGATAATGGGTGGCAAACAGGGTTTTGGAACGCAGATTGGGATGGTTATGGATATATTCCACCACCGCCCAGGCGATGGAAACGCCATCGTAAGTGCTGGTGCCGCGCCCGATCTCATCCAACACCAGCAAACTGCGTGGCGTGGCATGGTGCAAAATATTCGCCGTTTCTACCATTTCAACCATAAAGGTTGACTGCCCGGCATGGATCTCATCCTGCGCACCGATGCGGGTGAAAATGCGATCCACCAGGCCAATCCGAGCCGAGGCCGCTGGGACAAAGCTGCCCATCTGAGCCATTAATACGATCAACGCCACCTGCCGCAGGTAGGTAGATTTACCGCTCATATTCGGTCCAGTGATAATACGAATACGCTCATCCTGCGAATAAACCACATCGTTCGGCACGTATCGCTCGCCCGCCAGCATATGCTCAACAACCGGGTGGCGCCCATCCTGGATCTGGAGGACATCCTCCGCCACCACTTCCGGGCAGACATACCCGCTCACAGCAGCCACCTCTGCCAGCGAGGCCAACACATCCAGGTAAGCCAGGGCGCGGGCCGCCCCCAGCAACCGCCCTACTGAAGCACCAATACGGTCGCAAACTTCCTTAAAAATACGCTCTTCGATCTCTCGGATACGCTCCTCGGCATTCAACACCAGGGTTTCATATTCCTTCATCTCCGGGGTGATATACCTTTCCGCATTGACCAGCGTCTGTTTGCGGATATATTCGGGCGGGATAGCCTCCGTATGAGAATGGGTAACCTCGATATAATAACCAAACACCTTGTTATAACCTACCTTAAGGGACTTGATGCCCGTGCGCTCTCGTTCGGTAGGCTCGAGGTTGGCAATCCACTCGCGGGCATGCCTGGAACGCTCCACCACGCCATCCAGCTCTGCAGAAAATCCTGGGCGGATGACGCCAACGTTTTGTAAAGTGGCAGGAGGCTCGTCATCAATGGCCGCTTGCAGCAGAGCCAACTCATCCAGGCAAAGGTTAAAATCCACCCAGAACACTTCCAGGGCAGCCTGCCTTTCTTTCAGAAGCGCGATAAATTCAGGCAAATGCTGCAGCGTGCTGCGCATGGCTGCCAGATCTCTCGGTTGAGCATTACCGCTGACGGTGCGAGTGGTCAATCGCTCCAGGTCGCCCAGTTTTTTAAGCGCCGCGCGGATTTCGGTGCGCAGCATACCCTGTCCATGGAAGAAAGCCACTCCTTCCTGGCGCTGCCGAATCTGTACTACATCCAGAAGTGGTTTGCTAACCCACTGGCGGATCAGTCGCTTTCCCATCGGAGAGACCGTACGATCCAGTTCTCCCAGGAGCGAACCGCGCAAGGCTCCCCCGCGCAAGGTCTCTTCCAATTCCAGGTTTCTGCGCGTGGCTGCATCCAACACCATGAACTCTGATGTATCGTAGGTACTCAGGCTCGTTAGCAAAGCCAGCGCAGCCGGTTGAGTTTCCAGCAGATACTGGATGATACTACCCGCCGCCCGCACGGCCTGGCTCATTCCACGCAGCCCAAAGCCATCAAGCGAGGCCACTTTAAAATGGCGCAGCAGTGTTTCACTGCAGCGTCCCGGCTCGAAACGCCAGGCAGGCCAGGGAGTGGTGTGACCTGGAATACCATTGGTCAATACAAAATCATCCGGATAGATCGTTTCGGCAGGACGCAAACGCGTCAGCTCGGTTCTGAGAGCAACCACAACATCGGTCGTATGTATTTCAGTGACCGCAAATTCGCCAGTGGTGATATCGGCATAAGCAATCCCCAACACGCTCTCGCCGCTGCCATTATCGTAAGGCGCTACGCTAACCAAGTAATTGTTGGCGTCCCCCGGAAGCAGCCCTGGCTCAACCACCGTTCCCGGCGTGACGATCCGCACTACCTTGCGCGGAAACAACCCGCGAGCAGGCTGGTCGCCAACCTGCTCGCAGATGGCAACATGGTAACCGCGTTCGATCAGCCGCGCCAGGTAATTCTCCAAAGCATGATAAGGGATGCCCGCCATAGGAATGCGCACACCCTTGGCAACATTCCGCGAAGTCAAAACAATGTCCAGCTCTCGCGAAGTGATCTCGGCATCTTGATCAAAGGTTTCATAAAAATCGCCCAGGCGAAAGAACAAGATCGTATCAGGATGCTCGCGCTTGATATCCAGGTATTGTTTTCGAATTGGGGTAACATCATCCACAGGCAACATAGGTCATCTCTCAGAGCTGCTTTATCTATCAGATACCGGTCTCAGCGAAAATATTGATACCGGTGAGACCTTACTGCCATCAATATACATCCATTCTAAATTGAGGCGACCAAAAGAGCAAGATAAAATCAGACAATCATATAAAAAAGAATTGTATTTTTGGGCTTCTCGGAATATAATACGTTTACTATATTTTGTTAGGAAGGAGAAAATTATTCATGGCAAGCGTTACTTATGATCACGTGTACAAGCGTTTTGGCGATGTCACCGCCATCAACGACCTCATGCTGAGCGTTGAGGACAAAGAGTTTTTGGTTTTGGTAGGTCCTTCGGGTTGTGGCAAGACGACAGCATTGCGCTGCCTGGCTGGCCTGGAGGAAGTGACAGACGGCCGAATTATGATCGCCGATCGCGTTGTCAATGATGTTGCGCCGAAAGATCGCGACATCGCTATGGTTTTCCAGTCTTACGCCCTCTATCCGCATATGAGCGTGTATGACAACATGGCATTCGGATTGAAATTGCGCAAAACGCCAAAGGAAGAGATCAAGCGTCGCGTGCAAGAAGCCGCTGAAATGCTAGGAATTGAAAGCTTGCTGGATCGTAAACCCCGCCAGCTTTCCGGTGGTCAGCGTCAGCGTGTCGCAGTAGGTCGAGCTATTGTTCGCGAGCCAAAAGTTTTCCTCTTCGATGAGCCTCTGTCCAACCTGGACGCCAAGCTGCGCGTAGAAACTCGCGCCAACATCAGCAAGCTTCACCAACAACTGCAAACCACCTTTATCTACGTGACCCACGATCAGATGGAAGCTATGACCATGGCTAGCCGTATCGTGGTGATGAACAAAGGCGTGCTGCAGCAGGTTGACACACCGCAGAACCTCTACGACTACCCAGAGAACCTGTTCGTTGCCGGCTTCATTGGTTCGCCTGCCATGAACTTCTTCAATGGCAAGCTGGTAAAGGGCGACGGCAAACTCTTCTTTGATGGCGGCGCCTTTAAAGTAGAGCTTCCTACCAATCGCATAGAAGTTTACGCCCCGTACAATGGTAAGGCCATTGTGATGGGCATTCGCCCTGAAAACATTCACGATCCGCGCTATGTTCCGCAGGATATTTTCCCGCAGACGGTTGAAGGCAAAGTGGATGTTACCGAATTGATGGGCAATGAAATCTTCCTGTACGTCACCGTTGGCGAGCACAACTTTGTCTGCCGCGTTGACCCCCGCTCCAAGGTCAGCATGGGTGACCGCACGCAGGTGGTATTCAACATGAACAATATGCACCTGTTCGACCCGGATACTGAACGAGCCATTCGCTAACTTCTTTCAATTTCTCTCATCTCCCTGCAAGATCATCCCTTCCGAAAAGCAGGGTGATCGAAGCAGGGAGATGTGTTTAAATGCAAGAACAACCCACTTTAGGAGAGTGATATGTCAACTGTGTACAAATTGGTATTAATTCGCCACGGCGAAAGTGTTTGGAACCTGGAAAACCGTTTTACCGGCTGGACCGATGTCGGCTTGACCGAACGCGGCACGCAAGAAGCGCATACAGGCGGCATTGCCCTGCGGGAAAACAAGTTCGCTTTCGATCTTGCTTATACCTCCGTCCTCAAGCGTGCCATCAAAACGTTGTGGATCGTTCTCGAAGAGATGGGATTGGAGTGGATCCCCGTCCATCGCGCCTGGCAGCTCAATGAGCGGCATTACGGAGCTTTGCAGGGCCTGAACAAGGCTGAGACTGCCATGAAATTCGGCGAGGAACAGGTCAAGCTGTGGCGGCGAAGCTACGATGTTCCCCCGCCTGTCCTGGAAATGGATGATCCTCGCCACCCGCGCTTCGATCCCCGCTATGCAGGGCTGGCCGAAGCCGATCTTCCCAAGAGCGAATGCCTGAAAGATACCGTCAACCGCATGCTGCCCTACTGGTTCAATACGATCGCTCCCACCGTACAATCTGGAAAGAAAGTATTGGTGGTTGCCCATGGTAATAGTTTAAGAGCTTTGGTAAAATATCTAGATAACATATCGGATGAGGAAATCGTTGGTCTCAATATTCCTACCGGCATTCCGCTGGTTTATGAATTGAATTCAGAACTTCGCCCAATCACTCACTACTATCTAGCTGATGAAGAAACTGTCAAAAAAGCAGCCCAGGCAGTCGCCAACCAAGGAAAAGCAAAATAGCGAATCTATTAGTTCCTTAAGGAGGAAACTATGCTAACGAAACGCCGAATTTGGATGTCAGTTATTGTAATGGTTCTAGTCGCCAGCATTCTGGCTTGCGGAGCCAGCAAAGCTACGCCCACCAACACGCCGCCCCCGCCGCCCACCAGCACCACGGCTCCCACCAACACCCCGGCCCCCACTGCGACACCCGTGCCCACTGCAACGCCCGTACCGACGGACACACCAGAACCCACCCCAGTGCCCACATTGGAGCCGACCGCCGACAGCGGGAACGCGGCGATCGTTCCGGGACAGATCAACGTTCTCTCCGTTGGGGGCTTCAAAGATGACAGCGAAAACTGGTATGTGGTCGGCCTGGTCAGCAATAATACTGACCGGCAAGTCAATAATGTTGAGATCGAGATCGAAGTGCTGGATGCTACCGATAATTCGCTGTACAAGGAAGTAACAACCGCCATGTTGTATTCCATGGCGCCCGAAGAAGTTTCTCCCTACATTCTTTACATCTACGAGGATCTGCCCGGCGCCGAAAAGACCATTGCTACGATCGTCGGCAATGGCTCTGCCGATTTCGACCGCGCCAGCCTGGACTTTGGCGAAGTGGTCACGGCTCTCGACGAAACCTTTGGCGAGGTCTACCTCACCGGCGCGATCACCAATAACAGCGACCGGCCGATTGAAGTCAATACCATCGCGGCTGCTTTCACCGACCCCAATGGCGATGTCGTGGGCGCCGATTACCAGAGCGTGGTGCTGCGGTACATCGAGCCAGGGGAAACGGGTCCCTTCCGCCTGGATGTGAGCGCACCCAACGGCGATCTGAGCGCCATGGATAGCTACCAGATCTACGTGGATGCGGAATACATCGAACCGCTGGAAGAAAAAGACCTCTTCCTGGAAGAATACACGCTCAACTATGTTGACGCCTATGATTATTTCCACCTGATCGGCAAGATCACCAACAACAGCGATGTTCCCATGAACGTTTCGTTGGTCGCAGGGATCTACGACAAAGAAGGCCGGGTGTTGGACGCAGCTTCGACCTCTCTACCGATCTATTCCCTGGCGCCCGGCGAAACCATGCCCTACGATTTTGACTTCTGGGGCCCCTTGAACTACAGCGAGGGCGTGTTTGATGTGGCAGATATCTTCAAGATCAGCATCGACTGGTATTGGACCTGGGAATCCTTTACCAACCTGATCGACCTGTCGACCACTACCGGCGACGCCAACGTTTTCGATGATTACTCAGCCAAGTTCACCGGCAAGGTGGTCAATGATTCTGGCGCCACGCTGTCCACCGCAGTGGTTATCGTCGAGCTTTATGACAAAGCCACCGGAGATTTCATCGCCATGGGGTATGATTACAACTACGAAGATATAGCCAACGGCGCAAGCATCGATTATGAAGTGTACATAGACATCACCGAGGGGTTAGACCCCAACTCGGTCGAATACGTCATTACCATCAAAGGCGAAAAGAAGTAAGCTCTATTACGAGACAAAAAAGAGCTGCAGCCCAAAAAGCCGCAGCTCTTTTTATTTTATCTCCGGGTCCGCAAGAAATAGCCCAAGGCCAGGCCGGCGACAGCCGCCAGGCTTGCTACGATCATGAAGGTATCCCGCCAGAAACGCTCCGGGAACAAGCGGATCAGCGTATCGCTATAGAAGAAAGTCCAGGTACCGGCAGCGAAGAACAATTGATGGAAAAAGACAAACAAGACGCCGAAAGCAGCCAGGACAAAGAACAGCAGCACAGCCACCAGGATTGCCGTTAAAAAACCGCCGCGCGACAAACCCCGCCGGAAGGCATCCATCCAGCCGCCGCGCCAAGCCCAAATGCCCAAAACCGCTAAGAAGAGCAAAGCCGCGTACCAGACTCGCAGCGTGGCTTGCATCACGATCTTAACATCCAGCATATGCTCTAGCTCGCGATCATTGTAAAGCCGCGTACAATCATCCATCTGCTGGCAGGACAAATCCGGCGTCTGCTGGCCTTCTGGAAAACGCAGGTCGCCCAGAAAAGAGATTTCCGCATCATTGACCAGGTATTCGATCGCGGTTTTCGAATATTCCAGGCGTTCTGCCAAAGTGAAACCAAAAGGGTCTGCCGGGAAACCAGGCGTGCGGTATTCAAACTCCACATACCAGGAATTGACCACCAGCCTGACGGCGCCCAGGAACAACGCCAGCACAACCAGGATGCTGACCAGCCAGCCAAGAATTTTTTGCATGGTAGGTGACAAGGACATACGATATCTCTCCTATGATTAATATAAAGATTCGACTTCGTCTGACAAAATGTAATTCAGCACCAGCGAGTTGGTGATCCATTCGATCGGAGACCAATCATCGGTAAAAACTTGCCATCCCGAGGGAGTGGGCTGCTGGTATAAGATGGTCCATTCCAACGACTGCAGCAACAATGGATGCACGCCGTCTTGCTGCTTCAGAAATTCAAAATTCCTGTACAGGTCTAGGATCTCAGTCTTCTGGCGAGTGGCGTAGATGATCGAATTGAACGAATCGGGCACATCCATCACGTATACGGACGGGAAAACCGCCCCTATGGTGCTGGCCAGCGCATTGATCAGGCTCCGGTCCGAGGGCGAACGCCCAACGTTGATCACCATCACGCCGTCATCATCCAGATGGTCATACACAATCTGGAAGAATTCCCGCGTCGTCAGGTGCCAGGGAATGTAAGGAGGGCGGTAAGCATCGACCCCGATCACGGAATAACGCCGGGAACTGTGCACCAAGCCCCAGCGCCCATCCTGGGCAATCGCGTTCAGGTTCGGCAGGTTCATATCGAAATAGGTGCGCCCCACTTCAATGATCTGCGGATCGATCTCGTATCCATCGATGGCGACCGGGCCAAACACAGCCGTGGCCTGGCGCGGGATTGTTCCGGCTGCCAGACCCACAATAGCAATATCTTCCACCTGATCGATGCCATGCGGAGCCGCATTGAAAAAAGGCGCCGCCAGGAACTGCTGCCAGGGACCGCCATAAACAATCTGTTCGGGGTGCCAGATCGAATGGATGCCCTGGCCCTCATTCAGGCGCAGGTAGCGGAAACCATCAATTTCCAGCACCTGAATATAGTTATAAGTCGATTCGGTTTCGTAGATCTGGCCGGCAGTGTTCTTGATCGGGCCGCCTGCACCCCAGAGCGCCATCAAAGCCAATGACAGCGGCATCCACAGGTAAGCCAGCGCCTGGCGCCGGCTGGTAAAGCGCCACATCCCCACGATAGCCGTCAGAGTCAGCAGGCCGCTAAAAAGCAAAAAGGTGCGCACAGTGCCGATCCAGGGAATGAAGATCAACTCCGGCAAAAATGTTCCAATGAATGAGCCCATCGTCGATATCCCATAAAGCTTGCCCGCAATGCTGCCCGCGTGGCGCGCATCCGTCATCGCCAAGCGAATGGCGAACGGCGAGATCATTCCCAACAAAGTGATCGGGATGCTGAAAAGGATCAGTACCGAGGTGAAAGATCCCGCCAAGACCGCCAGTTGGAGTTGGTCAAAGGCATTAGCTGCCACTCTCAACACGGGCCGAGCAACCATGGCAGCCACGCCCGAGAAGAATGCACCCCAGATCAAGATCGTGAACAAGGTTTTGATGTAGGGAGAGCGATCGGCCCAACGGCCGCCCACAAAGTAACCGGCTGTCAGATAGATCAGGATGAGGCCAATGATGCTGGCCCAAACCAGGTTGCTATCCCCAAAAGAGCTGCCGAGCAGGCGCGAAGCGCCCATCTCAACCGCCAGGGTAACCATCCCCGAAGCAAAAACCGTGAAATAAAGATAGCGCTGCATAGGTGATATTTCTATTCTCCTTACCAGGGGTTTGGGATTGGTGGAAGGCGAAATAATCCCTGGTGATTATAATAGAAGATTATGTATTTTCGACACGTTTAGGGTAAAATTGTTTTGTGCTTGCGAGAAACAAGATAATGTAAGTAATCATATTTCTTTCGGAGGATACTATGTGGGAAGAATTTAAGAAGTTTGCTATGAAAGGTAATATGCTCGACCTGGCCATCGGTATCATTATCGGCGGCGCTTTTGGCAAGATCATATCTTCGTTCGTGGCAGATATCATCATGCCGCCCATCAGTCTTTTGCTGGGCAAGGTTAATTTCATCGACATGTTCGCCACCCTGGCGGGCGATAAATTTCCCACCTTGGAAGCTGCCAAGACCGGCGGAGCAGTCACGCTGAACTACGGTTTATTCATCAGTACGGTGATCGATTTCCTGATCGTTGCCTTCGTGATCTTCTTACTGATTCGCCAGATCAACAAGATGACGGCTAAACCCGCCCCGGTTGCTGCGCCCACCACCAAGGAATGCCCTCACTGCTTCTCAACCATTTCCATCAAGGCCACCCGCTGCCCGAACTGCACATCTGAGATTAAGTAAGTTTTGCATGACACAACAAAATACCGGGAACGAAATTCGCCAAACTTTCATCAAGTTTTTTGAACAAAAGTCCCATACCTTTGTCGCCTCCTCGTCGCTGGTACCTGGAGGCGACCAGACTTTATTGTTCACCAACGCCGGCATGGTCCAGTACAAGGATATTTTCCTGGGGACCGACAAACGGCCTTACACGCGGGCGGTCAATTCGCAAAAATGCATGCGCGTGGCGGGCAAGCACAATGACCTGGACGATGTGGGCCGAGATGATACCCACCACACCTTCTTTGAAATGCTCGGCAACTGGTCTTTTGGCGACTATTATAAAAAAGAAGCCATCGCCTGGGCCTGGGAGTTGTTAACCGAAGTATGGAAGCTGCCCAAAGAGCGCCTGTGGGTCACCTGTTTTCGCGACGATCAAGGCTCGATCGCTCAGGATGCCGAAGCCGCCGAGGCCTGGAACGCTCAGCCGGGCATCAACCCGGAGCATATCTGTTACTTCGGTCGCAAAGACAACTTCTGGGAAATGGCCGAAACCGGCCCCTGCGGACCCTGCAGCGAGATCCACATCGATCGCGGCCCAGAATATTGCAACTTGCAACACGTACCCGCTCACCAGTGCGCCGTCAACGGCGACTGCCGGCGCTTCACAGAGCTGTGGAACCTGGTTTTCATCCAATACAACCGCCTGAGCGCCGAGCACCTGGAACCGCTGCCCGCCACCCACGTGGATACCGGCATGGGATTGGAACGCATCGTTTCGGTGCTGCAGAATAAAAACTCCAACTATCGCAGCGACCTGCTCTTCCCGTTGATCCGGGTTACCCAGCGGCTGACCGGCGATTCTGATGAGGCCCGCGACGCCAACTTTACCCCCTATCGAGTGATCGCCGACCATGCCCGCGCCGCCGCTTTTTTGATCGCCGATGGGGTGGTGCCCGGTAATACCGGGCGCAATTATGTCTGCCGCATGATCATCCGCAGGGCGGCGCGTTTTGGCAGCAAGATCGGCCTGAACGAACCTTTCCTGGCAACCGTTGCAGATGAAGTTGTCAAGAATTACGGCGATTTCTATCCCGAACTGGCTCGCAACCGGGTCACGATCCTGGACAGCCTGACCCGCGAGGAGGGCCGTTTCCAGCGCACGGTTGAGAGCGGCGTCGCCAAGCTGGAACAACTGCTCGAAAAAGCCCGGGCCGGCGCAGAGCACACCCTGCCTGGCAGTGAAACTTTCGACCTGTACGCCACCTACGGGCTGCCGCTGGAAATCAGCCGCGATATCGCCCGCGAGCAAGGCGTGCAGGTGGACGAAGCCGGTTTCCACCAGGCCATGGAGACGCACCGCATCAGCTCAGGAGCCGGAGAGACCTTCGGCGAGATGGGCGGCGACGATGTCGATATTTACCGCGGCCTGCTGCAAACGCTGCAGAAACAGGGCCGGCTGCCGGCCAGCGGCGTCCAACACGATCCCTACCGCTCCCTGGAAGTAGGAGGCTCCCTGCTGGCAATCGTGCGCCAGGGCCAGGCGGTCCAACAGGCCCTTCCCGGCGACCAGGTTGAGATCATCCTGCCGGAAACCTGTTTTTACATCGAATCCGGCGGGCAGGTTTCTGATAACGGTTTCATCTTGCCCGCAACAGGGGATGCCTGGAAGATCCAGGTTACCGATATGCGCAAACCGGCCGCGGGAGTGATCGTCCACGTTGGCGAAGTGCTGCATGGCGAACCCCGAGTGGGCGACCAGGTGCTGGTGCGCGTCGACGCGCAGCGCCGCCGGGATATCATGCGCAACCACACCGCCACCCACCTGCTGCATGCCGAGCTGCGGGCGGTACTGGGCGAGCATGCCCGCCAGGCAGGTTCGCTGGTGGCCCCCGACCGGCTGCGTTTTGATTTCACCCACCCCGAGGCCGTCACCCCGCAGCAGTTGGAGCAGATCGAAGCCAGAGTCAATGGCAATATCCTGGATAACTACAACCTGAACATCGTTTCCAAGCCGCTCCAACAGGCCATCCAGGAAGGCGCCATGGCCTTGTTCGGCGAGAAATACGGCGAAACCGTGCGCACCATCACCATCGGTGACGAGTCCCCCTTCTCATACGAATTATGCGGCGGCACGCATGTATCCGAAACCGGCGACATCGGCCTGTGCCTGATCACCAGCGAAAGCAGCGTTGCTTCCGGCATCCGGCGCATCGAAGCGGTCACCGGGCGCGGCGCATACGAACTGGTTCAGCGTCGATTCAAAACCTTGAAGCATGCCGGCAGCCTGCTGTCGGCCGCGCCGGACGAAACACCCCAAAAGATTCAGGCACTGATGGATGAATTAAGCGCCGCTCGTAAGCAGATCATAGCGCTCCGCCGCGAGCTGGCACTGACCGAATTCAACCGCCGCCTGGAACAACCGGACATGGTTGGAGATACAGCGGTGCTGGCGATGAAGCTGCCCGGCGCAGACGCCGACACGCTGCGCCAACTGGCAGATCGTTTTCGCCAGCGTTACCCCAACGGGATTGCCGTCCTGGGCAGCGCCATCGATGAGCGACCCGTCCTGATCGCGGCCGTTACCGATCCCCTGGTCAAGCGCGGGATGAATGCTGGCGAGCTGGTCAAATTTGTGGCTGCGCCCCTGGGCGGCAGCGGCGGCGGCAAGCCAACCCTGGCGCAGGCCGGCGGCAAGGATGCTTCTCGGCTGGATGAAGCGCTTGGCAGTGTGCTTGCGTGGGTGGAAGCACATTTACAATAAGTTGGGAAGCACATGAGATTGCAGCTTCTTCGCTGCGCAAGTGCAGATCGTTGACCTATGAAAGCACAGATCATCCAACTTGAAGCACATGATGATGTTGCTTCTACCCGCGACAAAATGAACTGGGATAAAACAGGCCGGATCATCCTGGTCTGGCCTGACTCTGCCAGGATGCTGCGCCGCCGCCTGGATCTGACCATTTTGCAGCGTCACAGCATTAGCCTGGGCGCACAGATGGCAATCGTTGCTAAAGATTCAGAACTGCGCGAGCATGCCCGCCGCCTGGGCATCCCTGTTTTCAAAACGCTGCTCCAGGCTCAGCAGCAGCATTGGCGCTCGCCCAGGCGGAGTCGCTCGATTGCCCGCCTGCGCTCTTATGTCCATGGGCGCTCCCCCAGCAGCTCGCGGCCCGATATGCTGGCGCTGCGCGCCCTGGCCCACCCGGCCACGCCGGGCTGGCTGACCCATCCCATCTTTCGAGTAAGCGTCTTTGCTCTCAGCCTGCTGGCGATTTTGGCACTGGCGGCTGTTCTACTACCGCATGCGACCATTGCGCTTTCGCCACAGGTCAGCCAACAAACGATCATTTTGCCTGTTTCGGCCAACCCGGCCCTCACGGTGCTCAACTTGGCCGGCGAACTGCCGGCGCGCCTGACAACGATCACCATCGAAGGCCGCAGCTCTATTACGCCAACCGGAACCGTGCTGGTTCCACAGGCTTCGGCCATCGGCGGAGTCGAATTCACCAACCTGACCGAGCAGGAAATCAACGTGCCCGCCAACACCATCGTCAGCACCCTGGCGCCCGCGATCCGCTTTCGAACGACAACGGATAGCAAAGTGCCTGCCGGCGCCGGCAATAAGAAGATCATCCCCGTCCAGGCCATCGCACCGGGCGCCGCCGGCAACCTGCCCGCCCACAGCATCCAATCGGTGGAAAGCTCGTTGGGCTTGAGCCTGAGCGTTACCAACCTGACCCCCACTCGCGGCGGACTGGACCATGCCGCCACCGGGCCCACCGAGCAAGATCGCACCCGGCTGTACAACCAGCTCTTTGCCACCCTACAAGAGAGCGCCTCGCAGGAGCTGTCCAATCACCTGGCGATCAATTTAGAGACCGGCAATTTTCCTTTGACGCCCACCGTTCAGTTCAGCAAGGTTCTAGAACAAATTTATGAACCCGCCGGGGCGCTGCCCGCAGACAGGCTGGATCTCACCTTGAGACTCGAATTCGAAGTGCAGTATGTGTCTGGCGATGACCTGCGCAACCTGGTCATTCCCGTCCTGGAAGCCAACCTGCCAGAAGGGTTCAGCGCTTTGCCCGGTTCTATCACCATCCAGCCCATTACCCCGCCGGAGATCACCGCGCTGCCCGGCCCCAAGACCACCGTCTCCTGGCAGATCCGCGCCAGCCAGCAGATCGTGGCTGAGATTCCCACAAAACAGGCCGCCGAACAGGTGCGCGGCGTGCCTCTGCCGCAGGCCGGCGCCCACTTGCAAAACATCCTGCGCCTGGACGCACCTCCAAAGATCCAGGTTTGGCCGGCCTGGTGGCCTTACCTGCCTTTCCTGCCCTTCCGCATTGAGATACAGCTGCCGCCGGGCCAGGGCGCACCCTGGCAAGACTGAACCCATGCGTATCCTGGCCATCGATCCTGGAGAAAAACGGATTGGCATCGCCATCAGCGATCCAACAGGCATCATCGCCAATCCATTGACCGTACTCAAGCACGTTTCGCGCGCCGAAGATGCAGCTGCCATCGCCGGCCTGGCCACCCAGCATGGGGCCGGGCAGATCATCGTGGGACAGGCGTTGGATGCAGACGATCAGCCCACGCTGCAAAGCCGCCGCGCCGCCAACCTGGCCGCAGACATCCGGGCGCTGGTTGATATCCCGGTCGCATTATGGGATGAAAGCGGCAGCACCCAGGCTGCACTGGCCGCTCACATTGCCATGGGCGGGTCGCGGCGCAAACGCCGCCAGCGCGGCCACGGTCACCTGGATGACCTGGCCGCCACGGTTATCTTGCAAACTTACCTGGACGCTCAAGGAAAACAATGAGTCAACGCAAATCTTCTCTTATGGCCTCTTGTTTCCTGCCGATTGTGGCCCTGCTCGTTCTAGGGGCCATTTACCTGGCAGTGAATATCATGACCGTCCCTGCCCAGGCAGAGAAACTCTTTGGCCCCGCACACGCAGGACTTGGCGGCTGGCAGCGCTATTGGCTCTCCGCCCAGCTGCTCTTAGACAAGAATGACCTGATCCAGGCGCTCAATCCCCTGGCCGAATCGCAGCAATTCCATATCGAGTTGGGAGAGTCCACCGCCGCCATCACCCGCCAGTTGGAAGCGAGCCGCCTGATCCCCAATGCCGGCGCTGTGCGGAATTACCTGGTTTACTCGGGCCTGGATACCGGGCTGCAAGCCGGGGATCACCTGTTGAGCGCCTCGATGACGCCTCTCGAAATTGCCCACACCCTGCAAAATGCCACGCCCGGCGAGGTGGCATTTGTCATCCTGGCAGGCTGGCGGGTAGATGAGATTGCCGCCATCCTGCCCACCTCGGGGCTAGAGATCAGCCCAAAGGCTTTCACATCTGCAGTGCTGGTGCACCCTTCGAATTTTCAGCTGGAGGGCGAATATCCTGCTCATGCCACCATGGAAGGGTTCCTTTTCCCCGACACTTACCGCCTGCCGCGAGACCTGAGCGCCCCCGGATTGATCCAGGCCTTGTTGGAACGCTTTCAAAGCCAGGTAACCAACGATATCCGCCAGGGTTTTGAGAGCCAGGGATTGACCCTCTACCAGGCTTTGACCCTGGCCTCGATCATCGAGCGCGAGGCGGTCGTAGACGATGAAATGCCGCAAATCGCCTCCGTCTTCCTGAACCGTCTGGCTGCCGGTATGAAGCTCGACTCTGATCCCACCGTGCAGTATGCATTGGGTTATTCAGATGAGCTCAACACATGGTGGAAAAATCCGCTGCGCACAGCAGATTTGCAGGTGGAATCCCTTTACAACACCTACATCTATGCCGGACTGCCGCCGGGGCCTATCTCGAATCCGGGCATAGCAGCCTTGCAGGCCGTAGCTTTCCCTGCCCAAACGCCTTATTATTACTTCCGGGCACGCTGCGATAGCTCAGGGAAACACGAGTTTGCCGAAACCTTTGAAGAACACCTCCAAAATGCCTGTCCGTAGGCCCGAGCCGGTCTCATCTCCCTTGCTGATCCTGGTCAAGCACTGCCCGCCGGACATTTCACCGGCCATACCGGCGTGTGAATGGCTGCTCTCCGAGGAAGGCCGCTCGCGCTGCCGGCTGCTGGCCGATAGGCTGCGGGCGTACGCGCCGGCATATTTTCTCTCGAGCCGTGAGCCAAAAGCCATCCAGACCGCCCAGATCACCGCCAGGCTGCTTGGCCTGGAACATCGCACCTGCCCCGGCCTGCACGAGCACCAGCGCGCTTCCGTTCCCTTGGTCACCCAGGCAGAGTTTCAGGCCAGGGTGGCTGCTTTTTTTGCTCAACCGGGCCGGCAGGTGTATGGCGACGAAAGCGCGGACACGGCCTTCGAGCGCTTCTCTGCAGCGCTCGACCAGGCCATCCAAACACCCGGCCTGCCCGGCGGCAACCTGGCAGTGGTAACCCACGGAACGGTGCTTTCCCTGTGGTTATCCCGGCGCTGTGCGCTGCCTGCCTACCCGCTATGGCAAAGCCTGGGTCTGCCGGCGTTTGCCGTAGTCACCCTGCCCGATTTCAAGCTTCTTGATCTGGTACAATCGGTACTTCAGTCTTAAGCATCCCACGGATCCAAAGGAAACCATCATGGAATTTGCCATCAACTTTTCATACCAGGCGCTGGAGCTTTTCAAGAAGAACAGCATTCCTCTGGACCGCTTCAAATGCCCCGATTGGCCCCACCTGATCAAAAAAGCTGCTCGCTATCGTCCCGTGGCAGTTCACTTCACATTGAATGCCGGGAACGGAAAGCTGGCAGAGACCGATTGGGAGCTGGTGCAAAACTGGCTGGATCATACTGGCACGCCCTACGTGAACATCCATATTGCACCCACCAGCAAGCATTACCCCGAGATCAACCTGGAACACCCAGATAAAGATCAGGAAACCCTGCTCATCGACAATCTGCTCAAAGATATCCACGCCGTGGTAGAGCGCTTCGGAGCCGAGCGGGTGATCGCTGAAAACACCCCCTATCACGCCGACCGGGGGCATGTGATCCGCACCGGAGCAGAGGTCGCAGTGATCAGCAGGCTTGTGAATGAAACCGGCTGCGGCCTGCTGCTCGATCTAAGCCATGCGCGCATTGCCGCCCATTATCTCGGCGTTGACGAACACGATTACCTGTGCGGTTTGCCGGTGGATCGCATCCGCGAGCTGCACTTTACCGGTCTGCACCAGCTCAACGGCCGCCTGCAGGATCACCTGGAGGCGCTGCCGGATGATTGGGTGGAATTGGGCTGGGCGCTGGAACGCATCAAACAGGGCGATTGGAACCGGCCCTGGCTGTTAGCCTTCGAATACGGCGGGGTTGGCGAAAAGTTCGCCTGGCGCAGTGAAAGCAGCGTGATCGGCGAACAGGCGCCGCGCCTGTACCGGATGCTACAGGGCGTATAGCTTCAGGGGCTCCAACTGTACTGCACCAACACAGCCAGGTAAGGCTGCCCGGCCACGTAATCGATGCCTACCGCCCAGGTGCGCCAATTCATCTCCTCGTCGGGCGGCGCCAGGCGATATAGGGCAACGTAGTTCAGGTTGGCATAGTCGGCCGGCCAACGAAGCTCTGCGCTGCTAGCACCCACCGCCACTCCCTGATCCAATAGATTGCAGTGCCGAGAATGGCCCTGCGAAAAAACATCATCCAGGCCAGGCAAGACCTGCTCGCTGAAAGGCCCCACAATGGGCAAGCCACTGCCGCCGCCGATGCCCCACTCGTAATCGTTCGTGCTGATGAACAGGCTGCGTGCCAGGTCGGGGGTAAAGGTCACCGTCGGATTCCACCAGTCATACTGGATGGTCAGGCCATGCGCCGGGTTCACCAAGCGCGCCAGGGCTTCTCCATCGCGCCCTTTGATCGCTGCCGCCAGCCGGTCCAGCAGCTCGCCAATCCGGGCGTCCTCGCAAAAAGCCTGCGACTGCACCTGCTCCACCAGAAAAGAAGTACTGACCCAGCCCGTGCTGCCGTCCGGCAGCGTGATCTCCTGCCAGAACATCCCATCGGCCTCCTCGCGCCCGCCGGCCGGTTCCAGATCCCGATCAACATAACTCAGCGAAGTGAGAATATCATAGCCTACGCCGGGGCCGGTGCGCACGTTCAAGATGTCGCCTTCGCCCAGGAAAAACACCGCGTACCGGCGCGGCGGCTGGGTTGGCAGCGGGGTTGTTCCGGGCGCAGGCGTATCGCCCGGCTGCGCCGTGACTGCCGTTCCTGCCGGTCGCAGGGGGACGACCACCGTTTGCCCAAGCGACTGTCCTGCCGTTTGCGTGGCAGCCCCGATGAGCACAGACGGAGTAAGGGGCGGCGTTTCTCCTTCCAGGGAGCGCTTGCAAGCCAGTGTTGTCAGTAATAACAGGACGAACAGGGTGAGCAGGGCATATCGTTTCATGGTTTCTCTCGCTTGGACAGCTTTTTCAAAACATAATAGGTGGCGCGCTTATCTCCAATTTTCAACAACAGCCCGCGCGATACCATCTCTGCCAGGTCGCGCCGCAAGGTTTCGGCATGCACGTCCGGGCATAGTTCCTGGTATTCGCGGCTGGTCACTTTCCGGTTGCGCGCCAGGAAATTAAGTACGATTTGCTGGCGCGTATTGAGGTCCAGGTGTTGATAGGCAGCCAGTTGTTCCGCCATCTCGGCAGAGGCCGCACCGGGCAGATCGTTATATAGGGTCACCCGGAAAGAACCTGCCACTTCCTCAAAACGCGGCGGGCGCAGGTTTTGTTCTCGCAGAACCACCATCACCCGATCCAGGCCATACCCCAGGCGCTCGACGAAGCCCAGGTCTGAAAGCACCTGCGTGATTACCGGGTTGCGCGAAAAGCGCGCCTCCAACAAGTTATCCAGCGTCACCGGCCCAGGCAAGCCGCCGGGAGAGCGCACCTCAAGATGGTCGGAAAACAAATGCAAATGGATGGTATCTCCCTGCAAGTTGTAATCGCGATGTGCGACCGCATTCACCAACAGCTCGCGCACCGCTTCGAAGGGATACTCCAGGGTTTCCTGGTGCGCCAGTCCAACGATGCGCACCACGCTGCGCAGGCTGAGCCACAGAAAAGCTTCGGCCTGGCGTAATTGTTCGGGCAGAGAGCCGTTCAATTCTTTCTTGACATAGTGAAGGCCACCTTCACCATGGGCATCGCTCGCTTCTTGATCGGTAAAGCTGGCGCCCGAGAAACGCGCTGCCAGGATGGAGGCGCTCGGCAGCCAGCGCTGTGGATAACGGCCAAACAACAGCAGGCCGGCATATGTGGGCCGCAATTGCCCTTCCACACGCTGCACACAACCGCGCTGCAGCAGCACATCTTCCAGCTTCTTTTCGCCCGAAAAGTCAAAAGCCTGGGCGTACGCTGCCGCCTGGTCGATATCCAAATCTTCCCAAGCAGCCTCCGGCGGGAGGCGTGATTCGAACTGCACCACGCCGCGCTCGATCAATAACCGCCGCAGCAGGCGCGCCGAAAGCAGGTTGGTCTGGGCGCCTTCCCGGATCCAATAACGCCCATCCAGGTTATACACATAGGGCAAGCCAGCCGGCACCTGGGTGACCAGCACTTGCATCTGTTGGATGTCAGCAAAACGCGGGGCGGGCAGCACCAGCGGCGGGTCCAGCAGCAGCGCCGCCTGGAACACACGGTCCAGCGCACCAGCCGGATCCGAAATGCCGTGGACTTTCTCGCTGCGCGGCGCAACGCCCAGCAGCACCGTTCCCCCGCCGGCATTCGCCATGCCTGCCAGCGTGACTGCCAGCCTGGAGGCCGGTACATCTTCCGGGAACCAGTGCAGTCCCTGTCCCATTCCCTGGGACAACATGGCGGACGCGTCCAGCACAGCGGCGGTCACGGTATCCTTCCCTTTTATAAGACTCAGACCGGCGTCTCGGCGCTTTCGCCCTGCGGCTCTTTGCTTTTGCGAGGACGGCTCGCTTTCTTGCGCGTGGGCGCCGGCTTGTCTGTTATCACCGGCTGCGCCGTGAGGGCCACTTCCAACACCTGGTCCATATGCTCGACAAAGACAAATTGCATCTCTGCCCGGGCGCGCTTGGGCACATCGACCAGGTCTTTCTTGTTGCGCACCGGCATAATAACCGTCTTGAGCCCGGCGCGGTGAGCGGCCAGAACCTTCTCGCGCAGGCCGCCAACCGGCAGCACCCGGCCACGCAGCGTGATCTCACCCGTCATGCCCACGTGTTTGAAGGCCGAGCGCCCGGTGAAGGCCGAGATCAGCGCCGTGCAAATGGTGATGCCTGCGCTGGGGCCGTCCTTTGGAATGGCGCCCTCTGGGATGTGGATGTGAATATCCACCTTGTCAAATAAATCGGCAGGAATGTCCAGCAGCGGAGCGCGTGATTTCAGGTAAGACAGCGCCGCCTGGGCCGATTCCTGCATGATGTTGCCGATCTGCCCGGTGATTTGCATGCTGCCTTTGCCATCCACCAGCAGCACTTCCACCGGCATGATCTCGCCGCCGTTTTCCGTCCAGGCAATGGCCGTCGCCACGCCGATTTCATCCTGGCGTTCAGCTTCCTGGTTGAAGAACTGCGGCGGGCCGAGGAATTTCTCAACCAACGCCGGGGTAATGCGGTTGGGAGTTTGCTTGCCTTCGGCCTTCAGGCGGGCCACCTTGCGGCAAGCCCGCCCGATCTCGCGCTCCAGGTTGCGCACGCCAGCCTCGTAGGTATACTCCCGCACCATGCGCTTCAGCGAAGCGACCTGAAAAGTGAGCTTTTCCTCTTCCAGTCCACACTCTTCCAACTGGCGCGGGATGAGGAAACGCCGGGCAATCTCCAGTTTTTCTTCCTCGATATAGCCGGGGAACTCGATCACCTCCATGCGATCCAACAAAGCCGAAGGAATGGGCATGGGCGAATTGGCAGTGGTGATGAACATCACCTTCGAAAGATCGAAAGACAGCTCCAGGTAATGGTCCGAAAAGGCATAGTTCTGCTCGGGGTCCAGCACCTCCAACAAGGCCGAAGAAGGATCGCCGCGGAAGTCCATGCCCAGCTTATCGATCTCGTCCAGCATAAACAACGGATTAGCCGTGCCGGCGCGGCGCATGGTCTGCAAGATGCGTCCGGGCAGCGCGCCGATGTACGTGCGGCGATGGCCGCGGATCTCGGCCTCGTCGCGCACGCCGCCCAGCGATAGACGCACGAACTTGCGCCCCAGCGCCTCGGAAATCGACCTTCCCAGCGAGGTTTTGCCGGTGCCGGGCGGCCCAATGAAGCACAGGATGGGTTGGCGCAAGCGCTTGGGACGCAGGCTGCGCACCGCAATATATTCCAGGATGCGCTCCTTGGCGCGCGGCAGGCCGTAGTGATACTGCTCCAGGATCTCTGCCGCGTGGCGCACGTCCAGGTTATCGTCCGTGGCATTGGTCCAGGGAAGCTCCAGGATCCAATCGATGTAGGTGCGGATGATGCCCACTTCAGGCGACATGGGCGGCATCTGGCTCAGCCGGTCCACCTCTTTCAGGGCACGCACCTGCACCTCTTCCGGCAGCGTTACACCTTCGATCCGGCTGCGCAGCTCGATCAGCTCGCGCGACCAGGGATCGGTCTCGCCAAGCTCGGACTGGATGGCGCGCATGCGCTCGCGCAGGTAGAATTCGCGCTGCGTGCGGTCCACTTCGCTCTGCGCCCGGCTGTGGATATCATCCTCCAACTCCAGAACGTCCGCCTCGTTCGCCAGCAGCGAAACAACCCGGTTCAAGCGCTGCAGCGGATCCAGTAACTGCAAAAGCTCCGAGCGCACCTCCAGAGAGGGCGCAATCGCCGTGGCAATCATATCCGCCAGGCGGCCCGGTTCCTCGATATTCAAGGCATACAGGTAAGCCTCTTCGGGCAAGCTGCGGTTAAGCTGGACACAGCGCTCGAAAAGCTCTAGCACCGTGCGCATGGTGGCCTGCGTCTTCTTGGTCACCTTGGGATTTTCGACAAGCGGGCGGGCGCTGGCGATCATGAAAGGCTCTACCTGGATCAAATCGACCAACTGCACCCGGCGGCGGGCTTGTACCAGCGCCGAGTTCGTGCCATCGGGCATGTTCAACAGGCGCCCGACCGCCATCTCAACGCCCACCGGCAGGTAATCATCCTTGCCAGGCTCGTCCATATCCGGGTCGCGCTGCGTCAGGGCAATCACCGTCTGGTCATCGGCATGCGATTCCTCGATCGCCATCAGGGTCGCCTCGCTGGAGACGAAGATCGGGGAGACCATGTGCGGAAAGACCACCAGGTCGCGCAGCGCCACTACCGGGCAAATGATCAGGCCTTCTTCGTTGGGCGTGGCCTCGGGCACCTGGTAAAGCTCTTCGGTGCGCCGGTGCAGCGCCTCGCCGAATTCGTCTTCATCATTATCGAGAAACCAATCGTTTGCTCTATTTTTCATACCTGCTCCAATATTTTCTGCCATTCTATGCGCACCGCAGCAGCGATAAAGATGCTGCCGGCTGCCAGGATCACCTGCTCCGACCCCGCCAGGCGCAGCGCCTCCACCAGCGCATCGGCCACCTCTGGGATCACGAGGGTTGGCTTGCCATGCTGCTGCGCCATCTGCGCCAGCCACTGCGGGTCGGCAGCGCGCGGGTGGAAAGATTTCACCGCGATCACCTGCTCCACCCGCGGCGCAAGCTCGGCAAGCATACCATGAATATCCTTATCTTCCGAAGCGCCAAAGATCCATATGACCGGTCGCCCGGGGAAATAATCGTCCAGGGCCTGGCGCAGCCGCAGGGCAGAGTCGCGGTTGTGGGCCGAATCCACCACCAGCGGCGGATCCCGGCGCAGCAGCTCGAAACGCCCCGGCCAGCTCGCCCGGCTGAACCCCTGCGCAATCTGCGCCGGCAAGATCGCCAACCCGGCCGCGTTGGCCGCCTGCAAGGCCGTGTAGGCCACGGCCGCATTCTCCACCTGGTGTAATCCGAGCAGCGGGATCTGCAAGCAGACCGGCTGCCTGGCATGGCCATCGTCTCCCTGGTCGTTCTCCCACACCTGCAAGGTCTGCCCCGCCAGGTCGTAGGACAGCGGGGCAAACAGGACATCGCGCCCCACCGCGTGCAGGCGGCAGCCGCGTTCCTGCGCAATGCGCTCCACCACCCGGCGGGCCTCCTCCTTCTGCGGCGCCAGAACCACCGGCCTGCCCGCTTTGATGATGCCGGCCTTCTCTCCAGCAATCTCTGCCAACGTCTCGCCCAATAACTGGGTGTGATCGATCGATAACGAAGTGATCACCGAGACCAACGGGCTGCAGATGTTGGTGGCATCCAGCCGCCCGCCCAAGCCCACCTCGATGACTGCGGCATTCACCCCCTGGCGGGCAAAGTAATAGAAAGCCAGGGCAGTGGTGATTTCAAAGGTGGTCAGCCGCTCGACGGCCTCGATATGCGGGCGCAATTCCGCCACGGCCTGCACCAGGTCTGCGTGCGAGATGTTCTGCCCGTCCACCTGGATGCGCTCGGCGTAATCATCCAGGTGCGGCGAAGTATACAGCCCCACCCGGTAACCGGCCGCCTGCAAGGCCGCCGCGCACAACGTTGAGACCGAACCCTTGCCCTTCGTCCCCGCCACGTGGATGATCGGGTACTGCGCCTGCGGATCGCCCAGCCGCGCCGCCAGGCGGAACATGCGTCCCAGGTCAAATTGATCCGGGGCATAGCGAAAATTGCGCTGCATGCTGAAATCGACGAAACCGTACAGGTACTTCAACACGCTTTGATATTCGGATTCGATGTCGCTCATTGTGCCAGGATTGTAACCCGTTGAGGGGATGGATGCAAGGGAAGATTGCAGTTTTGGCGGCGAGAAAACAATCAATACCCGGGAGGGTTCGTGTATTTCATGGTCAATATCTCCTCATGATACAATTGCGCCATGTCGAAACGCCTGTATAAAATCATCCAACGCCTGGTACAGATCACCGCCGCCTGCGGCGCGCTCTTGCTGCTGCCGCGCCTGATCACCGGGCTGTACGCGGCCGTACACACCGTCCCGCTCCCAGAGGCGCCCGGGCCGCGCGTGGCCATCGTCTTCGGCGCCGGGCTGTGGCGCGACGGCTCGCCCACGCCCGTGCTGCGCGACCGGGTGGCAACCGCCGCCGAACTGTATTTCGCCGGCAAGGCCGCCGCGCTCTTGATGAGCGGCGACAATAGCGTGGTGGAATATAACGAGCCCGCCGCTATGCGCGCCTACGCCCTGCAGTTGGGCGTGCCCGACGAAGCGATCGTGCTGGATTACGCCGGGCGCCGCACCTACGACACCTGCTACCGGGCGCAGCACATCTTCGGTGTGCAGCAGGCCATCCTGGTCACGCAGCAATTTCACCTGCCGCGCGCCCTGTACATCTGCCGCGTCCTGGGTTTGGAGGCGGTAGGCGTGGCCGCCGACCGGCGCGTTTACCGCAAGCTGTCGCTGTTCTATTGGAACCTGCGCGAGCTGCCCGCGACACTGACCGCTTTCTGGGAAGTGCACATCTCACACCCCCTGCCCATCCTGGGAAAGCCCGAGCCGATCGTCCTGCCTTCCCAATCTCAACACCTGCCTGGAGGATAAAATGGATCGAAAACAAGCCCTGAACATTGTGCGGGAATACGTCAAGAACGAACACCTGGTGCGCCACATGCTGGCAGTGGAAGCCGCCATGCGCTTCTACGCCGAGAAGTATGGCGAAGACGCCGATCTGTGGGGCGCGGTGGGCCTGCTGCACGACTTCGATTGGGAGATCCATCCCACCCTGGAGCAACACCCCCAGGCCGGTGCGCCGATCCTGCGCCAACTGGGCGTAGAGGAAGAGATCGTGCGCGCCGTGCTCAGCCACGCCGACCACACCGGCATTCCGCGCCACAGCCGCATGGAAAAAGCGCTCTACGCCTGCGATGAGATCACCGGCCTGGTCACGGCGGTCGCCCTGGTGCGACCCTCCCGCTCGCTGTCTGACCTGGAAGCCTCCTCGGTGAAAAAGAAGTGGAAAGACCGCTCTTTCGCTGCGGGCGCCAACCGGGAAGAGATCGCCCAGGCGGCGCAAGAATTTGGGCTGGAGCTGTGGGAGCACGTGGGCAACGTCATCCAGGCCATGCGCCGCATTGCGCCCGAGCTGGGATTGGCTTGACAAAAGCGCCCGCCCTCAGTACAATTCAACTATACGAAAAACCTATACGCAAATTCAACCAGAGGTAAACCTTATGTCACCGGATAAAGATCCGCTTCCCGCCTCGGCCCACATCACCGCCCAGACCACCCTCGTCCCGGCCATCCAGGCCTGGCAGTTCTTCCTGGACGACCAGGGCAGTTCACCGCACACCGTCAAGGCTTTCCTGGCCGATATGCGCCTGATGGCCTCTTACCTGTCGCCCGACCGCACTATCGGCAGCGTGACCACCAACGATATCAACAACTTTCTCAATTGGATGCAGACCGACCGGGGCGTGCCCTGCAGCCCCAAGACGCTCTCCCGGCGCATCACCTCGATCAAAGCCTTTTTTCGCTGGCTGGTGCAGTTCGGCGCCATCCTGATCGACCCTGCCGAGCGCGTCCTGCAGAAATCCGTCATCAGCCCGCTGCCGGTCGTTCTGACGGATGCCGAAGTGGGAGCGGTGCTGGCTGCCGCCCAAAAGCACCGCACGGCTGCCAAGCCAGACGCCCGCCCTTACGCGCTGGTGGCACTGCTGCTGCACACCGGCATCAAAAAGACCGAAACCCTGTCGCTCAGCGACAACCACATCGACCGGGAAGCGCCTGGCGGGCCGATCTTGTTCGTGCGCTACGCCAACCCGCAGCACCGCTACAAAGAGCGCAAGATCGCCCTGCCCGCATCCTGGCTGCAGGCCTACGATGAATACCGGGCGCAGTACCCGCAGGAAGACCGCATTTTCCCCTGGTCGCAGCGCCGCCTGGAATACCTGCTCGAAGACCTGGGCGAAGAGGCCGGCCTGGCCAAGCACCTGTCTTTCGATATGTGCCGCTGGACTTGCGCGCTGCTGGATTTCAACGCCGGCATGGACCGCAACAAGATCCGCCAGAAGCTGGGCGTCTCCAAGATCCAATGGCGCGAAACATCCATGAAGCTGCGCAAGCTGGCCCCGCCGGAAGCAGAGGCTGGCGCAGAGGTTGAAACGGCCCAATAGCAAACCACGGGCACGCTGTTAAAAACATGTGTCGGCGGCAGAAATACAAGGAGCAGCGCCGAGTATGACCGGGTTGATGTTACGAAGATATAGCTAGAAAGGCAAATGAGAATGAACATTAAACCGATCCGCACTGAAAAAGATTATCAAGAAGCCCTGGCGCAGATTGATGCAATCTTCGACGCTCAGCCAGGTACATCGGACGGCGATCTCCTGGAGCTGTTAACCCTCCTGGTCGAAGCTTACGAAGAGCAGCGCTATCCGATTGCGCCGCCCGATCCAATCGAAGCGATTGAATTTCACGCGGAAAGGCTGGGGTTGACCCGCCATGATCTGGAGCCTTACATCGGCAGCCGCGCCCGCGTTTCTGAGATACTAAACCGCCGCCGTCCACTGACGCTGGCAATGATCCGCAAACTCCAGGCCGGCCTGGGTATTCCGGCATCCACGTTGCTGCAAACCTACCCGCTGGTTGAGTCCAGTCTAGTTAAGACTCACTCGCTGACGCCGAATAACGTGGTTGCGGCTCACAAGTGATCATCCTTCGACACGCTCGGATACCTAACCTATTCCCTCACCAGCCGGGCATAGCAGGCGCCGCGGCTGTGTTCGCCCAGCCTGGCCCGCTGGCTGAGGGCGATGCCCGGCAGCCAGGCGATCTGATCACGGCTGCATAACAGAGGCCACCTGCCCCGGGCGCGGCGCGGCAGCTTGATATTGATCATCAGGTCGGAGAGCTTCAGCGAGCGGCCCTCCATCCCCAACGGCTCGAAACGGTCGCCGGGGCGGCGCACCCGCACCACCAGCGGCCCCGCCAGCGCCTCGGCATCCAGCCAGGCCTGGTAAGGATCGGGGTTGTGCTGCGCCAGTTGGCGCGCCTGGGACACATCCGGGCAGCTCTCGATCTCGAGGCGCCAACCATCCGCCAGCCGGCACACGCCAGGGATGGCAAGCGGCAGTTCCTGTTGCGCCTCGCCTGGCAAAGCCGGCCAGCCGCCAGACGGCAGGTCGGCCTCCCAGGTTGCCAGCCACAAGAGATCGCCTTCCAAAACCAGGCGCAGTCCCGCCGCCAGGTCGCGCTGGCGAGTGGCAGTGGGATTGTTCATAAAGTTCAGCAGGCGCTCACTGACCTCGAAGCCGATATCCAGCAAGCCCGGGCGAAAACGCTCCAGAGCGCGGCGCGCCAGGCGGCGCTGCAGGCCGAGGGGCTGCCCCTTCAACGCCTCCACATCGAACGCCAGCCACCCGGCCCCCTCCTGGCGGACACAGCGCGGCCAAAGCGCCTCCACCGCCGTCTCCAGCGCCTGCTCGTCGGCTTGCAAGATGCGGGCAGCCTGGTGCAAGCGCTGCTTGAAGCCCGGCGCACAGCTATCCATTTCGGGTAGCAAGGCTAGGCGGATGCGGTTGCGGAAATAGACCGGATCCTGGTTGGTGCGGTCGTATACCGGCTGCAGATCGTATTCCCGGCAGTATTCCAGCACCTGGGCGCGCCAGACGTTCAGCAAAGGCCGCAGCAAGGGGATGGCCGCGCTCCAGGGGTTGGGCAGCAGGCAGGGCACCATGCCGGTCAGGCCTGCCAGCCCGCTGCCACGCAGCAGGTGCAGCAGCACCGTTTCCACCTGGTCGTCGGCGGTATGTC
Organism: uncultured Anaerolineaceae bacterium; assembly: GCA_964629965.1. Classification (GTDB taxonomy): domain Bacteria; phylum Chloroflexota; class Anaerolineae; order Anaerolineales; family UBA4823; genus CAZVRZ01. The sequence continues at coordinate 59,485 of CAZVRZ010000002.1, forward strand.
CCACCGCCACCGCCTGGGCTTCCAATTCCTGCGCCAGCCCGAACAAGAAATGGTAGCGCGCCAGGCGGGCAGCTTCTTCCAGGGAAAGCGCCTCGGCACGCGCATAGGCGCCCACATCCTGCCGCCCGGCATAATAGGGCAGTCCCAGCCGGTTGGCAAAAGCCTGCACGTGCGCCTCGTCTTGCCCGGCCTCCTCGCGCAGGCCGTGGTTGAAGTGCGCCACCACCAGCGGGTATCCCAGGCCGTTCAACACGTGCAGCAAGCACAAGCTGTCTGGGCCGCCGGATACAGCCACGATCACAGGCCTGGTAAAATTCAATGAATTCAGCAATAATAACTGGCGAATCATTTCCAACTTCATAGGATTGATTATATAATGAAACCTATAAACCAAAGTACTCTTGCCTTGCAAGGCGGTTTATGCTAGACTGCCTTTAGCCGTTTTTCGAAGGAGTTGATTATGCCCGAAAAGATCCTTGTTGTGGATGATGATGTCGATACCCTGCGGCTGGTGGGGCTGATGCTCCAGCGCCAGGGATACCAGATCGTGGCTGCCAATAACGGTCAGCAGGCCCTGGCGTCCGCCCAAAGCGAAGACCCGGATTTGATCCTGCTGGATGTCATGATGCCCGACATGGATGGCTATGAAGTCACCCGCAAGCTGCGCGCTTCGCCCAATACCGCCTCGATCCCGATCATCATGTTCACTGCCAAGTCGCAAGTCGACGACAAGGTAGAAGGATTCGATGCCGGCGTTGACGATTACCTGACCAAGCCCACCCAACCGCGCGAGCTGTTTGCGCACGTAAAAGCCGTGCTGGCGCGCGGCAAGAAAGGCCGCACCAGCGCGCCCGCCGCCGAAGTGGTCAAGCGGGATCGCGGCCACGCCATCGGAGTTTTAGCCGCCAAGCCAGGCATGGGCGTCAGCTCGCTGGCCATCAACCTGGGCGTCTGCCTGCGCGATCGCGCCGACCGGAGCGTGATCGTGGCCGAATTCCGCCCTGGTCTGGGCAGTATTGCCCTGGACCTGGGTTACCAGAACCCAGACGGATTGAACCGCCTGCTGCAAAAGAAGGCCGCCGATATCAAGCTCGCCGATGTGGATAGTGAACTGACCACCCATCCCTCCGAGATACGCATGCTTCCAGCCTCTTACAAGCCGGCCGACGCCAAGATGCTGGCCGATGGAGAAAAGTTCGAAGCCATCGCCCGCCACCTGGTTTTCCTGGCCGCTTTTATTGTGCTCGACCTGGGCGCCAACATCAATCCCATCACCGAAAAGGTGCTGCCCTTGTGCGACGAGCTGATCGTTTTGTTGGAGCCTAACCCAACGGCTGTGTTACGGACCTCGCTGCTGATCGAAGAACTGATCAGCCGCGGCTTTGGCGAAGGGCGCATCAACACCGTCCTTTACAACCGCGTGCGCTCCGATCTGCAGCTCAGCCTGAACACGGTGCAGCAGCAGTTCAAATACCCAATCAGCGTGGTCTTCACGCCTGCGCCGGAGCTGGCCTACCAGGCCGCACGCAACAACGTGCCCCTGGTGATCCAACAACCCGACAGCCTGACCACCCAACAGTTCATGAAGCTGTCTGATAATATCACCAAACACGTCCGTTCCAAGGCATGACCCCCAACCAGCAATCCCAGCTAGAACGCTACAACCGCCTGCTAGAGATCTCCCGCGACCTGGCATCCACGTTAGATTTGAATACGCTGCTGTACCGCATCGTCCATGCGGCAGCCGACCTGTGCCAGGCCGGGGCCGCCTCGATCCTGTTGTACGACCACATCAAACAAGAACTGCACTTCGAAGTGGCGACCAACATGGAAAACCCGGCGCTGCGTGGCCTGGTGGTGCCGGTCGAAGGCAGCATTGCCGGCTGGATCGTCACCAACCGCAAACCGATCAACATCACCAACGCCCAACAGGATGCGCGCCACTTTGGCCTGGCTTCTGCCAGCACCAATATCCTGACCACTTCCCTGTTGGGCATCCCGTTGATCACCAAGGACAAAGTGATCGGCGCCCTGGAAGCCATCAACAAGGACAGCGGAACGTTTTCTGCAGAAGACCAGGAATTGTTATCATCCCTGGGAGCGCAGGCCGCCATCGCTATCGAAAACAGCCGCTTGTTCCAACAATCGGACCTCATCTCGGAGCTGGTGCACGAGCTGCGCACGCCCATGGCCTCGTTGAACACCGCCGTGCACCTGTTGGAGCGCCCCGACCTGCCCGCCGAGCGGCGCACGCGCATTATGGATATGATCCAGGGCGAGATTGCCCGCTTATCGGACCTGACCACCTCCTTCCTGGATATCGCCCGACTCGAATCGGGACGCATGCAGTTCAAGCCGGCGTATTTTGACCTGCGCGAGAACCTGGAAGCCTGTGCGGAGATGATGCGAGCCAGGGCTGCTGAAAAAGAGATCACCATCCAGACGGACTTTCCTGAAGAAATAACCAACGTTTACGCCGACCAGGATAAGATCAAGCAGGTTGCCCTGAATCTGATCTCGAACGCCATTAAATACAATTTTCCCAAGGGCGAGATCATCATCAAGATCTGCCGGTCAGCAGGCGAAACCTGCTTCTCGGTTGCAGATACCGGGCCGGGGATATCGGCCGAAGACCTGCAGCACTTGTTCGAGAAGTTTTTCCGCGTGCAGGGCACGGAGCGCATGGCTACCGGCACCGGCCTGGGATTGTCGATTTGCAAGCGCATCGTGGAAGCCCACCGCGGGCGCGTCGACGTGACCAGCCAGGTGGGGCATGGCACAACCTTCTTCATCTACCTTCCCGATCCAAAAGGGATGAACGTTTAGCTTCCGGGCCGCATTTCAGGAGCAGGCCGCCGGGTGCAGCAGCACTTTCAAACAGCCTGCTTCTGCCGCGGTCTGGAAGGCCTGTTCTGCCTGGGCAAAGGGGAACCGTGCGCTGATCAGCGGCGCCGGGTCCACCAGGCGGTGCTCCAACAGCACCAGCGCCGGGGCGAACGGCCCGCAGCGCGAACCGATCACGGTGATTTCATCCACCACCAGGCGCGATAGGTTGACCTCCACCGAGCCAACGTAGGTACTTTTCAATACCAGGGTGCCTGCCGGCCGCAGCGCCTGGCAGGCCAGTTCAAATCCATCCGGCGAACCGGTAGCTTCTACGACCACGTCAAACTGAGAGACGGGCGTCTCGGCAGGCTCGATGGCGCGGATACCCCAGCCGGAAAGCAGGCGACGCGGATTTTCGCGCCGCGCCACCACCTGCAGGTCGCAGCCCGAAAGGCGCAGCACCTGGGCGACCAACAATCCCAACCGTCCGGCGCCCACCAGCAGCACCCGGTCAGCCGGACGGAGATGTACCTGCTGGGGAATTTCCAGCGCAGCGGCGAGCGGCTCGGTAAAAACGGCCTGCTCATCCGTCACCGTCTCGGGGACCAGGTGCAGGTTCTCCAGGGGCAGCCGGGCGTACTCGGCAAAGATACCATCGTAATCTCGCAGGCCCACCACCCGGCGCGCTTCACAGTGGCTGAAATGGCCCGCCCGGCAGGCTGCGCAGGTATGGCAAACGATATTGATCTCGCCAACCACCCGTTTACCCAGCCAGTCCGCCCCGCCAGGCTGATCGCTGCCCAGGCGCACCACCTCGCCGACAAACTCATGCCCGGGAATGCCGCAGAAAGGGTAATAGCCGCGCCTCATCTCCAGATCGGTGCTGCAAATACCCGCCAGGCGGATACGCACCAGGGCCTCGTTTGCCGCTGGCACCGGTTCCGGCTGCGTCTTGCGGTAGCTGATCACCTGGTTTTCCAGCCAGACAGCCTGCATCAGCGCGCTCCCCGCCGCCCGAACTGGCGTTCCAACAGGTCAACGGACAGGTGGATCATGGTGGGACGGCCGTGGGGACAGGTGCGCGGCGAATCGCAGGCTTCCAGGTCTGCCAACAGTGCCTGCTGCTCTGATTGGGAAAGCACCTGTCCTGCCTTGACCGCGGCGCGCTTGCAGACCCGGGCGATCATTTTCGCTTCGCGCTCGGCCTGCAGCGGCGTCTCATCTTCCTCGAAATCCTCCACCAATACCTTCAAGGCCTGACCGGCGTCCATGCCCGAGAGCAGTTGGGGCACAGCGCGTACCAGGAAGGTGTTGGGACCAAAGGTTTCCACTTGAAAGCCGAAATGCTCCAGCGCAGGCAGCTGCTCGGCAAGCAGGCGAGCGCTGGCAGGCGGCAGTTCGACCGTGACAGGGCTGAGATAGGCCTGGGAGGCCGCCTGCGTTCCGGCCTGGGCCATCATCCGCTCGAATAGAACCCGCTCGTGGGCAGCATGCTGGTCGATCAGGTACAGCCCGTCTGGGCCTTCCGCCGCCAGGTAGGCAGTCGCCACCTGCCCCACCAGGCGCAGCAGCGGCATCCTGGCAGGCAGCAAATTCGCGGGCGGTAAATTCGTGGGCGGCTGCGCCCCGGTTTCTACGCCCGCATTTTCTCCAGCGACTGCCTCCCGGCGCAAATCTTGTTCCAACACCGGCACGTCGCCCCCGGCAGCCATATCCCAGGCTGCGCCCCAGCGGGGCAAATTCGTGGGCGTTGAATTCGTGGGCGGCTTTGAAAGCCGGTCGCCGCTTTCGGGCCAGTGAAGCTGCGCCCCGCCCAGGTGCGGCACGGGGGAATGAGCCAGCAAGGCCCGCCGCACGGCGCGCTGCACGCCGGCAAAGATCCTGTTCGCATCGCGAAAACGCACTTCGGCCTTAGCCGGGTGTACGTTGACATCCACTTCTTCGGTGGGCAGTTCCACGAACAGGATGCCCATAGGGTAACGCCCCACCATCAACAGCGTATGATAAGCCTGCAAAACGGCGGCGGAGAGCGCCGCATCTTGCACAGGACGCCCGTTCACAAACAGCTTCAACTCGCGCCGGTTCGAGCGCGTCAGGCTGGTGGGACTGATGAAGCCCGTCACCTGGATTTGATCTTCCCGCGAGATCACTTCGATCATCTGGCGGGCAATCTCCACGCCATAGAGCGCCGCCATCACTTCGCGGCGCTCGCCATTACCGCTGGTTTGCACAGACAGCTTGCCTTCTTGCCGCAGCTCGAAGCGCACGTGCGGATAAGCCAGGGCATACTGGGTTGCCAGGGCATCGATCTGGCGGCGCTCGGTCATCTCATGCTTGAGGAATTTACGCCGGGCAGGCACGTTGTAGAACAGGTCTTCCACCCGCACCACCGTCCCCACCGGCGCGCCGACCGGCTCGGGAGATCCCACCAGGCCGCCTTCCACCCGCAAACGCATTCCCAGCGGCGCATCCATGGGGCGGGATGTCAGGGTCAGGTAGGCCACCGAACCGATCGAAGCCAGGGCCTCGCCGCGAAAACCCAGCGTGGCGATCTGGAACAAATCCTGGGCGTTTTGCAGTTTGCTGGTCGCGTGCCGGGCAACCGCCAGCTCCATTTCATCGGCTGGGATACCTTGCCCGTCATCGGCAATCTCGACCAGGCGTTGGCCCGCGCCTTCGATAGTTATGGTAATATGATGCGCACCGGCATCCAAAGAATTTTCGAGCAGCTCTTTCACCACCGAAGCGGGCCGCTCGATCACTTCTCCGGCCGCAATTTGTGAAGCAACTTCTGAAGATAGAATTCTTATTGTCATAAGGATATTATATAATACCAGCATGAGATTTGAGACCGTTTTCATCGATTTAGACGACACCATCTACCCCACTTCTGCCGGCTTGTGGAATGTCATCCGTGACCGGATCAGAGATTACATGCAGGAGCACCTGCAAATCTCGCCGGACGATATCCCCAGGCTGCAGCAAGAATACCTGGAGCGTTACGGCACCACCCTCAATGGCCTGCAGCGTCACCACCAGGTAGATGTTGACAATTACCTGGCTTATGTGCACGATGTTCCCCTGCAGCGCTACTTGCGACCCGACCCGGCAGTGCGCGCCATGCTGCTCAGCCTGCCGCAGCCACACTGGATCTTCACCAACGCAGACGAGGCCCACGCCCAGCGCGTGCTGGCCGCACTGGACTTGTCGGATTGTTTTCAGGGCATCATCGACCTGCGCTCGAATGGTTTTATCAGTAAACCCAATCCGCAAGCCTACCGGCAGGCACTGGCGCTGGCCGGAGGGTGCGAACCGGAAGCCTGCCTCCTGGTAGAAGACTCGCCACGCAACCTGCGACCCGCCCGTGAGATGGGTTTTACCACCGTCCTGGTAAGTGCCCAGGCCGCCATGCCGGAAGCAGACTATACCATTGGGCAGTTGGCCGAGCTCAAACAGGCCCTGCCGGCCCTGTGGGAGACAGGCGCCAGGCCTTTAGATAAAACCGGCAATTCTAAGGAAAAACACCGTGAATAACAAACTGATCAGCCTCCAGGAAGCAGCCGAACTGGTGACCTCCAACAGTATGCTGGCCCTGGGAGGCATGACGCTATACCGGCGTCCGATGTCCTTCGTGCGTGCCCTGCTGCAGCGCCACCGCACCAGCGGCGAACCGCAGAATCTAACCCTGCTGGCCTTCACTGCCGGTTTAGAAAGCGACTTGCTGGTGGGGGCCGGCCTGGTGGCGCATGTCCGCTCGTGCTATTTTGGCCTGGATTATTTCGGCCTGGCCCCCATGTTCACCCATCGCGCCAACCGCGGCGAGATCGAAGTGATCGAGGAAACAGAGGCCAGCCTATCCTTTGGACTGCGCGCCCAAATGGCCAGCGTGGGCTTCATGCCGGGGCGCGGCTGGCTGGGCACCGATCTGCCCGCCCTGAGGCCGGACGTTCGTACCGTGATCGACCCCTACTCGGGCGAAGAACTGATGGCCTTCCCCGCCATCCAGCCGGACGTGGCAGTCATCCATGCCCTGCGCGCAGATGTGGAAGGCAACGCCGATATCGGCGATAACCGCGGCGTGGATGAAGAGCTGGCACTGACCGCTAAGACGGTGATCATCACCGCCGAAGAAGTGCTGCCCGAGCTAGACCGCGCCAGGCTGGTGGCCCCTTTTGTACAGGCCGTTGTCCATGCCCCCCAGGGGGCCTATCCCACCTCCTGCCATCCCCTCTACCCTCTGGATGGCAACGCGTTGCTGGATTACACCGAACAGGTCAACGATCCGGCCTCCTTCGCATGCTATTTAGAGAGTTTATTAACACAAAAATAATAAACCCCGCTCAAATATTTATGTTCTTCTAACCAAGGTATGATAATTTTAATGCAGGAGAAAAACCAATGAAATCTAAAGGCTTCGTGGTCGTTATCAGTGTTATTGTGGCTGTGGTGGTGTTGACAGGCGCCTGCTCGGCGGGCTTTGCCGTGGGCTGGTTGGTTGCGCCGGGCGCAAAGTCCATTGAAAGCGCCGATCCATCCGGAAACACACCCTTCGCCTCCAGCCAGCCGGCCAACTTGAGCGATCTGTTTGTCCCATTCTGGGAAGCCTGGGACATTGTCCACGAATATTACATCGATCAACCCGTGGACAATGAAAAGCTCATGCAAGGTGCGATCAAGGGCATGATGGACTCCCTGGGCGATCAACACACCTCATACATGGACCCTGTTCAATACAAAGATGCCACCGCAGATCTATCGGGTGAATACGAGGGTATCGGTTCCTACGTCAGCACCGATGGCGTCTACCTGACCATCACCGAGCCAATGAAAGGCTCGCCGGCCGAAAAAGCCGGGTTGCAACCCGGCGACCAGATCATTGCCATCGATGGCGCAGACATGACCGGGATCTTCCCGGAAGTGGCGCGGCAGAAAGTGCTTGGCCCGGCCAATACCACCGTTGTCTTAACCATCTTGCGCGAGGGCCTTGAAGAGCCGTTCGACGTCTCGGTCACCCGCGCCTCGATCAAGGTTGCCAGCGTCGAAGGCGAAATGTTGGAAAACGGCCTTGCCTATATTAAGCTGCGCAATTTTGGCGAGAAGACCGGCGACGAGCTGCGCACCGAGCTACGCAGGCTGCTCAAGGAAAAGCCCACCGGGCTGATTTTGGATCTGCGCAACAACACCGGCGGCGCGCTGAGCACCTGTATCCAGGTAGCTTCGGAGTTCATCGAAGATGGCGTCATCCTGTACGAAGAGTACGGCGATGGCACGCGGGATACGCACAAAGCCATTGGCGGTGGATTGGCTACCGACATTCCCATGGTAGTATTGGTCAACGAATACTCTGCCTCTGCTTCCGAAGTGTTGGCCGGCGCGCTGCAAGATTATGAGCGTGCCACGCTGGTCGGCGGGCAAACCTATGGCAAAGGCTCGGTGCAGCAGTGGCTGGGGTTATCCAATGATGAAGGTGCAGTCCGCGTCACAGTGGCCCGCTGGTTGACCCCCGAGGAACGGCACATCCATGAGGTCGGCCTGGAACCGGATATGATCGTTGAACTGACCGAGGAAGATGTTAAGGCCGATCTCGATCCGCAGTTGGACAAGGCCATCGAACTGCTGACAACCAAGTAGATTTGGTTCCTGCGGCTTAGACTTGCGGCAGACCGGCTCCTGGCAAAGTTCAGGAAAGGTTCTGCCCAAAGCGCAAGAGGAGTTGTTTATGGGTTTCTATGATGTACGCTATTGGATTTTCACAATACCTGCCATCTTGCTGATGTTCCTGGCGCAGGCATACGTTAAGTCTGCCTTTCGCAAGTGGAGCCAGCGCGCCGTCCTCAGCCGGATGACGGGCGCCCAGGCGGCCGAACGGCTGATCCGTTCGGCAGGGCTAGATGATGTGCGGGTAGAAGGGATCGCCGGAAACCTGACCGACCATTACGATCCGCGCACGAAAATCCTGCGCCTTTCGCAGGGTGTATATAGCCAGCCATCGGTGGCGGCCCTGGCAATCGCCGCCCACGAGCTGGGACATGCCGTCCAGGATCACGAGGGCTATTTCCCACTGCGCCTGCGTTCCATGCTGGTGCCGGCGGTCAACATCGGCTCATACCTGGGCTGGATCCTGATCATCTTAGGCATGCTGCTGCGCCTGACCAACCTGGCCTGGCTGGGTGTGCTGGTATTCTCTGGCGGGGCAATCTTTGCCCTGGCAACCCTGCCGGTCGAATTCAACGCCTCTGCCCGAGCACGCCAGCTTTTGGCACAGACCGGATTGATCCAGGGAGAAGAAGAGATGCGCGGCGTCAATCATGTGTTGAACGCCGCCGCCCTGACCTACGTTGCCGGCCTGATCACGGCTGTCATGCAGTTGCTCTATTACGTGACGCTGGTCTTAGGCATGGGCGGCCGGCGGCGGTGAAAAAATCGACTGTAAGAACACCGGAAGGGTTCCCAACTCTTCCGGTGTTCTTTTTTTGTAGGCTGTGTGCCATGCATTAATCCTGTATAATCCGCTTATGCGAAAATTCCTGATCGCCCTGGTGATCATGCTAGGTATCATCTTCGTCATGTATCGCCTGTCGGAAGTCGAATTGATCCTGGAGACGTTTCGAAGAGGCGAAAGCGGTTATATTTTCTTCGCCGGTTTGCTGCAAATCTTCTGGCTGGTCATTGTTGGGGCATCGTACCAGGCAATCTACCAGGCGCTCGGCATCCAACAAAAGCTGCGCCACATGGTGCCCCTGGTAACAGCGGTCAATTTCACCAACATTATTGCCCCAACCGTTGGGCTGAGCGGCATGGCTGTTTTTATCTCCGAAGCGCGCCGGCGCAATTACTCGCCCGGCCGGGTTGCCATAGCCTGGGCTTTGTTCGTGGAGTTTGATTACCTGGGATTCTTATGCGTGCTCATCCTGGGATTGATCGTGTTGTTCCGGCGCAATCACCTGAGCGGCGTCGAGATCACCGCCTCGGCCATTTTTATGCTGATCGCAGGGTTGATGGCAGTGCTGCTCTACCTGGGCATGGTCTCGGCCGATGCATTGAGCAAAGCGCTAACTTGCCTGGTGAGGCTGGCAAACCGGGTCGCACGCCCCTTCATCCACCGGGAGTACCTGTCGGAACAGCGCGCCCATGACTTTGCTTACGAAGCTGCCGAGGGGTTGCTGGAACTGCGCACCGACCCCAAGAAAATGCTGATTCCGGCCCTGCTGGCATTATCCAACAAAACGATCCAGATCATTAACCTGGCCCTCATTTTTATGGCCTTCAAAGTGCCCATCTCCATCGGCACGATCGTGGCCGGTTTCAGCATCGCTTCGCTTTTTGCCATCGTATCTCCCACGCCGGCCGGAATCGGTATTGTGGAAGGAGCGCTGACCTTGATATTGAAATCTATGTACATTCCTCTGGAAAGCGCGGCCATTATTACCCTGGCTTATCGCGGCATCACATTCTGGCTGCCGCTGCTCCTGGGGATGATCGCCTTCCGCTGGATTGGAAAAGAAACCAAAGACAATCTCCTGAAAAAATCTTGACGTGCAGGCCAACCACGGTTATCATCTAAAATTGGCTTGCCGACCGAAGTAAGCCAATCTGTTTGTGGAAATTTAGTATGGCTTATTTAGGTCCCGAAGAAAACGAAGACATTCTGCATCGCAAAGCCGAGCGCCCGCCGCGCCGTTCCTGGCACTCCTGGCTGATTGGCAACCCACTGCCAACCGCTGACGCTTCTCACCAAACAGTAGGGAAGCTGATCGGGTTGGCGATCTTTGCCTCGGACGCGCTCTCATCGACTGCGTATGCCACCCAAGAAATCCTCTTTATCCTGGCAGCGGCAGGCACGGCTGCCTTTGGATATGTCTTTCCAATCTCTATCGCCATTGTGGTTTTGCTGGCGATCGTGGCCCTCTCGTATGAACAGATCATCCATGCCTACCCCGGCGGGGGAGGCGCTTATATCGTAGCGCGCGATAACCTGGGTGATCTTTCCGCCCAAATAGCCGGCGCCGCGCTGCTCACCGATTATATCTTGACGGTGGCCGTCTCAGTATCGTCAGGAGTAGCGCAGATCGTTTCAGCCTACCCAAAACTGCTTGAGCACCGGGCATGGGTTGCCGTAGTGCTGGTTCTCATCATTATGGTTATCAACCTGCGCGGGGTAAAAGAATCGGGATCTGTTTTTGCCATCCCAACCTACTTTTTTGTCGTCACGATGGTCTTGATGGTAGGCACCGGCATCTTCCGCTATGTGACCGGTTCTGTCTTCGCAGTGATCGACCCGCCGGAGATGGACCTTGTTCACGCTGTGCAAGCCATCACTCCCTTCCTGCTGCTGCACGCTTTTTCCAGCGGCACGGCTGCTCTGACAGGCATCGAGGCCATTTCAAACGGGATCACGGCTTTTAAAGAGCCACGCAGCCGGAACGCCGGTATCACCTTGATCTGGATGGCCTTCATCCTGGGCATATTGTTCCTGGCGATTTCTTTCCTGGCCGGGCATATCGGCGCTGTACCATCGGAAACCGAGACCGTCATTTCGCAGTTGGCCCGCACCATCTTTAATGGCCGGAACTGGCTGTACCTGGCTACCATTACTGCCACAACCATTATTTTGATCATGGCAACCAATACCGCCTACGCAGGCTTTCCTCGCCTGAGCGCCCTGCTGGCTTTAGATGGCTACCTGCCACGCCAGCTAGCCTTCCGGGGCAGCCGCCTGGTTTATTCTAACGGCATCATCGTTTTGGGTCTGATCGCCAGCTTGTTAATCGTAGCTTTCGATGCCAGCGTATCGAAATTAATACCGCTTTATGCGATTGGCGTGTTTACATCCTTCACACTATCCCAGGCCGGTATGGCTCGCCGCTGGTATAAGATCGGCCAACTGAAACCCGGGCAAGAAACCAGGGAACGCGGCTCCACCTTACGATTTGAGAACAACTGGCGGATAAAAATGCTTATTAACGGTTTTGGCACACTGTGTACCATTATCGTGGTGATCATCTTTGCCGTCACTAAATTCAAGGACGGCGCCTGGTTCGTGTTAATCTTGACCCCCATCCTGGTGGCAGTGTTCATTGCCATCCATCGCCATTACCGCCAGTTAGCCGGAAAGCTTTCTTTGGAAAACTATGGAACGCCGCCGCGCCTGACACGCCATCGCGTGATCATGCCTGTCAGCGGCGTGCACCGGGGTTCGCTGGCTGCGCTGCGCTATGCCAAGTCGCTTTCGGACGATGTCACCGCAGTGCATGTCAGCATCGACCCTGAAGAGGCGGGGAAGATCCAACAGAAATGGGAAATGTGGGGCGAAGGGGTCCGCCTGGTCACCCTGGATTCACCTTACCGCCTGATGTTGGAGCCATTGTTAGAGTATATTGAGGAAATCGCCCGCCAGCGCCAACCCAACGAGATCATTACGATCGTAGTGCCTCAGTTTGTTCCGAAGCGAGCCTGGACGAATATATTGCACACCAATACAGCCATCATGCTGCGTTGGGCCTTATTATTCAAGCCTGGGATTATGGTCACCGATGTGCCATACCAGGTTGAATAGAACAGAAATGGAGTAAATGGATTATGAACATCGTGGTTGTGGGTTGTGGCCGGATTGGCGCAGAACTCGCCTATCGATTATTTCAAAAAGGTCATAAGGTGACCGTTGTCGATCACATTCAAAATGCCTTCGCCAATCTCCCCGACGAGTTCTTAGGCCGGACGGTCGATGGCGAAGCTCTCAACCAGGATGTTCTTCGCCGGGCCGGGATCGAACAGGCAGATGGATTTGCTGCAGTAACAGACTCCGATTCGCTGAATGCGGTCATATCGCACGTGGCGCGCCAGGTCTTTCACGTACCCAATGTCATCACGCGTAATTTTGATCCGATCTATCGCCCACTGCACGATGCATTTGGTCACCAGGTGATCTGCTCTTCCAGTTGGGGCGCTCAACGTATGGAGGAATTGTTATATCACGGTGAACTGCGCACCGTCTTCTCGGCAGGCAATGGAGAAGTGGAAATTTACGAGTTCAATATCCTGGGCGAATGGGCCGGGCGCAAGCTGGGCGAGCTGGTTTCCGTCGAAGAATGCTGCCCGGTCAGCCTGACCCGCGCCGGTAAAGCAATCTTGCCGGATGGTGAAACGCTTCTTCAACCGAACGATATCATCCTGGTTTCCGCAACATTCAACGGTATTCGGGCATTGCGAAAACGCTTGAACCAGGTAAAGGAAGGCTAATATGTTTGTGATTATTGCAGGCGGAGGCCGGACCGGCACTCAATTGGCGATGATGTTGATCGCCCAAGAACATGAAGTTCGTTTGGTAGAAAATCGGCGAGATGTCCTGGCACGCCTTCATCGCGATCTGCCAACCGAAATCATCTACGAGGGAAACCCAACGGATGCAAGGATTTTGGAACAGGCAGGGATTAGCCATGCCAACGTATTAGCTGCCTGTACTTCCAACGATGCAGATAACCTGGCAATATGCTTCATCGCTCGCACCAAGTTCTCTGTGCCGCGCACCATTGCTCGCGTCAACAACCCTCGCAACGCCTGGTTGTTCGATGACACCTTCCATGTCGATGTTTCACTAAACCAGTCTGCCATCATGGCACGCTTGATCGAAGAAGAAATGTCGCTCGGCGACATGATGACCCTGCTCAAGCTGCGCCGCGGCGAGTATTCCCTGATCGAAGAAAAGATCCCGGCAGGCGCCCCAGCCGTTGGTAAGGCCATCAAGGACCTGGCTCTGCCGGATCAATGCGTGATTGCTGCTATCATCCGCCATAGCAAGGTGATCGTTCCTCGCGGTATCACCGTCATGGAAGCTGATGACGAGGTACTGGCAGTCACCGATCATCAAGGAGCCGAACAACTGGCAAAATTATTCAGTCTTCAGAAATCCCTTTGACCAATCAGTATCTATGGTATAATCCGCATTCGCGTGCAGCCTACTGGAAAAATTCGGTCGATCGAATTTCTGTCAAGTGCTTATTTTATTTTGAGAGGTAACCAAGCAACATGACCAAGCGTACATACCAACCTAAAATCCGCCGCCGTTTGCGCGTTCACGGTTTTCGTTCCCGCATGGCAACCCCAGACGGACGCAGGGTTCTCAAGAGCCGTCGCGCCAAGGGACGTTATCGCTTGACCGTGACGAAGAACAATCACGTCAAGCACACCAACTGGAACGGTTAAATCCATGGTTTTTTCCAGTGGAGGCAGTTTCCCCCTGGAGTCTTCCATCCATTTACCTACAGGTGAAATCAAAATTCCGCCTGACCAGATCCACCGACTTCAAGCGGGTGCGGCGATTCGGAAGATCGTTTGCCCACCCGCTTATTGTATTGATCGCGCTGCCAGGAGATCATGAGCAGACTCGCCTTGGTATAGCAGCAGGACGCTCGCTTGGAAATGCCGTTCACCGCAACCGGGCAAAGCGCTTATTGAGAGAAGCGCTGCGCCCTCACCTTCCAAGCATCCTGCCAGGATGGCAGGTCGTTCTGATCTCTCGACAGGCAATGTCTCAGGCAGATTTTCCTCACATCCAAGATGCTTTGCTTGCTCTTTTACAGCGAGCTCATCTGTTGAAGGATACAAATGCAAGTTGAGTCCGACCTAGAATATGAGAAGATCCCACCTGAGCCACAGCTGCGCAACCTGCCTATTCGGCTGCAGAATCTGCCGAAACTATTCCTCCTCTCGCTCATCCGGCTTTATCAGATGACCATCTCACGCGCACTGCCCCCCGACACATGCCGCTTTTACCCATCCTGCTCACATTATGGCTACCAGGCCATCTACAAATATGGGGTGATCAAAGGTGGTTTGATGGCTGCCTGGCGCGTTCTTCGTTGCAACCCCTTTAACCCAGGGGGGGTCGATCCTGTCCCCTAAGGAATTTATAAGCCCATGAAATATCTAACCCGCATGTTACCCCTACTTGTAATCCTGGCTAGCGCTTTGATCCTCAGCAGCTGTAGTGGAAACTCAACTTCGTATGGCACCACTAGCTGGCCTGGAATGACTGCCGATGCCGATACAGCTTACGTGGCCTATAACCAATATGTGTATGCAGTGAACCTGGCCAGTGGAACAGAGAAATGGCGCTACCCCACTGAGAAACCCAAAGCCACCGTGACCTTTTTCGCCGAGCCGTTCCTGACCGGAGATGGTCAGTTGATCGTTGGAAGTTATGACCACAACCTGTACAGCCTGGCCGTTGAAACCGGGCAGGTCCGCTGGACTTTTAGCCAGGCCAAAGATCGTTATATCGGTAGCCCGCTGGTCACGGAAGATATGATCTATGCTCCCAATGCAGATGGAAACCTCTACGCCCTGGATCTAAACGGCCAATTAAAGTGGACTTTCACCAGCGAACAGCCCCTGTGGTCTCAACCTACTCTGAACAAAGATGGTAACACGGTCTATCTATCCAGCATGGACCAGCGCGTGTATGCCTTGCAGGCCGATACAGGCAGCAAACAATGGGAGACGGTTGACCTGGGAGGCGCCGTGGTAGCTTCGCCTATACCAGGGCCGGATGGAACCCTCTACGTTGGCACCTTTGCCGGTGAAATGCTGGCGCTGGACAATGCAACCGGGTCGGTCAAATGGCGTTATCCGACCACAGCCTGGGTGTGGTCTGCCGTGGCTTTGGACGATCACAACATCTACTTCGGAGATATCAAAGGAAATCTACATGCCGTTGCAATGACCGGCGGTGAGAAAGTTTGGATGATCGAAACCAGCCAAACGATCTCGAGTAAACCCCTGATCAAAGGCGAGCAAATATATTACACAACCGAAGGTCCAGCCGTCTATGCTATTGATTTGAATGGACACCCTCTTTGGGAACAGAACCTGGGTGGCAACATCTACGCGCCGGTACACGCTGCCGGGGATGCTTTGCTCATTACCCCTACATCGAAAGACGCTCTCCTGGTCGCTCTGACAGACGGCGGCGCAACTCGATGGACTTTCACTCCTGGCAAATAACTGAGCGGAGATAATTTACCATGTGGAATACCCTGATTATTGACCCGATGGTCAACACACTCTTATGGATTTACAGCGTAGTTGGCGGCAACTTTGGCCTGGCGATCATTCTTTTCACCATCCTGATCCGCCTGATCACGCATCCGTTGCAGGCTCAATCGATGAAAAGCACCCAGGCCATGCAGCAGATGCAGGGTTCGGAAAAGTGGAAGGCCATCCAGAAAAAATATAAGGATGACCGGGAAAAACTGGCTCAAGAGCAAATGGCATTATACAAAGAAATGGGGGTCAACCCCATGGCATCCTGCCTGCCAACCCTGATCCAACTGCCTCTGATCTTTGGCCTATACCAGGCAGTCATGCGGGCTCTATCAGTAACGCCCATGCAATTGTTGGATTTCTCCAAGCACATTTACCCATTTATTAACGCCTCCGCGTTGATCCCGCTTAACCGCCAATTCCTGTGGATGGATTTAAGCCAACCAGAACGCGTCTACATATTTGGCATTGGTATCCCGTTTCTAGCGATCCTGGTGATCATCACCACCTATTTGCAATCGAAGTTAATGGCGCCGACAACCGGCGCTAATCCCAATGATCAGAGCGCCCAGATGACCAAGATGATGAATTTGTATATGCCCATCCTGATGGGCTATATGGCTTATTCACTGGCTTCTGGCCTGGCCGTTTATTTCGTCGTCAGCAACCTGATCGGCGTGGCGCAATATGCGTTATTAGGCAAATTAAACTGGCGCAATTTGCTGCCTGCGCCGAAAACAAACGCCAAGCAAGATAAAAGAACGGAGGGAAAAAAATGACGAAACGAGCAACTTTAGAAATCATCGCACCTTCGATCGAAGAGGCCACCGAAAAGGGATTGGCGGAATTGGGCCTTCAGCCAGACCAGGTAGAGATCGAGGTATTAGATGAAGGCAGCCGCGGGCTGTTCGGCCTCGGTTCGCGCCAGGCACGCATTCGTTTAAGCGTTAAATCACCGCATCGCCCTGAAAACGCCATACCATTTTCTCCAACGGCAGGCATTGAAGAAGCTGCCCCGGATGAAGAGCAGGAAACGCTTGAGATGCCAGAACCAGCGATGCCTGCAGCCGACTCGCCCAACGCCCTCTCTTTCGATGACCTGGCCCTGCACATTGCTCATGAAACCATCAGTGAGCTGTTGGAACGGATGGGAATCACTGCAGAAGTTGAGGTAAACGCTGGCGAAGTCGACGACCAGCATGGACGCTCCCCTATTTTGATTGATATCAAGGGAGACGATCTAGGCATATTGATCGGTCGAAAAGCTGAAACGCTGAATGCTCTGCAATACATCACCTCGCTCATGGTGAGCAAACAACTGGGACGTTCTGTTTCCTTAAGTGTGGATGTAGAAGGTTACCGGGAACGGCGCCGGGGGCAGATCAGCCAGTTGGCTCTGCGGATGGCAGAACAAGCCGTCAGGACTGGTCGCAAGCAAACTCTAGAGCCGATGCCTGCCAACGAACGCCGCATCGTTCACATGGAATTGCGCGACCTGCCTGATGTGAAGACAGAAAGCACAGGCGAAGAGCCCAACCGGAAAGTCACAATCATTCCAGTGTAACGGGTTTCTGTTTCACTCCTGCCTGGTTTCTCGAATAGTTTGTTTTTCTATCGCACTGCTTTGCTATTCTGAATGGCTAAGCGGTGCGATTTGTAAAATTAAACAACCCCGGCCTTATTCAGGTATAATTCAACCATGCATAACCTGGCTTCGCTTCACCCAATCGATTATCTGATCATAGGTCATCTTGCTAAGGATATAACCCCAACCGGACTACGCATTGGCGGCACAGCCGCTTACTCCGCCCTGACGGCAGCCGCCCTGGGATTAAAAGTCGGCATCGTTACCGCCTGGGGCAGTGAAATTCCCCTGGGGCCTCTGGCGCAAATTCCAATCATCAACTACCCCAGCGATCAAAGCACCACCTTCGAAAACATTTATACTGCGAATGGAAGAGTACAGATCCTGCACCACATAGCTCCAACGCTGGATTTTCATCTCATCCCAGAGCCATGGCGGCAGGCAAAAATCGTTCACCTGGGGCCGATCGCCCAGGAGGTAGAACCCGCCCTGGTGCGTCGTTTTCCCGAATCGCTGATCGGGCTCACCCCGCAGGGCTGGATGAGAATCTGGGACGATCAGGGGCATGTCAGCGTGGGCGAATGGCCGGAGGCCTCTTTTGTATTGCAGCACGCCGGCGCAGCAATCTTGAGCATCGAAGACGTTCTAGCGGATGAGGAACGCATTGAGGAAATGGCCTCTGCCAGTAAAATATTGGTGATCACAGAAGGCAAGCAGGGCGCCAGGGTATATTGGAACGGTGATGTCCGCCGCATCCGCCCGCCTTCGGTCAACGAAATCGATGCCACCGGCGCCGGGGATATCTTCGCGACCGCTTATTTCGCCCGGCTGCAGACCACACACGATCCATGGGAGGCCGCCCGCTTTGCGAACTACCTGGCGGCCTGTTCGGTAACCCGTAAAGGTATGGACAGCATCCCAACCGCTGACGAAATCCGGGAAAGCATGGTAGAGGTGATGTAGAGATGACGCGAATTTATACGCTCGCCAATCAAAAGGGGGGAGTCGGTAAAACCACCACCGCCATCAACCTGGGCGCTTTTCTGGCTTCTTATGGTCAGCGTGTTTTGTTGGTTGACCTCGATCCACAATCCAATGCCACCTCCTGCCTGGGCGTTGATAAGAAAGTCGTCGCTGGTGGCACATACGAAGCTTTGATCAGCTCGACGCCCATTTCGAGCCTGATCCTTCACAATCCCAAGCTTCGGCTGTCTTTGCTTCCCTCTTCCACCGCCCTGGCGGGCGCTGAGATCGAACTGGTGGCAGAGACCGAACGCGAACACCGCTTGAACGAAGCGTTAAAACCGGTCTATGACCGGTATGATTACATCCTGATTGACTGCCCGCCTTCCCTGGGGCTGCTGACGCTCAACGGCCTGGTTGCTGCCAAAGACGGCTTGCTGATCCCTGTTCAATGCGAATACCTTGCGCTGGAAGGGATCGGCATGCTCACGCAAACCATCACGCGCATCCGCACAGCGCTCTTTCCGCAGCTAGAAATTCGCGGAGTAATCCTGACCATGTTCGATGGCCGGACGATCCTGAGCAATGATGTGGTCGCCGAAGTGCGCCGGTATTTTCCCAACAAGGTTTTCAACTCTGTCATCCCGCGCTCGGTGCGCCTGGCAGAGGCGCCATCTTATGGACAGCCCATCTCAACCTATTCGCCCGATTCGTCGGGAGCACAAGCATATGCAGGATTAGCGCAAGAAATCCTGAAAGAAGATGGTATCCCACTTCCTGTCAGTGAGGTGCAATAATGTCCCGCAAATCTGGTCTTGGTAAAGGCTTAGGTGCATTGATCCCCAGCGGGGATTATAAAACTGCTGAAACACCACCCGAGGCGGGCATCGCTAAAATTCCGGTCGATGCTATTCGGCCAAACCCTCACCAGCCTCGGACGCGCTTCGATCCAGATGCGCTGAGCGAACTGGCCGCCTCGATTCGCGAACACGGCATCATCCAGCCGCTGCTGGTAACCCGCGGGCCAGGCAGCGATCAATTTACCCTGGTCGCCGGGGAACGCCGCCTGCTGGCAGCTCGCCAGGCTGGATTGAAGGAGATTCCCGCCATCGTGCGAGAGGTCACTGAGCTGCAGCGAGTGGAGCTGGCACTGATCGAAAATATCCAACGCGCCGATCTTGGCCCTCTCGAAACCGCCGATGCATATCACCAGTTAGCAGAAGATTTCAAAATGACCCATGATGACATTGCCCTGCGAGTGGGTAAAAGCCGCACGGCAGTGACAAATACGCTGCGGCTGCTTAAGCTGCCCGAAGCAGCCCGTTCGGCCCTGGCCGAGGGTCGGATCAGCGAAGGGCATGCCAGGGTACTGCTCTCCCTGTCCAGCCAACCGGCGCAACTGGCCGCTCTGGATACCATCCTGAAAAACGAGTTGAACGTGCGCCAGGCAGAGGAATTGGTGCGAAAAATGGGCGGCGAGAAGAAGCCCCCTGCTGAGCCTAAGACGCTGCCTGCCGAGCTTTCTGCCCTGGAAGAAAGATTGCGCGCCTCGCTGGGCACCAAGGTAACTTTAACTCACAAGAAAAAGAAGGGTGGCACGCTGATCATCCACTATTATTCGGATGAAGAATTAGACACCCTGGTGCAAAAATTGGGCAGCCTGGAATAACGAAATGAAAGTCTATCACCACGCCGTCATCCATACCCTGGATGCCCGGCAGCCATTGGCAAGCGCGATCGTCATCGATCGCAACCGCATCCTGGCTGTGGGGGCTGACGACGAGCTGCTGTCATCGTTTAGGGAGCGCGGCACCGAATGCGAAAACCTGGGCGGAAAAACCATCATCCCCGGCTTAACCGACGCCCATATCCACCTTGAACATTATGCCATGGGCTTGCAAAAAGTAGATTGTGAGACGCCCACTTACCAGCAATGCCTGCAAAGGGTTGCCGACCGGGCGCGCAGCGTTCCCCCTGGAGAATGGATCCTGGGACATGGCTGGAACCATAATAATTGGATCGGGGGGTATGGCCAGGCGGCCGACCTGGACCGGATGGCACCCAATCATCCCGTTTACCTGACAGCCAAATCACTTCACGCTGCCTGGGCAAACACCGCAGCCATGCAGCAGGCTGGGCTGCACGATCTCAGCCCTGATCCGAG
The DNA here is from genome assembly GCA_964629965.1 of uncultured Anaerolineaceae bacterium. Classification (GTDB taxonomy): domain Bacteria; phylum Chloroflexota; class Anaerolineae; order Anaerolineales; family UBA4823; genus CAZVRZ01. The sequence goes on from CAZVRZ010000002.1 coordinate 80,064, forward strand.
CGGCGGGCGATTGGGGCGCAACGACCAGGGCTATTTGAATGGCATCTTATTTGAAGAAGCCATGCAACTGGTAAGCAAGGCAATCCCTGCTTCTTCGCAGCACCAGATCATCCAGGCCATCCGAGACTGCCAGCCATTCTTGTGGCAGATGGGCTTGACGGGTGTGCATGATTTCGACGGCGCGACTTGTTTTGCAGCTTTGCAGACCCTTCACCAAATGGGTGAACTGAAACTGCGAGTTGCTAAGAGCGTGGCCTACGAAAATCTAGAACACGCCGCCGCATTGGCGCTGCGTTCTGGTTTTGGCGATGATTGCCTTTGGCTCGGTCCGCTCAAGCTATTTGCCGATGGTGCCTTGGGACCTCATACCGCGGCAATGTTTCAGCCCTATGAAGATGACGCCGCCAACCGAGGCATGCTTTTCCTCGATGCAGAAGAAATCTACGAGATCGGTAGAACAGCGGTACAAAGCGGTTTGAGCCTGGCTGTGCATGCCATTGGCGATCGCGCCAACCACGAAGTGCTTCAAGCCTATACCCAACTGCGCCAATATGAAAAGGAGACTCTGGCAGCCGGGGTTCAGCCGCTGCGCCATCGCATCGAGCATGTCCAGGTGATCCATCCAGGCGATGTAAAGCTGTTGAGCACCCTGGGGATCATTGCCTCGATGCAGCCCGTTCATGCTATATCCGACATGCTGATGGCAGATCGTTTCTGGGGCAGCCGCTCGGCCTTTGCCTATGCCTGGCGCTCTCAATTAAACCACGGTGCGCCCCTGGCCTTTGGCTCTGACGCTCCGGTCGAATTCCCCAATCCTTTTTGGGGGTTACACGCTGCAGTGACCCGCAGGCAGCAAGATGGTGCGCCGGGAGAAGACGGCTGGTATCCACAGCAGCGCTTGAGCGTGCTGGAGGCTTTACAAGCTTATACCACCGGCGCGGCCTACGCAGCCGGGAAAGAAAACGTATCAGGAAAGTTGTCTCCCGGCTTCATGGCAGACTTGCTGGTGCTGGAAACAGACCCGTTTACCTGCCCGCCCAATGCTTTGGCAGGTTTAAAACCCCAGGCAACCATGATTGCTGGCGAATGGGTCTTTCGAGAATTCTAAGCGAGCAATCTACTTCTGGCTTCCTTGCCTCACCAGGGAATCGACCTGCACTAACTCGGCAACGACCACTCGCCGGTAACGGTATATTTCGACCTCAGAATCCCAGCCGGTGCACGTGATCAGGGTTAGCTGCGAATTTACAGTTGGCAAAGTCACGCCCATATCGGTGTCTTCCACAACGAGTTGTTCCAACACCTTGTAGGTATAGATATTCTCCTGCGTGAAAACATTCACCAGGTCCCCATTCTCAAGCTGTTCGAGGTAGCGGAAGGGCCCATCCCCAAGGTCACGCACCGTTACATGACCCGCCAGGACTGTGTTGCTCCCCAACCCAGGCCAGGAAGTATTACCCATCCAGGCTACTTCTTCGCGCAAACCTTCGATCATCCAGGTCAGGCCATCATAGGGCACGTAAGCCACCACCGTATCTATATTGATCGCCGGGATCGTGATCCGCTCAACGGCGGTTGTGTCTGGCGGCGGTTCGTCTGGCGCAGGAGTATTGACCAGGGTGGGAGAGGGGATTGGGTATTTGGGCAATCGTACGATCGCCTCAGGCGTGGAGAAAAAATGAGCCGGCATATACGGCATCAGGCTGGGGGTAGGCGTGGCTGTGTTTACTATCGCTGCCGTTGTATTTTGAACAGCCCGTTCAGATACCGGCGTCACCTGCTCACGAACGCAGGCAGTGATAAACAAGGTGATGGCTGCCAATAGCGTTAATACCCGCAGCGCCCGCAACACATATCTTCCCTTCTTCCCATGGTGGTAGAGGCCCAAAAGCAGCCACGCCAGCAGCGCAACCGCCGATAAATTAAGCGCCAGGTTTGAATAAGTTGCCGGCAGCCAGCCTCCCAGCGGCCCACCGTTTGGTGGTGCGGCTTCCAGAGGCAGTTCCCCTGTTCCGGGCAGCGTGCTGGTTACTATCACTTTATAGTATGTGCTGGCTGTGCGCGATTTGTTATTTTCATAGGTTAAAGTGACTGTATTGGTCAAAGTTTCCGTCTTCGTAACGCTGCTGTTGACTTTCACTTCAATGACGATCGTTACCGTTTCGTTCGGCATTACCGATCCAATATTCACGGTGATCGAATGCGCCGACTTAACTGCGGTGCCTTTGGTAGTAGATAGGGTCTGAACATCGATGAACGAGGGGAAAGAATCAGAAACGACAGCATCGGTGGTCGGCGCCGTGCCGGGATTGGTTATTTGAATAGTAAACTTGAACGTTTCGTTGACCTTCGCTTGCGTTGGGCTAACGGTTACCACAATCGTCGGAGCCGGCGTAATGGTGCCAGTGTGGGTCGGTGTGGGCGTGGGCGTGGGCGGAGTCGTTGTATTGGTAGGCGTTCTGGTGGTAGTGCTGGTGAAGGTGACAGTAGCTGTATTTGTAGCAGTCGCTGTAGCAGTGGCCGTAGAGGTCGCAGTGCCAGTTTCGGTAGCTGTACCAGTTTCGGTGGCCGTTGCAGTGTTGGTGGCGGTCTGCGTTAGCGTAGCGGTCTCTGTCGAAGTGGTCGTAGGAGTCTCGGTGGCTGTCACCGTCGCGCTGGGGGTGGCAGTCATCGTGGTGGTAAATGTGCCGGTCGCAGTCATGGTAGAGGTGGCTGTATCGGTGACAACGCCGCTGTCCGTGGCTGTCAGGGTGGGTGTCTCGGTGTCGGCTGCCTGCATCCAACCAGCCGGATGCGATGAATATTCTCTGGTTTGAGCCATCGAGGTGACCGGGCTGGCCAGGATGAATACTTGCAGAGCCAGGCCAGCCAAAATGACCATCATCAACTTGCCAAACCAGCCTGATCTCAAAACCGATTCCTTGAATTGCATCTCTCGCTTCATAAGGCTATTCCTCACTTGCTTACATCAACGCCGTAAACGGCGCACATCACCATCGCGCAATGTCATTCCCAGGGCATCCAGGTGTTCCAATAAAGCCAGCACATAACGCCGGCTGGTACCAAAATGATCGCGCACCTGAGCAGCCGTGATCGTGCCATGTTCTTTTAACAATTCCCGAACACTTTCGACCATAGCCTGGTAATCAGAGCGGCGAAACACTACCTCGCTGGAAAGAGGCACCAGTTCGCCAAGTTCCACTAATGCATTATATATCTCTTCGCCAACATCTGCACAGCTTTCTTTCACGCTGGGGGGCGACGCTGGCGAAGCAGCAAATCGTTTCAACAATTGTTCTGCTTGCTGTTTTTGCTGCGGGGTGAATTGAATATTGTGTCCTGCTCGATAAACGAGCGGGCCATTCTCAACCAGATCCTGCCCCGCGATCAACCTGCGCAGTAAGGCATTATAAAAGCGCGGCGGCATCTTTAACCGGCTTTTGAGCTCTTCTTTGGGCAAGCCCTGGCGCAGCGGATACGATTGGTGATAGGCCTCAATCTCCTGGATGGCGCGCAATTCTATCCGGCTCCAATATGGTTTGCTGGTTGCCAACGTAGAGGGCAGCAAAACAGCTTGAGCGCTGTCCGCTTCCAACAGGAGCATTTGCCCTTGTGCAATCAATTCTTTGCCGGCCCGAACGGCTACCTCGAGAATTAAGTTCGAACGGGCCGCGATTTCCTGCCAGGGAGCAGCGCCCAAAGCCAACAGCGCCTGCATGAGCACATCTTCGGGCGTGCCCTGCTCCAACATCTCCAAGCGCTCCAAAATTTCATTCGAAAAACGCTTGTGCCTTTTACCCGGATGCGGATCAACGATCGCCCCGCCTCCCAGGGTCTCCCCCGGTGAAGGCCGGCGTAAGATATAGCGGTCGCCTCGCACGGACACAACCGGATCGTTAAGCTCCAATTGCAGCCAGCCTGCTTGCCCGGGAAGGAGCTCGTCAACGCCCAACAACCGCACGCGCCCTGCCACCTCCGCCGCCCCCAGGAAAAACTTCACCGGTGTGTTATGCTGCAAGGGTTGCTGCACATCGGGCAGCAGGCGGAAACGCACATCCATCCTGCGAGTAGTGGTGTAATCGCCAGGATGAGCCAACACACCGCCGCGCTGGACCTGCTCGACATTCACGCCAGAAACATTGACGGCAGTCCGGCTGCCCGGCACGGCAACCTCCTCCTTGCGCTTGTGAGTCTGCAGGCCGCGCACGCGTCCGCGCACTTCGGCGCCGCCCCCAAGGATCTGCACTTCATCGCCCAGGCGCAAGCACCCATCACTCAAAGTACCAGTGAGCACCGTGCCAAAGCCTGCCATCATGAAAACCCGATCAACCGGCAAACGCGGCCGGCCCAGGTCAGGTCGAAGAGGTCTTTGGGAAAGGCAGGTCTCAAGAGTTTGAAGCAGTTCCGGAATACCCTGGTTGGTTTTTGAAGAAACCCGCAAGATGGGTGCACTCGCCAGCACCGTGCCCGCCAGGGTCTGCCGGACATCATCTGTTACCAATTCTAACCAGTCCGGATCATCCAGCAGATCGATCTTCGTGAGCACAACCACGCCGCTCTCGATCTGCAAGATATCCAGGATCGCCAGGTGCTCACGAGTTTGCGGCATCACGCCTTCATCGGCAGCAACCACAAACATAACTGCGTCGATACTGCCGATGCCGGAAAGCATATTTTCGATAAAATCGCGGTGACCCGGCACATCCACAATGCCAACCTCTTCACCGCCAGGCAGCGTCATCCAGGCAAAACCCAGGTCAATGGTCATCTCCCGATCCCGTTCTTCCTTAAGCCGGTCGGGATGCATGCCTGTTAACGCCTGTACCAGGGTGGATTTTCCGTGATCAACATGTCCGGCAGTGCCAATAACTCGCATCGCTCTCCACCATTACTCTCTTTTACCGGGATGATTTGCCGACCGTCCGCTCAAAGGAAGTAGACCACTCATGCACCAGGTTTAACAGAGTTTGCAGGCGATTCTGTGTCTCTTCATTTGCCATCGTTAACACATCATGCATTTCTTGGAAATTATCCTCCAGAGTGTTCGAACGCTCGCCAAACCGGTCAAACTGGCGCAAAATTTCACTGCGCTGCTCTTCCTGAGTCAGTGTATAGTTCGTCCAGCGCTTTTGATCGTCAGCCTTGAAGGTAACCCATTCTTGCCTGAAGCGATCCTCAGACAATCGCTGGATCTCTGTAATTTCATTGATACGCCGGTCCACTCGCTGCACCAATTCTTCGAGCACCGTCTGCATCCGACGCGCTTCCCGTTGGGTTGCGTCGAGGGTCAACAATTTGGCTTCCGCTTCTGCAGCCTGCTGCTCGATCGTTTCAAAACGCGCCTGCCATTCCTTCCAGGTGCGATCGCGCTCCACCTGTACCAGGTTCTGCTTATCGAGGAAAGATGACATGGTATCTCGACGCTCAGCTTCAACGTTCACCAGGTCGTTTAGGCGAGTATCCAGCTTACGCATTCCCATATTGACGATTTCGATCTGGCCGCGTTGGTCATCGGCTCTCTTTCGCAGCGCCAATACCTCTCCTTGAGCATCCTGGATACGCTTGGCATCTTGCCGGCGGCCATCCTCAAGCAATCGCATGGTGCGAGTGTATTCTTCTTCTTCGCGCCTCACGTTTTCTATTCGCTCGCGCGTTTCTTCAATCAAACGATTCAAGCGATTGGCCTCATCGGAACGCGTCTGCAAACCTTGTTCCAGGCGCGGCAGAATTTCAATTTCCTTGCGCAGATCAAAAAGGGCGCTCTCCTGCGACTTGGTATCCACCAGCCTGACCTTATTGGCTTCTTCTTCGCGCCTCTTGATTTCTTTGCTTAATTCTTCTACTGACCGGCGCGTCTCCAAGCGTAATTGTGAAATCGTATCATCGAATTGATCCATGCGCGTCACAATGCTTGCCAGCCGGTTGATCTCGCTGGACAAGTCCTTTATCTGCTGACCCAACGCATTCAAAGCGCCATCGTAACCAACCACCCTGCTTTCCAACAGAGCCAACGCATCTTTTTCTTTACGCCGATCTTCATCGATCCATTGAACTCGTTTCTGAAGCTGGTCCAGGTCCATGAATTTTCTCCTGCTCAAAGAATATGACTGATTATAGCATGGACGACTTGCACTACCGCTTGCACCACGCCACCCCAATTAAGGTATCAATTGTTTGAAGGAAGCTGCAAGCTCTTCCATAGCAGATAAAGTCCACTGCGGCATAACACCTACTGCCAACAACGCCAGGATGCCAACCCCAATAAAAAATATATACTGCCACGGCTCAGATAGGCGCCAGTTCGAATCGTCCGGCCCCGTTACCATCACGGTCAAGGTTCGCAAGCCAGAGGCGAACAAGCCAATCACGCCTAGCAAAGTGAAAGCCGCATTTCCGAGAGAAATCTGCGCCAGGTTATTCCACAGGATAAAGCGTAAAGGGAATCCAGCCAGCAAGGGTATGCCGGCAACGGAAAGATGCGCCACCACCAGGCCCAGGGCAACAACCGGCATAGACCGCCCTGCGCCCTTAATCTCGCGATAGAGGAGACCAGGATATGCTTTGTAAAGAGCCGACAATGCCAAAGCCCAGATTGCCAACGCAATGGTACGAGGCAGCATCATCCCAAAGAACAGAGGAATTCCGCCGGGGATGCTCACGGCAAGCAAGGCAAAACCCGTTTCGGTCAGGGCGGCATAAGCCAGAATACGGCCCAGGTGACGCTCAAAAGCAGACCAGATCCCTGCAGTGAAAACTGTAATTGTTCCAGCCAGGCGCAGCACATCATATAGGCCTTCCGAGTTGCGCAGCCAGGCATATCGATCGATAAACGATAATCCAAAGAGCGAGATCATCCAGGGAAACACCAGAAAAACAAAGACCGCCGGATAAGGATGGGCTTCTTCGGCTACCAACGGATACCAGGTGTGAAAGGGGAAAATTGCCAGGAGAAATGCAAACCCAAAGCCCAATAAACCTGCTGCCCGGTATACCATGGCCATATCGCCCGGGCTGGCTTCTACACCGGCCAACATCCAGCCGGTAAACAAAATGAAGGGCATTCCCAACGTTTGGAAGACCAGAAAACGCAAACTACCCTGCCCTACCGACTTACCAGGCGAAACCAAAAGCGGTACGCAAATCAAGGCTGCCAATTCGATCAAAAGGGCTGCATAAAGGAAGGGCTCGACCGCAAAAGCAGCCGTAAGGACTGCAATGGCCGCCAGCCCCAAGGCAGCAAATAACCGCCCGGCCTGGGCAACGTAAGCCGCCCCAAACCAGAAAGCTGCCATCAGGTAAATAACCGTCAGCACCGGCCGGTCTGCATTGACAAGTTCCAGCCGCCGCCCAAAGACCGATAGAGTGCTCGCAACCTGCCAGGACCACGGCCCAAAATGATTTACCTGATCGATCAGCATCCAGTGCGCCAAAGCGGCCAAAAGGCTCGTCACAAAGGTTGCCACCATCACGGTAATCCGATACCAGCGGCGGAAAAAATATAAGAGCAATGCCAGGATACCGGGGATCAAGATCCAAATGATGGGGGCGCTCATCCCGTCTCCTCCATGCCAGGCGCGGTCAGTAGATAAATGCCCACGATGGATAGTCCCAGGTCAACGCCTGCCATCAGCCCTGCCACCATAGTGGACGCTTCCACCGCAGCATACAAAATCGTAAAACCTGCAAAGACGGTCAAAAGAGACACCACGACGCGCATGACCTGTCCACTCAGGCCAAGGTGGAGCAAGCCCAGTCCCATCAACGCCAAAGCGCCCCATACAATCTCGAGGGGCACGTCTGGCAGCCATTCAGCAAAGGATGGGCCAAGAGAGAAAACACTCAAAATGACCAGGCCGCCGGCCAACAAGCGAAAAACGACTCCCGAAGGTGAAAAACGTTCTTCAGCCAGGCGGATAGTGGGGTCGTTGGACATCACCAGCCCGAGCAAGGCGCATGAGATCCAGCCAGAAAACAATTTTGCAATTGCCATTTCCAGAGGCCAGGAAAGCGCCAACAGGAAGAAAACTCCCAGGTACTGTATCACCAAGGCGATCAACATCGCCCGCCATTGTCGTCCGGTAAGCAAGACAATGCCAGTCAAAGTGACCAGGATCAAAGCTGGAAGCGCTAGGTCGGGTAAGAAAAAAGCTTCAATATCCATATCTCACCCTGGCAATTTCAATCCTGCAGATAATGAGTACAACATAATAAGCAGCAGCAGCGCCCAAAGAATGCCCCCCTCTCTCTCCAATGTGCGATTGAACCAAAATAGTACCCAACCGATTCCGATATAGCCCCGCCACGCCAGGTCATAAAACCATCGCAGCGATAAGATCTGCCCCCAAATCGAAGCGCCCCAACTGCTGCTCTCGGAAAGCGTCCGTTCGACAGGCTCTACGCGCGGGCCGCGCATCCGCCAGGCCAACAGAACAACCCCCAAGAAAAAAGCTGCGCCGCCGCCCAGCCACACGACGATCGTTTGGGGGCCGGCAGGGCGGATCTGCCATCCCAGGTACAGGGCAGTAAGGGGCAGCAGCATCAATCCCAAGGGATAGATCACCCAGATCCAGCGCTCGGTTCCAGCGAATATTTCAGTAGGTCGCAGCCAATGCCGCAAATAACCAAAGATCATTTGAAGATGGGTCAGGAAAAACAACAGGCTAAATGCTAAATGAAGGAGGAGATTGCGATCATTTTGGCGGAACATGTAAAGCCGCATTCCTCCCCAGGCCGTGGTGAAGGGTAAAGCAGAGAAAACGACCAGGGCCAGGGTAACCAGTGGGAACATATTCCTATGACGCTGTGAAGCCAAGAATAAAAAACCGCCTGCAAAGATCGTCGCCACTCCCCAGGCCAGGCACGCATTCGGCTGGCCGCGTACGGCTGAGGCGACTGCCAGCGAACTCATCCCCAGGATCCAAAACGGGCGTCCAACCAACTCATCCTTGGCAGTCATCCAGGCAATCCCGCTATATACAGCCGTTATCGCCACCAAGGCTAATAAATAGGGTTGCAAAGATGGGGCAGCACCAGAGGCAGCAGCGCGCACCAATAAAGCCAGGCTCGAAGCTGCCGGCGCCAGGCGAAGCGATGTTCCCAAGCCTCGCCGCTGGGTGATTTCCACAAAGAAGGTAGCCTGCAAGGGAACCACTCCCAAACGCAAACTGGCTGCCATGAGCAAAAAAGGAGTGATCTGCGCCGGTATCGCAGTGAAAGACAAGGCTGCTCCCTGGCTGTGGGCCACCATCATCGCCCAAACCAGGATAGCAATGCCTAATACCCGCGCCGAAAAGGCCACTATCGCCCGCTCTCGCACCTGGCTCTCTTTGATTTGGATCAATACGATTGCGATTTCGATAAAATCCAAAGCGGCCCAAGAGAGCATCAAAGTCAAAGGATTGCCTGCCAAAATCGCGACCAGGCCAACGCCTGCCAGCATGAGCGTACTTGCCCAGGCCTGCCACTGCACCTGGGACAGCCGCACGACTGCTGTCAAGATCACTGCCAGAGCAAGAGTGGTCACTGCCAGGCTGAACGACCAGGAGATCGTATCCAACAGCAGAATTGGATATTCCATTACCAGGCTCTCTGTTTGCCATTCGGCTAACTGGATCGTCTGCACACTTCCTCTGGAAAGCAGCACCAAAATCCAGGCAGCCAGGACGGCTCCCAAAGCCATCAACCAGTGATAAGCAAACTTAGGCCGCGCCAGGCGTGACGCCAGCATGGCAAACGGCATCAGTATCAGAACAAGGATAGCAGCAAGCATCAACATATCAAGAACCAAATTTCACAACAACTGCCCACTCAAACGAGACAGGTAACGCCCTTGCCCCTTTTTTCCCAACCAGCGCTCTCTCTCCACGATCGTTTGGCCGCGTAATAAAACCTTCTCTGGAAAACCTACCAGTTCCCAGTTTTCATATAAATTGTGATCCGTGCGATGGTGGGCATAAGCCACCCCATAGGTCAGGCGCCGGTCGGGATCCCAAACCACAATATCGGCGTCTGCACCTGGCATCAGCGAACCCTTGCGCGGGTATAAACCAAATATTTTTGCCGGGTTCGTGCTCATCAAAGCCACGAATTGGTTGGGCGTCAGTTTGCCTGCTCGTACGCCATAAGTCCACAACACCGGCAGGCGGTCGCCTACCCCAGGCAGTCCGTTGGGAATCTTGGTGAAATCATCGACTCCCAATTCCTTTCCCGGAATAGCGATCTTCTGCCCTTCGTATTCAATCTCTTGCTTACCATTGAAGAAAAACGGGCAGTGATCGGTGGCAATGACCTGGATCGTGCCATCGGCCACCGCCTGCCACAAACGCTGGTTATCGGCAGGGCCTCGCACGGGCGGCGAGCAGATCCACTTGGCAGCGTCTGGCCGCCGTAAATGATCTTGGGTAAAGAACAGATACTGAGGGCAAGTTTCGCCCATCACCGGTAAACCCTGCCGGCGAGCGTACTCAAGCTGGTCAATTTCGCCGGCTGCGTTCATGTGAACAACGTATAAAGGCGCCCCCGCCTGGGCAGCCAAGGCCACCCCGCGCAGCACGGCTTCCACTGCGCCCCAGGCCGGGCGGGTAAGCGCATGCCATTCCGGCGAGGTATGCCCTTGCGCCAGGGCTTCCCCCACTAAGATATCGATCACATCACCATTCTCAGCATGCAGCATGGTCAGGAGATCACATTCCCGGGCAATTCTCATGACTCTAAAGATATCGTCATCCTGCAAGCGCAGACGGCGATTATAGGCCGTGAATACCTTGATGGAAGTGATGCCCCACTCCGGCAAGCGATACAACTCCTTTGCAAGAGTATCATCCAGGCGGGTAATGTTCATATGAAAGCCAAAATCTACCGCCGCCTTACTATCCGCTTTCGCATGCCAGGCTGCCAGGCTTTCCTGCAGCGTGGCGCAGTCCAACGACACGAAATCGATCACCGTCGTTACTCCGCCAAAGGCTGCCGCTTTATGCCCGCTGTAATGGTCATCAGAAGAAACCGTGTCGAACATGGGCAAGTCAAAATGGGTATGGGCATCAACGCCGCCCGGCATGACCAACTTGCCTGTCAGGTCGATCACCTCGGCAGCCGCAGCCTGCAAATCGATTCCCACCTGCGAGATCTTTTCGCCCTCGATCAACAGGTCCGCCCGGAAGGTTTCGGAAGCAGTCACCAGGGTGCCGTTCTTAAGTAACAAAGACATCACTTCTCCTTCAGGCCTTGCCCAAATAAAATTCGATCTTCGAACAATCTACCTCCGCTTTCAACTCTCGGACTGTTTTACACAGCACCGGGTGGACCAGGTCTGGAGCCAGGTCTGCCAGCGGCGCCAGGACAAAGGCGCGCGTGTGCAAATGCGGGTGAGGGATGATCAATTCAGAGTTTTGCAATATCCATTCATTATACAAAAGAATATCCAGGTCGATCAACCGAGGCCCGTAACGGAAATTGGGCTGCCGCCCCAGGCGTATCTCAAGCTCTTTCAAGTAGTGCAGCAATTCCAGGGGAGAAAGCTCCGTGTAGGCCGAGAGCACTTGATTTAAGAAATGCGGCTGGTCTGCATACCCCCATGGCGGCGTTTGGTATACCGGCGATACAGCTTGTACCTCCACCCGCACAGGAAGCGCCGCCAGGGCAGCCTGTAAGTTAACCTGCCTGTCTCCCAGGTTCGTGCCTAATGACAGATAAACAAGATAGCTCATCCTACGCGCCTCTGTGGGTTAGATCCGCTCAATAATCGTGGCTGTTGCCATCCCATGCCCAATGCACATCGCCTGCAGCCCATAACGCCCTTGGGTGCGTTCCAACTCGCACAATAGTTTGGTCATCAAGACAGCACCCGTGGCTCCCAGCGGATGCCCCAGGGCAATGGCGCCGCCGTTCGGATTGACACGGTGGATGTCAGCCTGCAGTTCTCGCTGCCAGGCCAAAACAGCGGATGCAAAGGCCTCATTGATCTCAAACACATCGATTTCTTCCATGGACACCCCGGCCCGCTTCAGGATCTGCCGGCTGGCGGCGATGGTGCCATCCATCACCAGAACCGGATCTGAGCCCACCACCTGCCTGGCAGCGATCACGGCCCGCGGCATCAAATTATACCGTCCCACCGCCTTGGGCGAGGCCAGCAGCAAGGCCGCCGCGCCATCGCTCACCTGGCAGGAGTTCCCGGCAGTGACAACACCCTCCGGTTTGAAACATGGTTTGAGCAAAGCCATCTTAGCCGGGTCGGGGGGCATTCTTACGCCCTCATCCGTTCGTACGATAGACCCATCTGGCCTGGTCACGGGCGCGATCTGGCTCTCGAAATAGCCCGCCCCAATGGCTTGCATGGCGCGCCAATGACTCTGGTAAGCATATTCATCCAGCTCTTCCCGGCTGAGCGACCAGCGTTCTGCCATCAGTTCGGCGCTCAAACCCTGGTGCACCAAAGGGTACGGGAAATCCGCCGGCCATTCTGCCGGGTAGTCTGCGCCGATGGGCTGGTTGGACATCATCTCCACGCCGCCCGCTATGACCAGGTCCATGTCCCCCGCCAGGATAGCCTGGGCTGCAAAATGGATGGCTTGCTGAGATGAGCCGCACATCCGGTTCAACGTCACCGCCGGCACCTGGCAGGGAAAACCGGCCTTGAGCACGCCCAAGCGCGCCAGGTTAGCGCCTTGATCGCCCAAGGGAGTGACGCACCCCCACACCACATCTTCCACTCTACCCGGATCGACTCCCGCCCGCTGCACGACCTCCTTCAGCGCCAATGCCACCAGGTCGAGCGGTTTCAGCATTGCCAATGCTCCCTGCGGCTTGCCAATTCCAATAGGCGTGCGTACAGCGGAAATGATATACACTTCAGACACGGGCACATTCCTGGCGCATATATATATCAAGCATACCACAATTGCAAAAACTACGCTGCAAGGCTACAATTGGGATGGTTTGCAACTCTAGAGCAACTCACTGCTCCATTTGAAAAGGAGAACAACATGGCTCAAGCAGTATTTCACTTTCCGCGGGGATTCTTGTGGGGCACGGCAACTGCCGCCCACCAGGTGGAGGGAAATAACACCAACAATAACTGGTATGCCTGGGAGCAGGAAAACGGTCGCATCCAGCAAGGTCATCGATCCGGGTTAGCCTGCGATTGGTGGAACGGAGGGCGTTGGAATGAAGATTTTGACCGCGCCACCGAAGGCCAGCAAAACGCTCACCGCTTATCTATCGAGTGGAGTCGCATCCAGCCCACGCCCGACCGCTGGGATGAAACGGCCATCGACCGCTATATCGAGATGCTGCGCGGCCTGCGCGAAAGGAACATGGTTCCCCTGGTTACCTTGCACCATTTCAGCGATCCGCTCTGGCTGGTGGAAAAAGGCGGTTGGGAAAACGAAGAAGTGGTCGGTTACTTCGAGAAGTTCGTCAACAAGATAGTCGAAGTGCTCAAAGATTACGTCTCTTATTGGTGTACGATCAACGAGCCCAATATTTACGCTGTTTCAGGCTATCTTTTGAAAGTTTTTCCCCCCGGGAAAAGCGATATGGTTGCCCTGTTCCGCGTCCTGGCAAATATGATCCGCGCCCATGCGGTTGCATATCGCGTCATCCATACGATTCAACCCCAGGCGCGCGTAGGTTTTGCCCTTAATTATCGCAGTATGAAGCCGGCGCGGAATTGGTCTGCGCTGGATCGTTGGGTGGCAGGGTTTCAATCCAGCCTGTTCAATGATCTCTTTCCCCGCGCCCTGGTGGATGGCGTCATGCGGTCGCCCCTTGGAAGGCAGCGCATCCCAGAGGCCAAAGGCACCCAAGATTACATCGGCGTGAACTATTACTCACGAGAATATCTGGCATTTAACCTGCTCAAACCCGGCGAGCTCTTCACCAGGCGCTTCTACCGCCCAGAGGCGCAGCTCAGCACGACAGGCTTCATTGCGAACGAACCCGCCGGGCTGCAAGAAGCTCTCCGCTGGGCCCATCAATTCAAAGTGCCCATCCTGGTGACCGAAAACGGTGTGGAAGACCCCGATGACCGGCTGCGCCCACGCTACCTGGCCGAGCACATCCACCAGATCTGGCGTGCGGTGAATAACAACCTTCCCATCCAGGGATATTTTCACTGGACGCTGGTAGATAATTTCGAGTGGGAACGCGGCTGGACACAGCGCTTCGGTTTGTGGGAATTGAATCCTGAAACGCAGGCCCGGCGCAAGCGGCCCAGCGCGGATTTCTTTGCTGAAATCTGCCGGGAAAATGGTTTGGCATCGGAGGTGGTGGCGCGCTTTGCGCCAGAAGTATTTACATTGCTTTATCCCAACCCATGACGAACAACCAGTCTCCTTCAGTAATACAATCGTCTGCCCTGGTCTGCCGCCCGGCGCTGCCTGCCGATACGCCTGCTGTGCTGGATTTAGCCCGGCACATCTGGAATGGTCACGATTACATTCCATACGTATGGGAGAAATGGCTGGCGCAGCCAGAAGGGCTGTTGGCAGTAGGTTATCTTGGCCCACACCTGGTGGGCTGCTGCCACCTGGCGCGTTGTTCGGCAAATGATTGGTGGCTGGAAGGTTTACGCGTTCATCCCGATTGCGAAGGGCAAGGGTTTGCCTCTCATATCATAGACTTTATGCTGAGTTACTGGGAGCAGCATGGTGCCGGCCCGGTGCGGTTGGCAACAACCTCGTTTCGCCTGCCGGTGCATCGCATATGCGCCCGCCGCAGCTTTGCCATGGTCGCCGAGTATTCCCCTCACTCGAGCCGGGCGCTCGAACCACAGGCTTCTTCTTGCCAAGCTGTCTTTCAACCATTGACCGTTGCAGAAGCAGCCCAGGCAGCCGCACTGGCACGCGAATGCACTTCTCAAGCCATCACGACCAGCTACATGGATTATGAATATGCCTGGAATCCTGCCAATATCGAGACAATAACCCGGGCAGTCCAGGATGGGCATGCCTGGTGGTGGAAGGATCGCCAGGGGGTGCTGGTCACCTGGGTCGATCGCGAGGATGGTCAGGAGAATCTTTATCTTGGATTGGCGGCTTGCGCTCAGGAGCAGTTGGGCGACTTGCTGCTGGATGCCCGCCGCCTGTCAAAAGAATTGGGGTATGCTGAAATCTTTTGGAATGCCCCGCTCCACCAGGCCGCGGCGCCAGTTCTGATTTCCACCGGCTTCCAGCGCACTTGGGAACATGCGCTCTACGTTTTCGAGAAACAGAAACGTGTGGTATAATCTCGCCCGCTGGCAGAGAGAAAATTGCCAGTCTACTGGAGAGGTCGCGTAGTCTGGCCTAGCGCGCACGCCTGGAGAGCGTGTTACCCGAAAGGGTACGAGGGTTCAAATCCCTCCCTCTCCGCAGTTACCAACAAATGCCCTACTCAACAAGGGCAGAAACGCAATAGTCGGTTGAACGGCTACTATGGCGTTTCCTCGTACCCAGGCTCCTTCGATTGGCAATCGAAGGAGCCTTTTTCTTTCAATTTGTGAAAGTTCATCCCAGCGAACCAGTTCAGTTCGTAGGAATTCATGTAATGCCATTGTAGCATGAAACTTCTCAATAAGCAAGCAATTGGCATTCTCTTCATAACGCTCGTTTTCTAACTCATAGTTTTCCCGATTGATCTGCCCAGCAAGGTACAATTCTTGGGCCCGTTTATAGCGTTCTTCTGCTAAGGAAAATTGTTGGTTAATGGCCTCGATCGTTTGCTCCTCATCTGCTTGGGCCACGACCGATCGGACAAACTCGGTAATTTGATCTTCCAGGAATTGAGCCTTAACGATCTTTTGTGGACAATTGTTTATATCAAATAATTTACGGCCTTCTCCGTACCAAAAATATTTGCCTTTCGTTGAGATGCCGCGCATGTTCGAACCGCAAAAACCGCATTTTAATATTCCAGTTAGTGAATAGCAGCGAACCACGCGTTCGTTCTTAATATGAGGATTGTTACTCAACGTTTTGCGCATCTGAGCAACTTGTTTAAATAATTCCTGGCTGATCAGGGGCGGGTGAAGGCCATCAAATATATCAACTGGCGACTTGCGAGAACGATATTTGCCTTTATCATCGGAGCCCACATAAGTGATTTTCCCGGTATAGGCATATCGCTGCAACAAGGTCCGGATCACATCTGTTGAAAAGGATCCGGGTGGGCTATACCCCTTATGACCCTTTTGGCGTAACAGCACTTTGCTACCGTTTGGTAGTGAAACTTTGTAATTATTCAATGCTTGCGCAATTGTCCGAAATGAATGTTCACCGGTGGCATACCATTCAAAAGCCAGCTTAACTGCAACGCTCTCAATCGGATGCGCTATCAGGTGCTTGCCATCAGAGTGATTTGGGCCCCCATAATCGGGGCAGTAATCTTTGCCGTTGGGATCCTCACAATTTCCACACAGCCCATTGCAATACCCATACGGGATACCCCCGTTCCATAGCCCACTGCGAGCGCGCTGTCGATAGCCCTTCTTTGTTTCTTGTCGGAGATTATCGATATATATTTCGGCCAACATACCCAGAACAGTAAGCATCAGCTTTCCCCAGGGTGTCGTGAAATCCAGTTTCTCCTGTACAGAGGCCAGAGATACCCTACAGGTATTTAGTTGCTCTAAGGTAGTAAGCAGGCCCCCAAGATGTCTGTAGAATCGGTCTATCTTATCCACCACCACAACATCAAACTTACCCTCTCCAGCGTCCTTGAGCATTTCCTCGAACGCCGGTCGCCTGCTCCCTTTCTTGGCCGATACTCCCGCGTCCGTGTAGATTTGTACCAAGCTCCAGCCTTGCGATTGAGTAAAATTTTGAATGTGGACGGTTTGAGCTTCCAAACTGTGACCTTCGGTTTGTTCTTGTGAAGAAACACGCCGATACCCGACTGCCCTTAATAGGGGTGGTTGCATTGTCTGCCTCCTCAATTATGGTATAAAATATAGTGTAACCATTTTCTGGTATTTTGGTGGGTTGTGTGCCCAATATGATTGTATCGCAACTATGTGGAGGCCATTGAATGACCGATATGCCAATCGCTGAAGCCCGGCGCCGGGCTCGTTCAGCACCCTATAATCCTGAGCCGTTGATCAAGCGGGTAGATGAGCTGCTCAATCAAAACAAGGAAAGTTTCCGAGAAGCTGCACTTGATTCTGGTCTGGATCACCAGGCAGTACGACGCATTCGAGCTGGCAACCGGCCACAGATGCACGTGTGTATTTTGCTGGCGGATCACTTTGGAACTAATCCAAATGAGATGTTGCAACTGGCTGGTTGGCCAACGCTGAAGGCATTTGATATCCAAACCGCCAATGCTGAAAGACTGCCCATCGAAGCCGTCGCAGTGGCAAAAGAGGTAGCCAAGATTGCAAATCCAAAGATACGCAAAGCTGTTGCGGATGCCATCCTGACTCTGGTGAAGCAGTACTTTGAGTCTAAGTAATTATGGCTGGCTGGACTACCTGTCGAGATGAAGTCCTGGAATGCGCCAGGCATATTGTTCGAAAAAAGGGGAAAAATGAATTTACGGTGGCCGAAATAATCAACACGATGCATTTGCGCGGAAGCCAATACAAAGAATCAACGATCAAAACGCATGTAACATCACGAATGTGCTCCAATTCGCCAGATCACCATACCGTCACATACGATGATTTTGAGAGAGTTGATGTAGGCCTATATCGCTTGTCGCGCCACCAGGAAAAATAAGGAAAGATTTATGCCTTACATAAAATACCCAGTTGCTAAATGAGGGAGCATCCAGCCAACTGGGGACCGCACTTATCTTACCAATCACCAATCTATAAAGCTATTTTTTGGTATTCTTTCAGATCAATTGGAATTTCAGCATTTTGTACTACCAGTCCCAACAATCGATCAAATGGACTGTGTGCTAACGCCTTACACAGTTGATGTTGGTTGTCGAAATACAGTCCGGCAAACATCGTCTGTAAGATTGCACGCCGCTCAGTCAACGTCATCTGCTGCCAAAGCGCGCCAAAATCACTGAGCAAAGGTACAACCCCATGAACTTCGGGGTGAGCAGATGGCTGCAACTTCTGAAGTTGGCGATCGATGTAAAGAAAGGCTTGCTCATACTCAGCTTGGGTGATGTGACCACGCTTAAAGAGCTCCCTTTGGCGAGTTAGCTCCTGGCGCAGGTTGAAGCTTTGTAGCTCGAACTCGTTCATGCCGTGATCGCTCAGGTAATAGGCCAGGATCGACTCATACCATTCTTCAGGAATTATCAACTGTTCTACCAATCGATTCACCTGTTCTTCCAGTAACTTTTGCTGAAGTGATGAGCGATGTCGTTGCACCAGATTTTGCATCTCGATCTGCTCATTGGCGCTCATTCCTACCGTTGTCAAAACTTCGCTGAAGATTTGGGGATCAGGCTTTTTACGCGTCTTGTATTCCTCCTGTACAGTCGCACAGCGGTAATAGCAGTAATCACCACGGCCGGTGATTCCGCGTAGAGTAGCTTGACGCCCATCCCAGGCATGGCATTCCCAACAGTAACCAACGCCCGTTAGGAGATAATCGTGGACCCGGCGCCCATCAGTTTGGGGCGTATTTCCACGACTTCTCCGTTCTTGTTGGTTAGATTGCCACAAACTGAGCGGGACGATGCCTTCATGACGACCTGGGTGCATTTCTAGAATCGAACGCCGACTCATTCCATCGGGTAGTTTCCTGAATTTCTTAATTTGGGTGTTCTCACTCATTCCCGGCGCTCGATCATCATCCATATCCAGTGGCGGATTCGGTCGACGAACAACCATTCCGATATGAAATGGATTGGTGATTATCTCTCGGATACTATCCCGGTTAAATGGCCGGCCCGGACGTTTATTGCGGTTACATTTTGTACGAAACTGCACTTCCTGTCCATCGGGCAAACGGAAGCAGTGTGTATTCAAGTGATGGGCAATATCCTGGTAGCTCATCTTCTGGTTGTATAGGGTGTGTACTAACAAAACAGCATGACGGTCAACCGGGTGCGGTATTGGAATACGGCCACGTTGGCTTTCCAACCGATCCTGTTGACCTGCTAAGAGGCAATAGCCAGGCCCATTCAGATCATCGCAGGTGGAGCATAACCCGTTACAATATCCAATCGGTATCGTACCATTGTGATGTCCCTTGCGTGACAGTTCGGCTTTGATTTCACGCACGCGTATACTGGTTTGCCACACATACATCTCGGCAAGTGCCCCCAGCACATACAACACCAACCGTCCCCACCAGCTATCGGTGTCGATCTGCTCCGTCACAGAAACCAGGCGTACACGATACTTGCGAAGGAAACGCAAAAATCGCAACAACGATTCCAGGTTACGATACAATCGATCGAGGCGGTGAACAACCACCACAGAAATCTTACCGCTTTCGATATCCCGGATCAGATGTTGAAGACCGGGACGCCTGCTGTTGCGACCTGTGCGATCAGGATCAGCATACAGACCAACAATCTGCCATTTTTTAGAGCGAGCATACTCCTCGGATCGGTCAGGCTGGAATTCCATCGAGTAGGAGCGAGCGTGTGAATCGATGCTGGAAACCCTGCTATAGACCGCGGCGCGCTCCTGATCCTGGTTGCCTATTAGGCTGCCAACAGTTTTCTTAACAAGAAGATCCAGTTCATCCAGCGAAGTAGGCAATACCCAACCACCCTTGCCCGATTCGGTTGATGCTCTCATTGGTTATTCTCGTTTGGGTAGTCTTCCGGCGAAGAACATGCACTGTCAGGTTGCTGATTGTCCTCAACCGGGGTAGCCAGTTTAAGTAGGTGGGTATCTTTCATGTTGCCGTTGATCCGTCGTAACGCCAGGGCAAGTTTCTCACAGAAGGTATCGATATTTTCTCTTTCAGCTTGCGTCATAATCATGCTTCTCTCTTTATTGAATTTCTGCCTGACCCTGCCCATTTAGCCAGTAGATCAACTCCAGCCAGGTGTGCTGCCTGCTCCAGCCGTTCTCAAGTAAGTAGTCGCGGATCTGGGTGCGCCGGTCGGGGATTTCAATGATGATGGCCTCTTTGCCCGCCGTCCCCAGCCAGGCGCCTGCCTGATAGATCATGGCGGGCAGCAAAGGCAAGTGCTCGTCCGCCACCACCGGCTGGAGCAGCAACCCTTTGCGCTGCTGCCGCTGGCAATTCGCGTACACAAAGCCAACCGTCTCATCTGCACGGGAAAAAGCCTTGACCCACCTGGAATAGCCGGTGAAGCGGGCATACAGCTTCTGCCAGCCGGAGAGGAAATACTGGCTCTCCAGGCTGCCATTGATAGAGATGATGGACGCGGGCATCGTTTGTGCCTCGATATTCCTGAACAGGACTCTGTCTGCAGGCCGGATGTCTCGGATGGTGATCGACGTATCCTGGCCTTTCGGGACTGGCAGGGCTCGCTCGTAGATGGAATAGCGGTTGAACACTTCAAAGCCCTGTTTGGCCAGGTTCGCCAGAGAAGCCGTGTTGGTATCCAACACCTGCGCCGTCACGTAAGGGAAGCCACGCTCTTTGAGCCGCTCCAGGCGTTTGAGCAGCAGCGCCTGTCCAATTCCCTGCCGCCGGTAAGCGGGGTCAACCATCAGGTTGGTGAGGCTCATGCGGCCCTCCCTTCCCATATACATTCCCCCGCCAACCACCCGCCCATCCTTTTCGGCAACAAACGCCTCCCACTGGACGCCCATCAGGGCAGTCAGCAGTTTGTACGGCAGCATCTTCCAACGGAAGATCCGGCGGGTTTCCCGGGCAAAGTCTTCGGCAGTGATGCCTATCGCCAGGTTTTCTTCGGCGAAAGAAAGCTGCGCAAGTCGGATGAAAGCCTCTACATCGGTGTGCTCAAACTTGCGGATGGCGATATCTTTCATGCTACACCTTCATTCTCACCGTGATGCAGGTACCTGTGCCCGGCTGGGAGGCAATATTCAGGTCGGCGCCGATCATGGCAGCGCGTTCCCGCATGCCCAGCAGGCCGTAATGATCTCGGGCCTGCACCTGGTTCTGGTCAGGCATGCCGTTGCCATTGTCTTTGACCTGAATCTCCAGGTAACCATCGTTCTTCCTGGCAGTGACAACCACCTTGTTCGCTCGGGCATGTTTCAGTACATTCGAAAGCGATTCCTGGACGATACGGTAAATGGCTGTGGCCGTTTCATCTGGCAGCATCACATCATTTTTCAGGTCGCTGCTCCAGTGGATATCGATCTCATGGCCGGGTATTTTCTGCATATCCTCGATCAAATCCTGCAGCGCCAGGAGGAGACCGCCATCCAACAGGCTGGGCCGTTGGGCTTTGATGGTATGGCGCAGAACTTTGATGATTTTTTCCAGGTAAGGAACAACGCCGGAGTCCGAACGGTCCAGGTATTGTTTGACATAGAAAATATCCTGCAGCACCGCATCGTGCAGTTCGCGGGCTACCTTCTTGCGCTGCTGTTCATCGATACGCACAAGCTGCTGGGTCAGACCGCGCTGGGTTTCGACCAGCATGATCGTGGCAATCGACAGGGCGGCCTGCTGTCCGACCGTGCCCATGATCTGTAGATCTTGATTTGAGTAGATACCTCCTGTGGCACGCTCGCCAAGAACCAGCACGCCGCGCAGTTCGCCCTGGCGGACGATGGGCACGAAGAGCTGCGCCCAGTCGAAAAGCTCCCAGCGCCGGGCGGACTCGGCCCCCACCCGATTCCACAGGGCCTGAGCGCGCAGCGGTTCCTGAGCCCCGACCAGGATTTCGCAAATCGCATCATCCGGAGGGATAGAAAATGGCTGCTCCCAATCGCCCTGCAGCTCCAGGTTATTGCCAGACAAAAGCAAGAGGGCGCTTTTCTTGATCTTCATCTTACTGGGCAGTTCGCCGGTCAGAAGATCGACGAAAGCGGGCCGGTCGACGGTTTGCGCCAGGCGGCGCGCCATATCGGAGGTGACGGTGGTGTAATCGTAATAGCCCCCATACAAGGCTCGATCTACCTGGATCTGGATCTTCTTCTGCAACGTGACCGAGGGCAGAGCCACCAACACGCACAGGAAACTGCCCGCAACGGCCACCTGCGAGGGCAGGTCAACGATCACTGCGATGAAGCCCAGGATCACCAGCGAAGAAAATAAAATAGCCAGTACCAGCAGGAACAACACCAGCGCCCGGTTGATGATGAAATCGATCTTCAGCAGCCGGCGCTGGTAGATGACATAGCCATACGAGATGGGCACGAACACCAACGCC
>CAZVRZ010000003.1:0-82758 GCA_964629965.1 uncultured Anaerolineaceae bacterium
TCCCTTCCTTTTGCATAGGCTTTTGCCGCTCATTTCCCATATACAGAATTGCTGTGATGTAATTTGCCAAGTATAACATCAACTGCCAAAGGGGTTATAATAATCTTATTCCTTGTCAACGTTTCTGCTTCCGTACAGGAAAATGCCAGTGTCTTCTTCACCTTCTCTATCCAGCGACCGACTAGCTCTATTGTGCCGCCTATCCCAGGATTTCAATTCTTCTCTGGATGTGAACGAGGTGTTGAATCGCGTGATGGATGAAGTAATCTCCGTCATTCACGCGGAACGCGGTATTTTATTGCTGGCAGAATCTCCCGACGCCCCATGGCAAGATGGCCAGGTGGTGGTTGTATCGCCGCTTAAGTTATGCCGGGCGCGCGGCTTAGATTCACACACGATCGCATCGAAAGACTTTCGCATCTCGCACAGCATTCTGGAACAGGTCGCCTGCGAAGGCAAGGCCGTTCTGACAAGCGACGCACAGAATGATGATCGCTTCAGCGCCCGCCAAAGTGTGATCCAGCTCAGGCTGCGGTCAATATTGTGCGTGCCAATCAAGATCAAAGAGCGGTTATTGGGAATCATCTACGTGGATAACCGTATCCAGGCTGGCATTTTTACCCCGGCAGACCTGGAGCTGCTGACTGCTATTGCCGCGAATGCTGCCATCGCAATTGAAAACGCTCATTTATACCAGGTAGCAATCGAAAAAGGCCGCATGGAACGCGAGCTGCAGGTGGCAAGCCGCGTCCAATCGGCCCTCATTCCTCACCAAACGCCGAAACATGCCAACTGGGATTTTGCTGCCCGCTGGCTGCCGGCTCGTCACGTAGGCGGCGACTATTATGATTTTGTCCCCTTGGAGATAATGCCGGGTTCGCATCCCACGACAGGCCTGGTAATTGCCGATGTCACCGATAAAGGTATGCCAGCCGCTCTTTTTATGACGCTCACACGCAGTACTTTGCGCGCCAGCCTGTACTCAGCAACATCACCCGCCGAAGGCATACGGCGCGCAAACAAGCTTGTGTGCGCCGATTCGCCCAACAGCATGTTTGTGACCATGTTCTACGCACAACTCGACCTGGAAAGCGGTGAGATGATCTACGTGAACGCAGGGCACAATCCCCCCATGCTTTTTAAAACAGGCTCAAACCCGCAAACTCCCTATACTCTCTTGAGACGCACGGGCTTGCCTTTAGGCGTGGAGCCAGAGTCCGAATATACTCAGGAGAAGGTTTACCTGGCGCCGGGTGATTTTGTCTTTTTCTATACAGACGGCGTCCTGGACGCCTTAAATGCCCAAGGAAAAGAATTCGGAATGGAAAGCATGATCCAAATACTGCTCCAGGCATCTTCATCAACTGCCAATGATATGGTCGAAACCTTGGAACAAGCCCTGGGCAATTTCATCGGCAGCACCCCACCCTACGATGATATTACCATTCTGGTAGCAAAGCACCGGTAGATATTTAGCCCGCCAGCGTACGATCACGCCACCTGTGACCTGGCATGACAAGAGACTGATATAATAAACTACTCCAAAAACAGACGAGAGGCGGAAGCTCTATGAAAAAAATACGCAAAGCAAGGATGGAATTTCATATCTCACGACAGGCTCGTGATTATTACCAATTCGACAAGCTCCTCTTTGCCCTGGACGGTAACGTTATTTTAGCCAATTTCCATGCTGCGCGGCTATTTGCTCAGAAAATGAATAGCAAACGCGATCTGGTCACTTATCCCGAGCAGGCAGTCAAAGCCAGCCAGATCAACGCCATGGGGTTGATCGATGAAATCCTGCATATCCTTATTCGAACTTACCGCCAACAAAACAATCTAAGTGTCATGCATCAAGCCCTGGATTGGCTGTACGGAATGTTGGGACAGGAAGCGGTAGATGCAACGCTGCTGCGCTTTAACGAGGAGTTTCCCCCTCTGGAAGTTTACCAACGCCAGATCACGGCTGAAGAGTACCTGGAAGGCGTCAGCGAGGGCGTATCGCACCGCGTCACCACGTTGGAAGAAATGATCGTTTTGTGGCTGACCAATCTAAACCCTGCCATGTCCTCTTTCCTGGAACTCTACGATGATGATTCGTTGAAAAAAGAGACTGAATACATCAAGGTTTTCCCTTTACTGCATGCCTTCTTTGAAACCCAGCCCGCTTTTGGGCCCGACGGCCAAAATTTACTCGATGTACTGCGAGCACCAGCGCTTGCCCATCCCCACTCGCTCACCGATCAGCTCGAATTTATCAGGAAGCGGTGGAGTTCCATGATAGCAAACTATTTATTCCGCTTGTTAAGCAGCCTGGACCTGATCCGTGAAGAAGAAAAGCCGGTTTTTGGAGTAGGAGGCCCAGGCCCCGCGCTGGTCTATGAATTTAGAGGCATGGAATTTGAGCCGGAGAATTTTAGTCCCGACAAAGATTGGATGCCTCAACTGGTGTTGCTTGCTAAGAATATCTATGTGTGGTTGGATCAGTTATCCAAGAAATACCAGCAAGAAATACGCCGCCTGGATCAAATCCCCGATAGTGAACTGGATACACTTACCCAGTGGGGGTTTTCGGGCCTTTGGATGATCGGATTATGGGAGCGCAGCAATGCGTCGCGTACAATCAAACAGTGGCGAGGGAACCCAGAAGCAGTAGCATCCGCTTATTCATTGTACGATTATCAGATTGCCGCCGACCTGGGTGGGGACGAAGCCTATCAAAGTTTACGTGTGCGCGCCTGGAAGCGCGGCCTCCGGTTAGCATCGGATATGGTCCCCAACCATATGGGCATCGACTCCCATTGGGTGATCGAGCATCCAGATTGGTTCGTTTCGCTCGACTACCCACCTTTTCCTACTTACTCATACAGCGGCGCAAACGTTTCGACCGACAGCCGGGTATCAGTATTCATAGAAGATCATTATTTTAATAACAGCGATGCTGCGGTCACCTTCAAACGATTGGATACCTGGACTGGCGATACCAGGTATATTTACCATGGCAACGATGGCACTTCAATGCCCTGGAACGATACAGCCCAATTAAATTATCTAAAACACGAAGTACGTGAGGCAGTCATTCAAACCATCTTGCACGTAGCCCGGAAATTCCCCATCATTCGTTTCGATGCTGCCATGACCCTGGCAAAAAAACATTATCAGCGTCTGTGGTTCCCCGAACCCGGTTCCGGCGGAGATATAGCCTCCCGAGCCGAATTTGGCTTGACCAAAGAACAATTCGACGCCGCCATGCCGAACGAATTCTGGAGAGAAGTTGTGGATCGGGTGGCTCAGGAAGTTCCAGATACGCTGCTGTTGGCAGAAGCTTTCTGGCTGATGGAAGGATACTTTGTGCGCACCTTGGGCATGCACCGGGTTTATAACAGCGCTTTTATGAATATGCTGCGCGATGAAAAAAATGCCGAGTATCGCCTGGTTATCAAAAACACGTTGGAATTCGACCCGGAAATTCTAAAGCGCTACGTCAACTTTATGAACAACCCTGACGAGCGCACCGCAGTAGATCAATTCGGCAAAGGTGACAAATACTTCGGCATTTGCGCCCTCATGGCAACAATGCCAGGCCTGCCAATGTTCGGACACGGGCAAATCGAAGGATTCACTGAAAAGTATGGAATGGAATACCAGCGCGCTTATTGGAACGAACAAGTTGATGACGCGTTGGTAGAACGGCACAAGAGGGAAATATTCCCACTGCTGCGGCGGCGATACCTGTTCGCGGAAGTACAAAATTTCCGCTTATATGATTTCTTTACTCCCGAAGGACAGGTGGATGAAGATGTGTTCGTATATTCTAATCGCAGCGGGGAAGAGCGCTCTCTGGTAGTGTGTCACAACAGATACAGCCAAACGCGCGGCTGGATCAATACTTCAGCAGCATACTCGGTCAAGACCGACAGCGGCGAGCGTTCACTAAGCCAGGTATCGTTGTCGGATGGACTGGGATTGAACTCTGCCTCCAACATGTACACGATCTTTCGCGACCATGGAACAGGGCTTGAATACCTGCGCAACAACCGTGAGATACATGATAAAGGGCTATATTTTGAGTTGGCGGCTTATGAATTCCATGTATTCCTGAACTTCCGCCAGGTTACAGACAACGAGTGGAGCCATTACGGACAATTAGCAAGCTACCTGCAAGGACGAGGTGTTCCATCGGTTGATGAGGCCATGAAAGAAATCCTCCTGCGGCCTGTCCGAGCGCCGTTCGAAGAATTGGTCAATGCCGGTATGCTGCGCTGGATCATCACAAATCGGCAGAGCTCGAAGCAAGTTACAGAAGGTACACAAGTGGAGGCTGCCCTGAGCGAAGCGGAGGAGAAATATCTTCACTTGCTAGCAGAAGTGCGCTCCATAACCCAAAGCGCCACACCCGAAGCCCCCATTAACGCTGAAATGCGGGCCAAGCTTAAGCTGGTAATATCCTTATCGGCATTGGGCAGCATGCCAACCAGAAAAATCGATCCAACCACAACCCGCGCCTTGAATTTCTTGAATCCTGGAGATAAAACAGTGACAGGGGCTCTCTCAAAGAGCCTGAAGGAAGGAGAAGCGCTGGCCTGGGGCCCTCTGCTTGGTTGGATCTTCGCCCATGATCTAGGCAAAATTTCAGGGGAGAAGGATTATGCCGAGGTCAGTCGCAGTTGGATCGATGAATGGCTGCTTGGAAAGATACTGGCAAATTCATTCCAAGACCTTGGATTAGCCGATGGCGCCTCCTGGCAATCCGTTCGTCTCATAAAAGTTTTGGTGGTCCATCATAATTGGTGGCAATTGCTGGATAAGGACGAAGAATCCCTCTCTGGCAGATCAGAGATGAATGCCCAGCGCCTGCTGGAATACTGGCTGAACGACCGTGAAGTACAACTGTTCCTGTCCGTCAACCGTTACCAGGATGTACTTTGGTTCAATAACGAAAGCCTCGAAGCTTTGTTATGGTGGTTGTTGGTTGTTGCCATGATCGATATGGGAGCAACAGAAAAATCGAACAAGCCTTCCAAAGTGTATCAAAAAAGATTATTGGCGTGCCTGATGGTATTGGAGAAATTGACAGCAGCCCTTAAAGCTTCTGAGTACCAGGTCAGTAAATTAATCGCGGCTGCAGCCTGAGCAGATCAGGCCGAAACCGTCTTTTTAGCTCCCACCTGGAGTTCTTCGGCTCGCTGGAGGTAACGGCGTAGAACCACATCTCCACGCGTGCCATTACGGTGGCTGACCACGTACTTGAGATCTTCCATAACACGCTCAGATAGATCGATGCCTAGCGCCTGGCGTGAAAGCCAGATCGCTCGAGCAGCATATGCCAGGTTGTTCCTGGGTTCAATCCGGCTAAAATCCTCAAAGAACCAGCCACAAGAAGTGTACATACGCTGGCGTTCGTACTGCGCCTTGAGTAACAAAGAAATTTGCTGCACCTGACCACTGCGTAAGGCATGCCCTGCGGAATCCTGAATCAGTTGTTCTATCGAGGTTGTGCCTAAGAGAACCGAGATATACTGATTCCTCAATTGCCAGGGGTCAATTCCAACCTTCGCACTCACGTCAACATATAAGCTATCCAATTCTTGCGCCAGATGGTCACAGGCTTGCCGGAGATAGATTTTCCATCGTCCATCCCCAGGTGTGCATGGACAGGTGCCTTTCCAACGTATGACGCCATGTAGGCACGACCAGGAAGTAAATTCATGGATCTCAATCGTCTTGCGAACAGGGTAAGATTTCAACCACAACTCGGGATACATGAGCTGCACGCCGCGTGAACTGCTGGCGCCATTCACCAAATGAGCTAAAAAGCGATCCCGAAAAATCTGGTGATGCCCGTAAAGCTCGCCATCAGATGCGATCAGTAATATTTGCGGAATTCCCAGGCGTTCTTTCTCAGGATTGAAACACGCCAGGATCTCATTCTCCACAAAACGATCTGCGTTAACCGTCAATGAAGGGTTAAAGCTGACTCCACTGCTCAATTCACGGTGATAGAAAAATACGGTGATACTCTTGCCGCTTGGCAAATTAACACGATAGGGTTCTGTTGGATCGATCGTATCGCCCTTAGCCTGCCAGGGTGCCAGGATCGTGAATTCAATTCCCTCGGCCGCCAAAACCTCTAACGTTTCCAGATCAACGGCTGTCTCAGGGAGCCACATACCGCGTGGTTTGCGTCCCATACGATACTCAAATTCCTTGATCCCCCAATATACCTGGGTGATTTTATCCTGGCGCGTTGCCAGGGGAAGGATCGTGTGGTTATAGGACTGGGCCATGGCATTGCCCACCCCGTAATGCCGCACATTGAGCAGATCCTGAGAAATAATCGTTTGGCAGGTATCAGAATGCGATTGATGCATCCAGGTGCACAGCGTGGGGCCCATGTTAAAACTGATCCGGCCGAAATTACCTTGAGCCGCATTGGGCTGGTAACACTCCGCATGAATACGTTCGTTCCAGTTCGTGTAGGGCTCAGCACCATTTTCAGGTGGAATCTCCCCTGTAAATGGATCCTCCCTAGGAGGCTGGTAAAAATGGCCGTGAATGCAAAGGGCGTGTATTGACATTAAGTAAAAACTTTGTTTTGAGATAGCAAACCATCAGCAAACCACTAAAAGAATTTTTGAACAAATTCACAACAATATTAGCGATTTGCTCAAGCGATTGGCCAATTTTACACATCCATTTCGTTAAATAGCTTGCGGCCAATCACAAGCATCATTCGCCAAAAGTATCTTTACCCAAAGAACTATCCGATACCCCGGCTCACAAGGCCCAATTATATCACAGCGCCCATTCAGGCTGCCGGGCGGCTGATCAATAGCATTGTTCTGTAATGCCAGCATCTTGCCCTGGTGGGAAGACGTAATCCCACAAAATAGCGGTTGCCTCAAGTGATTGGCCTATTTTACGCATCCACTTAGAGAAATAACTTTCGGCCAATCACAGTAATCGTGTACAATATATACTTAATAATAAGGTAACTTTCACTCATATGATAAAACCTGATCCATTGCGCGTTCTACACATTGCAGCTGAGGCAGATCCATTTGTGAAAATAGGAGGCCTGGGAGATGTTATTGGTTCTTTGCCGGCAGCCATTCGCGATCTTCAATCAATGGCTGACCCAGGCACAGGCGATCTCGATATACGGGTGGCAATTCCCTTCCACGGGGCTATCAGTCGTTCCGCCTATACTTTACAACACGTCACGAACTTTACGGTGTCACACACCAGCGGCCCCATCTATGCAGATGCTTACTCCACATCATCCAATGGCATCACATTCTATCTAATCGCCGGAAATCCCATCTCTCCAACTGCGCCGGTGTATTCGTCTGACCTGGGATATGATGCCCATAAATATATATTCTTCTCGCTGGCCGCACTGGAATTAGCGCGCAAGTTAGATTGGCGTCCGCATATCGTTCATGCCCATGACTGGCATACTGCGCCTGCCATCTACTGGCTTAGCCGGCAAAGAGACACAGATACTTTTTTCCAACAAACTGCCACCCTACTCACTGTTCACAATCTGCCTTTTATGGGAGCCGGAGCCAGTTTCCCAATGGCTTCGTATTATCTTCCTCCTGCCGTGGATACTCGCCTGCCAGATTGGGCCAGGCAGTTACCTTTACCCTTGGGATTGCTAACAGCCGACCATATTACCGCCGTTTCGCCAACGTATGGCCATGAAATCTTGACACCCGAATTTGGAGCCGGCCTGGAAAGCTTTCTCCAGGCTCGTTCCACATCGATCAGCGGTATTCTTAACGGCCTGGATACTCAGCGTTGGGATCCAAACTCGGATCCACACCTATCGGTCAATTTTTCTGCCAGCAACTTCTCTTTGCGAGAAGCAAACAAAATTGCCTTGCTCAGTGAACTGGGTTTTATCACCGAAAACGCATCCGGCAGCGAGGCCGACATTCCTCTAATCGTCATGATCGGCAGGATGGACTACCAGAAAGGGGTTGACCTGACCATAGGTGCGCTACAGCTATTAGCCACCCAATCATCAACTAGTTTGCCCTGGCGAGCAATCATCCTGGGGACAGGTCTAGTAGATCTGGAGCAATCTGCCCGCCGCCTGGAAAACAAGTATCCACAGCAAATTCGAGTAGCTACTCGGTTTGATGCTCCTCTCAGCCATCGCCTGTATGCTGGCGCAGATATCCTCCTGACTCCTTCGCGATACGAGCCCTGCGGCCTGGCGCAGCTCATTGCCATGCGATATGGTTGTATTCCTGTCGCCCGCGCCACTGGCGGATTAAAGGATACGGTGATCGATTGTGATGAGAGTGAGTTTGGTACCGGTTTCATTTTCAAAGAAGCCAGCATTATTGGTTTAGCCCATTGTTTGAAACGAGCCCTGGATCATTACCAGGATAAAATAAGCTGGAAAGCATTACAACAACGCAGCATGCAGCAAGATCACTCGTGGCAAAAGTCTGCCAGAGAATATTTACAGTTGTATTACGATTTATCAGAATCTCGTGTAAACCGATAATTCTTGGATCTTGATAAAGGAGATGTATGAAAACACGTGCGGTTATTCTTGCTGGTGGAGAAGGAACCAGGCTGGGCACATTGACAGCGAAACGCACCAAGCCAGCCGTGCCTTTTGGGGGTAAATATCGCGTGATTGACTTTACGTTATCGAACTGCGTAAACTCGGGAATTTTCGATGTCATGATCTTGGCGCAATACCGGCCTCATTCATTGATCGAGCACATCGGAGCAGGCGGCCCATGGGATCTGAACCGAGACTTTACCGGGGGTATCCGTATCTATTCTCCTTACAAAGGCCGCGGCGCTTCAGATTGGTACCTGGGCACAGCAGATGCTGTCCAGCAAAACTTTCGCTTTATCAAAGAACGTGACCCAGAGTTGGTGCTCATTCTATCGGGCGATCACATTTATGAGATGAATTATGATGCCATGGCATCCTTTCATCTTGACCACCAAGCAGATTTAACGATGGCGACCATTCGAGTGCCCCGCTCCGAAAGTTCACGCTTCGGTATTGTCGGCTATGGGGAAGATTACCGGGTAACATCTTTCATAGAAAAGCCCAAAGATCCTCCCTCTGATCTTGCCAACATGGGAGTTTATATGTTCAGCCTAAACGTGCTCGATCGCGCCCTATGGGAAGATCGCCAGAATGCCGGCTCATCGCATGACTTTGGCAAAGATATCTTGCCCCGACTCATCGCGGACGGCAAAAGGATTTTCGCCTTTCCATTCACCGGTTACTGGGTAGATGTAGGCACCGTGCTTTCTTACTGGCAAGCTCACATGGATCTCTTGGCTCCCCAACCTTCAATCGATCTCAATGATCGCTCCTGGGTCATCCACACCCGCACGGAAGAACGTCCCCCGGTCCGGATTAGCCGCGGTGCCCAGGTTTTCGACAGCATGATCACCGATGGCTGCGTCCTGGAGAGCGGTTCTTTGATTGAGCGCAGCATCCTCTCGCCAGGAGTGCGTGTTGAAGCTGGCGCCGTCATCCGAGAATCGATCATCCTGACCGATAGTATCATCAAAGCTGGGGCTGTGGTGGAACACACGATCATGGATAAACGAGTCGTTGTCAGCGAGAATGCCCGGGTTGGGAAGATCCTGGAAAGCGGCGAGCCAAAGATCTGTATGATTGGCAAGAACAGCGTTATTCCAGCCGGCTATGCGATCGAAGCTGGTGCAGTCATCGGCACCGACGTGATCGATGAAGATTACCCCTCCAACGTGGTGCGAGGAGAAGATTACATACAGACAAAAAGGTTAGCTTATGAAATTTGAGCGTTCATCAGGTATTCTTTTGCATCCAAGCAGCCTGCCCGGCCCTTATGGTATTGGCGATATTGGCCCCCAGGCTCATCGCTGGATCGATTTCCTGGCAAAGACCCGCTGCAGCCTCTGGCAGGTGCTGCCATTAGGCCCAACCGGTTATGGCGATTCACCCTATCAATGTTTCTCCGCGTTCGCAGGAAACCCCTACCTCATCAGCCCAGAGGCCTTGATAACCCAGAATTTACTACTTGCGGAGGATCTGGCAGATCGCCCAAATTTACCCGCCGACCGGATCAATTATGGATCGGTGATTTTTTGGAAATTAAAGGTTCTCAATCGGGCTTATTACCGCTTCAAGAGTCTGCAATCCTCTCATCTGCAAGAATCTTATGAACGCTTTAAATCAGATCACGCCGAATGGCTGAACGATTTCGCTTTATTCATGGCGCTAAAGGATGCTCATAATGGCAATCCCTGGACGATGTGGGAGGCGCCGCTGTGCAACCGCCAACCCGAAGCTTTGCAAGAAGCCAGGCAGGCTTACACAGAAGCCATCGACAAACACATCTTCCGGCAATTTGTCTTCTTCCAACAATGGGAAGCGTTGCATGCGCATGCCAAAGAGCAAGGCATTCAGATCATTGGCGATATTCCCATCTTTGTAGCCCATGACAGCTCAGACGTATGGGCCAATCCCGAATTATTTTACCTTGATAAAAAGGGCAAACCAGCGGTGGTTGCGGGCGTTCCGCCAGACTATTTCTCAGCCACTGGACAAAGATGGGGCAATCCTCTCTATCGTTGGAAGCTGCACAAAGAGCGCGGATATGATTGGTGGTTGAAGCGCTTCCGCTCGGTGCTCAGCCTGGTAGATATTGTCCGGCTGGATCATTTCCGTGGTTTTGCAGCCTACTGGGAAGTGCCTGGAGATGCCGAAACAGCAGTCAAGGGACGGTGGGTGACTGGCCCAGGGGCAGATCTTTTTGACGTAGTAAGCCGGGAACTGAGCGATCTGCCGATCATTGCCGAAGATCTGGGCGTGATCACGCCAGACGTGGTGGCACTGCGCGAACAATTTGGCCTGCCCGGAATGAAGATCTTCCAATTTGCTTTCGCGGAAGATGCAACAGACCCCTTCCTGCCCCATAACTATCCGCAGAACTGCGTGGTTTACACAGGGACTCACGATAATGACACTGCCAAGGGCTGGTATGATCGTATCAATGAGAAGGAAAAAGATTTCTACCGCCGCTACCTGGCCCGAGACGGCAGCGATGTTTCCTGGGATTTCATCCGAGCGGTTTGGGGCTCAGTCGCCGTTTATTCATTAGCTCCCCTGCAAGATTTTCTAAGCCTGGGCAACGAAGCGCGCATGAATTATCCAGGCAATCCCAGCGGTAACTGGCAATGGCGAGTAAAACCCGAAGCGATCAACGAGCCGCTGATCCACCGGATCATCGAGTTGAACTGGTTGTATCGGAGGGAAAACCCGCTGCAAACGCCCAAGAAAGAAATAGACAAAGAGGAAAAGGCCAAGACAAGCTTGCCTGATAAATAAGCGCAAATAATCAATCTTTGCACAGAGCGTCCAGGATGATCTTATATCCCGGACGCTCTATTGATTAAGGACGTGGATTAAGCACCAGGTCAATCCAGGTCATCGGATTTGCCAGGTATCTCCTGGGTGCAATGGAAGCCATCGTTTGCTGGACAGCCTCTCCATCCTTGTCATTATCCGAAAAGGATACGCCAAACCCAAAGTGTGTTCCTGCCTGAGGTATCGTTTCAAACACACTCCAGGGAATCGCTGCTTCGACTTGATAACCATGATCTACCTCGCTCGCAGCTATTTTGACGTCACTTCGCGAACCTTCCAAGGTACGAGGGAACCATAGATACGCCTCGGGGGATTTGCCCAAACCCTGGTAACCAGGAGAAATACCAAGTTGGAAATCATCGGGGCTGAGCTTATCTACATAAAAATCACCTGCCAGATTGGTATCCAATAAGATCTCTAACCCATCTCCCTTGAATAGATTGGCTTTGGTGGCATTTTGTTCGTAATCCTCATCTGTGACACTGGCAGCGAGATAAAGGTATTGCGTATCCCACCCCACCATCACATATCCAGACAGATCGGTTTTGCCATCCCACGCGGATGCACCATACACGATGTTATCCACCGCATAGGCATACAGATTCCATTCGCTAAAATTCCCATCGATCGTGGGAGGGTTAGTCACATAAGCTGCCGCCACGCTGCCGTCTGGACGAACCAGGGCAGGTGCCACAGTAGGGGGAATCTGGGTTGCAGTCAGCGTTGCAGTCGCCGCGGGTGTACCGGTGGGCTCAGAGGTCTGGGTAGGCAAAGAGACCGGCGTATTCGTTGCGGCAGCGGGAGTTTCGGTATATGCCAGGGGAGTAGCGCTGGGCATTGGCAGCGGCGGTAAAGGTGTGTCTGGAGTTACTTGCAGAACTGAGTAAATTGCCGTAAGCGTCAAGTCAGGCGTTGGAAAGACAAAAGGCGTTGGCTCAGCAATGAATGGTAACCCACAAGCCAAAATACCGGCAGCCAATGCCGAAAGAATAATGGTCGATCTTAATCTCTTCATACTGGTTTCCTCCATTTCAATTATAAGTGGAATCAACAAACCGCTATAAGTCTTTTCAACAAATTCACAGCAATCATAGCAGTTTGAAACAACTTGTCATGAATACAGATAAATTCGTTGTGTATTTGCGCTAAAAAACGGTATAATTTCGCAGGTTCTAGGAAATCTATCGAGCGACCTGAGCGATGGTAGCAATGAACAGACACCAGGAAACAATATGAATAAATTCACCTACGACCACCCCAGGCCTGCCGTCAGTGTAGATATTGTGGTATTTACCCTGCGAGAAGGCAGCTTGCATATTTTGTTGATCCAACGTGGCGAAGATCCCTATAAGATGAAATGGGCGCTGCCTGGAGGCTTTGTACTGCTGGATGAGTCTCTTGAAAACGCCGCTAATCGCAAGCTGGATGATGAAACCGGTATCAGTGGTGTTTATCTGGAACAGTTATACACTTATGGCGAGCCCGAACGCGATCCACGCGGGCGCGTGATCACCGTGGCTTATTTTGCCTTGATACCTTCCGATCGCCCTATCCGCACGGAAGGAAGAGATGATGTTTCTTCCGCTGCATGGTTCCCGATCAATTCCATACCTGCGTTGGCATTCGATCACAACGAGATCATAGAATACGCGCTGCGCAGGCTGCGCTATAAGTTGGAATATTCTGCTGTCGGCTTTGAACTGCTGCCAGGAGAATTCACGCTGACCGAGCTGCAGTCCACCTACGAAATTATCCTGGGAGAGAAACTGGATAAGCGCAACTTCCGGCGGCGTATGCTGGAAGCCAATATCATCGAGGCGACGGAGAATAAGCGAACCGGAGACGGACGCCCTGCCCGCTTATATCGCTACCGTCCAGACGCGGTTGCCGAAGTCAAGGCCCGCCGATTGTTCCCGTAGCGCTTCCAGGCGCTGAATCAAAATGGATCATCTTGCCTTCGCGCCAGATGATCCATTTTCTTTTAGAACGCCACCATGATGGCGGCTGATATAAAAACCCCACCGTGCCGTGTGCCGCAAAGTTCTGAACCTGCCTTCGCAGGTGGACCCCTCCTGGAGCACTTCGCCTTGGCTCTAGCCTATCGCGTCGCACTCGTAAGATTGAGATCCATTAAGTGAGTGTTGGCTCAGAACCGGTATGGCAGCAACACCTGCACAGCAGGGTAGCCATTTTATACCACAAAAGAGGCCGGCTGAGTAGGTAAATATTAGACTTGGAAAGGTCAAATATCCAGCTTAATGTGCAATTCCTTAAGCTGCTTCGGTTCGACCGGCGAGGGAGCATCTCCCATCAGATCACGAGCAGCCTGGTTCTTTGGAAAAGCGATCACCTCACGGATGTTCGACTCATCTGCCAACAGCATACACAACCGGTCGATGCCTGGCGCAATCCCACCATGCGGCGGCGTTCCATATTCAAATGCCTCCAGCATGTGACCGAACCGCTCTTGCGCGACATCCGCATCCAATCCGATCAACTTAAACACCTTCTCCTGCAAACTGCGATCATGGATCCGGATCGAGCCGCCCGCCACTTCGTAGTTGTTCAATACCATATCATACTGCTGTCCGCGCGCCTTGCCGGGGTCAACATCCAACAAGGAGATGTCTTCTAGCATCGGAGAGGTGAACAGGTGGTGGGAAGGATCCCAGCGTTGTTCCTCTTCGCTCCAGTTGACAAAGGGAAAGTCGATCACCCAGCAAAAGGCCAGCACGTTCGGGTCGGCTAATTGCAAGCGCTGGCCCAGGTACACGCGCAGGCGGCCCAGGGATTCGAAAACCACAGCGGGTTTATCCGCAACAAACAAAAGCAGATCGCCCGGTTTCGCCTCAAAACGATCCAGTATGGTTTGCAAGACGGCAGGCGGCAGGAAACGAGCAAACGAAGAACGCTGCTCGCCTTCGGGAGTTATGGCCAGGTAAGCCAGTCCTTTGGCGCCAAACTGTTTCACATATTCAATCAGTTCATCGATCTGTTTACGACTGTAGTTGCCCAGGCCAGTTGCATTGATGCCGCGCACATGACCACCGTTGGCAGCCACCGATTGGAATACTTGAAAACCGCTATCCGGCGCCAGGTCGGTAATATTTTTCAATTCCAGGCCAAAGCGAATATCCGGGTTATCTTTGCCAAACCGCTCCAAGGCATCTTTACACAGAAAACGCGGCCAGGGGCTGGAGAACAGGCGTTTGTGCGGCGTCACCTCTGCCACCAGCGCGGTGAACATATTTTCTACCAATTGCATGACATCTTCACGCTCAACGAAGGACATCTCCAGATCAAGCTGGGTGAATTCAGGCTGGCGGTCGCCACGCTGATCCTCGTCACGGAAACAACGAGCAATCTGAAAATAACGCTCGATACCAGCCACCATCAACATTTGCTTGAGCTGCTGTGGAGACTGGGGCAAAGCATAGAACTCTCCCGGGTGAACACGCGAAGGCACCAGATAATCACGTGCGCCCTCCGGAGTGGTTTTGAACAAGATCGGCGTTTCTACTTCAATAAAACCTTGCGCCGAAAGGTAATCGCGAATGAACTTGACGATCCGGTGGCGCAGCTCCAGGTTACGGCGCATACGCTCGTGACGCAAGTCGAGATAGCGGTAATGAAGGCGCATCTGCTCATCAACTTCTTCTTCCTTGTTGATCGCAAAAGGAGGAGTCTTGGCCTGGTTGAGAGTGCGCACCTGTTGGATCTCCACTTCGATTTCACCGGTGGGCAGGTTCGGATTTTCCATCCCTGCCGGGCGCTGACGCACAATGCCCGTTAACTGCATAACCCATTCCACCCGCACCTCTTCCATTGCCTGGTGGGCTGCCGGCGAGGCCTCGGGGTTGGTGACAACCTGCACAACGCCAAAGCGATCGCGCAAATCCACAAAGGTAACACCGCCATGATCTCTGCGCCGGTGCACCCAGCCAGCCACCGTGACCGTTTTGCCAACATGCTCTTTTCTTAATTCTCCACAGGTATGTGTCTTATACATATTCTCCTCCAAGAAAATAAAACGCCCTCCGCTAGTAGCGTCGGGCGAGGTACTCAGGATATTTGGGGCTAAGCTTCAGGCGCAGCCCAACCTCCCGCCCGGCACAGGTCTGGCGAATTGTTCACATTATTGGGAACACAGAAAGTTGAATTGCAACACATTTTTACATGCCTCTCACTTGCCCGGCATTATAGCACGAGCATGGGGAGTTTGGGAAGATACGAAATAGTTTATGGGTTCTGAATTTCCACCCATGGCTAGCTGCCAATCAGCAGGTTCAATATTCTACGGGCAAGCTTTTAGAGAAACTTCATCAACGTACATGCCGGTCGTTCCACTGAGCCCATCATTATACACGCCAAACAATAATCGGATAGTCCGGCCGCGTAAATTTGTCAGGTCGAAATGGTAGCCATTCCACCGGCCATCGTTGCTTTTCTCCCACACCAGGCGGTTCAGCTCATTGCCGCCAGTATCATAGATGATCACGTATTGGGCATCCCAGGTCTGCTGCATGTAGGGCGAGATCAAGCCAAGGAACTTGCCTGCCAGGGTATCGCTGCTTAAGGGGTGCAGGGAGAATTGTAGATCGACGCTGCTACGATCAGCAGGGATTTCCACATATTGATAAACTGAAGAATAGCAAAGCTGGCCGGCCCCGCCGATGATACCTACCCGGGCCGAATAAGAGCCGGCTAAAGATTGAGAAGTTGAGTAGGCTGCTGTACATACCGTAGCCGGAAACGTCCAGTCAGTGTTGCTCTCAAAGCCACCATTGCGGATCAATTCAGAACAAACGGGTTTAGTGGGCGTTGGGGTGACAGTGGGTGTCATCGTGACAGTGGATGTGCGCGTCGCCGTAGGTGTTAGCGTCTCGGAAGGCGTGGCGGTAGGGGTGGAGGTACCTGTCGAGGTGGGTGTCAGAGTCACAGTAGGCGTAGTTGTACCGGTTAGCGTAGCCGTACCCGTTTGGGTCGCCGTGGGTGTTGTGGTTGGGCTCGGCGATGTTGTTGAAGTGGGTGTTGGCGTATATGTGCTGGTAGGGCCTGTCGGGGTTGGGGTGGCCGTCAAGATGGGCATCGTTGTGGGTGTGGCAGTAGGGGTGGGCGTATGAGTCTCGATTGATGTGTGGTTTTGGGTTGGAGAGGCGGTGGGAGTGGCAGTCAAAACAGTCACATCCAATTGCTTGATCACCATCGGAATATAGGCCGGCACGGTGGGGCGAGGAGTACCTTGAATTAAAACCGATCCGTTTGTGGCGCTGCCGGCAATGCTAAAGCCCGCTACAGAGCCAAAAGATGGGCGTGGTGTCGCTGAAAAATTTACGAACGCCAAACTTTCCCATGGGGTATTCGCTACTTCAAAGGTTATTTCCAACATTACACCGCTGCTGATACTTGCCAGGGGCGGCGAAAAATCTGCAATCACAACATCCAGCTCTCCATCCACATCTCCCGGATCGAAGCTCACCTGTGTAGAGAACATGGCAGGTGTCAGCACCTTCACCCGATCTGGCCAACCATCATCGTTTGCATCGATTGGATTGAAAGTCAAGAGATATTGGTTGTAATCGAGCGAAAAAACAACACTGGCGATGGAATCGCCGCCTGCCGAAAAGGCAACAGGCACAGTCACCAGGCCGCCAGGCTGCGCCGGTATATTCGCGGAGATAGTTACGCCGGGTGCGTCGGGCGCAGATACAGCCGCAACTGCCGCCAGCAAGTGTCCGCCGCTCCAGAATTCAATAAGGCCGATGGCCCCTAGAAAAAGGGCAAACGCCAGGCTTAGACTTGTTCTTTTTTTCGGCATGAAAGGAAATCACACGGTTTTTGAAAGGAGCCTGGTCGGCGTCTGTTTGTTTGATAAAACTCCCAAATCACCGACCAGGCTCCAGTAACAAAATTCTACCTCATCGACGATTCACAAAAGGTATGAACACCTTTTGGACAGCACCGATAACAAGCGAACCATTCTGATGCAGGCCATACACGCTTTGTCCTGAGGTATTACCAAAGGACAGCCGTGGGTCTGCTGTAAAGGTCAAGGGCGTGGTTGCGCTTTGAGCAAGCGGCTGCAAGGTGATGCTCATAAATGGCCCATCCGGCAAAGCCAACTGCGGCCAGGCCATGCTCCAAACAACCACATCCAATTCACCGTTCAGGTCAGCAGGATCGTACTTTACCGCTACCTGGAAGCCAGTCGGCAGGTCGAATTGGACAGCATCTGGAATACCGTTCTGATCCGCATCCGCCGGATCAAGGGTAGCCAGGCTGGAGTCGTAATCCAGAGAGAAGACCAGGCTGCTGATCGCGCTGCCGTTGGCAGTAAAGTTCACCGGCACGCTCACTGGTTTCTCAGGTTCGGTCAGGCTCATAGGCAAGCTGATCATAGGCACGCCCAGGCTGTTCTTATCGGTTGGCACAGGCAGTTCATCTTTGTCAGCCTGTACACTGCCTCCAAAGATGATCCCAACCGTCGAAGATAGGTCTCCAGCATCAACCAGATAGTCTTGGTTGGGGTTGCAGCCGATCGAATCACCCGAATAGCTGCCGCCCGCCACACTGCCAGGATCGCCGGGGTCGCCATCGAAGATCTCAAGTACCATGCCCGTCAGGTCACCGGCATTGACGGCAGTATCCCGGTTGCAGTCTCCCAGGGTGCCGCCAACAATGCGCACAAAGCCATCAGAGACGCCGCCCACCACGGTAACTCCCTTCGAGGCGAAAGAAGCCGAGGGACTACCAGAGAAACCTACCCGCATGTTGGCGCTGGAACCAGCGACCACCGGGCAAGAGCTGCTCACCTGGAATGTGAGATTGAGCAAAGTACCGCCTGGCAGCGCTTGAACCGGGGCAGTCGTATCCATGATGACCACATCGATTTCCCCATCAGCATCGTTCGGGTTATGATTGAAACTGGCAGTGAAGCCTGCTGGCAGGGTAAACTGTAAGCCATCCACCGGGTTGAAGGACAAACAAGCAGCATCATAATCCACCGAGAACACAATCGTATCGATGGCAAATCCATTCGTACTGAAGTTGATTGGAACGTTTATGTTGCTGCCGAGCTCAACCGCCTGCTCGGGATCGGCGCTTAGGAAGACCGGCACTGTGCGTTGGGTATCATTGACGAACACATCCCAAACATAGTTCGTATCGTTGGGCACGATATCGGTGGCCTCAGAAAGGAAGACCACATGCCGTCCATTCCCAGAGATCGTTGGCGCCAGAGACCAATCATTTGGCTCGCCGCCCAGGTAATCCTGAGAAACCCGTGAAGTCAAACCGATCTCATAAGCACCAGCCAGAACAGCCGTGCGATCATGCAAAAAGACATCGCGCCGGGCATTCAAATCGGGCATGGTGGAATCCATGTTGCTGGCATCTGAGGCAAAGACGATATACGTGCCATCGAAACTGACGTCGGGCGTATACGAGTCGCCATTGTTGGCCTGCAATCCCAGGAAGTTGAGTGAAACCCGGTCTGTCTTGTTAGTCAACAGATCCCGGACAAAGATATCTGTGTAACCATTCGTATCCCCAGGCACCAGGGTGTTGGCATCCGAAGCAAAGACCACAAAACGACCATTGCCTGAAATACGTGGGTTATGCGAGTGATAATTGCCCTCAGCGCCATTGGACG
Source organism: uncultured Anaerolineaceae bacterium (assembly GCA_964629965.1). Lineage (GTDB taxonomy): Bacteria > Chloroflexota > Anaerolineae > Anaerolineales > UBA4823 > CAZVRZ01. The sequence continues at coordinate 19,050 of CAZVRZ010000003.1, forward strand.
AAACCGAGAGACGTGAAATACTCTCCGTAATTACATTATTTACCATGATGCGACTATAGAGGAAAACATCCTCGGCGTTATTCGTGTCGTTCGTGATCAGGTTGTTTACCAGGGCCGTGAAAGCGACATAACGCCCATCTGCCGAGATACTGGGGGAGAAAGCGTTCTGAGTTACCGGGGCAGAGACTGGCTTGGAAACGAGATAAGTGCGCCCGGCCAGCAAGTCGCGCAGGTAAACATTCGAGCCAACATTACGAGCATCGCCGGTCAGGTTGCTTGCCCAGGAGCGGAAGGCAAGGTAGCGGCCATCATAAGAAAGGGTTGGCTGGTCAGATACCGCGTTAGCCTGCAAGGCAGTCGAATCTGCGACAGAGGCGCGGATAAAGGCCTGGGTAACACGATCGTAGACAAACACATCTCGCAGTCCATTCGTGTCTCCCGGTACCAGGTTACTCGCTTCTGAACTAAAGGCAATGTAACGCCCATCGCCAGAGATCGCTACCTGCCAGGAATGGCCCAATGGCTGCAATCCGTCATATCCAAAATCCGTGATGCGTTCCGTCGACACTGCTCCCGGCTCGTCAAAGACGCCATCCAGATCTGTATCGCGATCACGTAGGAAAACATCCCGACGCCCATTCGTATCGCCGGCAGCCAGGTTGGTCGCTTCGGATGTAAAGACTACAAACCGCCCATCATACGAAACACCTGTGCTGTAGGCTTCAAACTCAACACCCGAAGCCTGGTCACCTTCCACATTCGCCGTGCTTACAGAGATGCGGGCATTCGAACCGCCCTTGCAGGATGGGAAGGTAAACCAACCGATGCGAGTTTTCCACTGGCTGGCTGAAGCAGCCTCGTAATAAGCATTGGTGTACCAGAAGATACACTCATTCATTGGGTCAATACTCATAGTGCTCTGGCGACCCCATTGACCATCAATGATCGGATCGCCATCATTCTCGTGCCCACTTCCATAGTAGAAGGGAGCCTCACCCTGGGTGAGGTTACTCAAGGGATCGGTCACCAATCGCCCGGCATAGAAGATCGATGGGTACAAAGTGAGGCTAGAAATATTGAAACCCATCGCCATATCGCCAGCCCGGTCTACCGCCAGGCTACCCAACCAACGATAATGGGTATCGGGTTGGTGAGTACCTTGTTGGTAGATGGTCGGAGCAATCGCCCCGGCCGGATCGGGCCGGAATTCATACCAACGCAATCCAGTAACGCCGCCGCTGAGGATGGTGTGCATGGTCCATAGGGAAGCCACCCCGTTAATAATACGATACTGTAATGGTGAAGTTAACTTATCCCCGTGCACTTCCAGCCTTTCGCCCGTGCCCGGTTGTGGTATTAAGTATCCATTTGCCCAGATAATCGAGGTATCAGTGGGCAGGATAAAATCTGGCCGGTGAAGTGCATCTCCAAAGGTAGACACATTCGTGTTGATCCAGTCAACCTGGAATTTCCAGAACGACATCCGCCCCGGCTCAATCGAAGCAAAGTAGTTGGGTGTGCCATACTGGGGCGGAGTGCCCAAAAGCGTGGTTGGCACCAGGTGCTCAAAGCCCATTTGCTCGTTGAGGTAATACGTCACGAACCGTGCTTCCTCTTGAACGCCGCCCAACAGGTCTTCCCGGTTCAGAGCCCACACCTTCAGACCTTTGGGCGTGCGGTTCAGGCCGCTATTATATGCATCGTACAGGTCGGCTGCCAGGTAATATCCATCCGGCCACAAGCCCAGCTTGGGGGAATCGGGATAGTAGCGATAGATGCCAACATTGGTATCTACCGTGTAGTAATACCAGTGATCCTTGCTGAAGAAAGCCGAACCGCCTGGAGTGCTCGGTAGGGCAATTCCTTTGGAAACAGCGACGCAAAGATAGTAGGGCCCGGTGTTACCATCACTATACGCCACGTCCACCACGACCCAACGCCCAGCCATGTGGTCATAAACAATGGATGGCTGTCCATGATGATAACCATTGCCGCCATCACAGGATGTACCTGTATTGGCGCCGGTCCACAGCGTTTCAAAATCTGCGCTGAACAACGGCGTGCCCGAAGGTGGTGATTCTGGATTCTCACCGGGGAACCGACCATCCTTCCGGTACAATGCCAGTTGTTCGTTCACTGCCTGCAGATAGTGCAAATGGCCTGCGGCCCCGGTTGTGTCAGGCACAACCGTATCCAGGTCGTAGTTATTGGCTCGCCCCCGCCCTGAAAATTGCACAACTAGATTCGGCATGACTTCTGTGCGAGAAAAAACGCTGGTAGCCGAAACAACCAATAAGCTTACAAGCAATCCAATACTGAAAACGATCTGCAAAATTCTTTTGCTTTTCATATCTGGATCCTACCTCCCTGCATAATCTTTTGAATGTTGGAATGGAAAGATAGAAAAAAACATGTCAACCACTGACATCATGCTGACATATTATTGCATCATTGGGTAATTGCGTCAATACCCCTTGCTACCTACTTTCTACATCATACGCCGCTTACGCTCGGCAATGATTCTCTCGCAATCCATCTTTAGTATCCTTCTGAAACTCAGGCAGGCTTTTGCCCGCCACAAGATTCCCGAACGACCAGTTTCGTTTCCAGGATCACCCGACGCGGCGTTCCAGCCTCGCCTTCGATGAGTTCCAACAACATCTCCACCAAGTGCACACCCATTTCATAGATCGGTTGGTGGATGGTGGTGAGCTGCGGATATGCCATGGTCGCAGGGGTGAGGTCATCATAGCCCACCACGGCGATATCTTTTGGCACAGACAGGCCTGCCTGGTGAATGGCCTTAAGGACTCCCAAAGCCATCATATCTGAACCGACAAAGATTGCATCGGGGTTTTGCTCCAACAAAAGCAAGGCAGCCTCGTAACCACCATGTTCCGTAAAATCTGCTTCTACCACCATTTCATCATCAATCGGTATGCCGTGATCCACCAGAGCCTTATGATACCCTTCTTCGCGATCTCGCCCGGCGTTCGTGATCAATGGCCCGGCAACTTCTCCTATCCGGCGGCGGCCCAGCGCGATCAAGTAAGAAACAGCCCGGTGGGCTCCGGCCACATTATCCACATCAACATAGCTGACATTATCAATAAAAGGTCGGCCGGCCACCACAAAAGGCGTTTTGCTTTTTTTCAACTGCTCGATCAACCGGTCGCCAGCATGCGTGGACTGAATGATAACGCCATCCAAAAAGCCGCTCTGAGAAATGCGCGGAAAAAGTTTTTCTTCATCATCAGAGGTCTGAAAGACAAACAAGGAAAGCGTATAATCATGCTGGTTACAAGCCTGGGTGATCCCCTGGGTCAAGCGCGGAAAGTAGGGATCGGTAGAAAAGGTGCGAATACTGCGTGGAATGACCAGGCCGATCACTCGTGAGCGCCGCGAAGCCAGCGAACGCGCGGCCGGGTTGGGTTGGTAACCGGTCTCATTGACCACTTTCAATACCCGCTCACGAATCTCAGTTCCCACGGTTGGATCATGATTGACCACCCGTGACACGGTTGAACGCGACACACCGACGCGCCTGGCAATCTCTTCCAAGGTTAAATTAGTCATAGATTTCTACCTCCTTATCCCAAAACTTAAAGAGCGCTCTTGCAATTATCTTACCACCCTGGCGAGAATTGTCAAGCACATATACAAAATAGGATGTTGCCAGCAGAATTTCACCTGCCAACAACACCCTATTTACTTTATGCCCACCACTTTTGGTTAATCGAATGATGATAGAGTGATCCCATCGGGTATTTGTTGAGGATCATACGGAGTGATTTGGTAAACATAGTAGTTCAACCAATTGGCATACAACAGGTTTGCATGGCCTCGCCAGCGCACCACAGGCAGCCGAGCAGGATCATCGCTAGGGTAATAATTGCGAGGCACATGGATCGGCAAACCTTTGCCGATATCACGATCGTATTCCCCCTTAAGCGTAAATGGGTCATACTCGGAATGCCCGGTAATATAGAACTGCCGCCGGTCTTTGGAAGCCAGGATATACAAGCCGGCTTCTCCAGATTCAACCAACACATCCACTTCGGGAACCAGATCGACATCTGCACGCCGGATCTCAGTGTGGCGCGAATGAGGCGCATAAAACTCGTCATCAAAACCGCGCAGTAATTTTTCGTTTTGCATCATCACGCGGTGTGGAAACACGCCAAACATCTTGGCCGGCAGCGGATATTTGGGAATGCCATACGCATGGTATAAACCTGCCTGGGCTGCCCAACAGATATGGAAAGTTGAATACACGTGAGTCTCTTTCCAGGTCAAAATATCGCACAGCTCGGGCCAATAATCCACTTGTTCGAAGGGTATCTGCTCCACCGGAGCACCGGTGATGATCAGTCCGTCAAATTTCTCGTTTTCTATATCCCGAAAGGTTTTATAGTGTGCGATCAGGTGATCTTGCGATGTGTTCTTTGATTCGTGCGATTCTGTATGCAGCAGCGTAATCTCCACTTGCAGGGCAGAATTGCCCAAGAGGCGTAACAACTGCGTTTCGGTAGAGATCTTGGTTGGCATCAGGTTCAAGATGGCTATCCGGATCGGACGAATATCCTGGTGTATGGCACGAAATTCGCCCATGACAAAAATGTTCTCGCCCTCCAGGATCTGCTTGGCAGGAAGAGTGTCAGGAATTTTTACAGGCATATTAAATTCTCCTTGAAAGATGAGATCAGGCTGCCAGGGCCTGGTCAAGGTCCCACAGAATATCTTCAATATCTTCAATGCCAACACTCAAGCGAATAAAGTCCGGCGTCACGCCTGCTTCAAGCTGCTGCTCAGGCGTCAACTGGCCATGAGTGGTACTGGCTGGATGGATTGCCAGGCTTTTGGCGTCGCCAACGTTCGCCAGGTGGCTGATCAGCTTGACCGAGTTGATGAACTTACGTCCAGCCTCGTAGCCACCCTTGACGCCAAAACCCAATATGGAGCCCGGCCCCTTGGGTAGATATTTTTGCGAACGGGCATGGTCTGGATGATTCGCCAGAGCAGGATAGGTCACCCAGGCAACCCTGGGATGCTTTTCCAGATATTCGGCCGCTGCCCTGGCATTTTGCACATGCCGCTCCATGCGCAGGCTGAGCGTCTCCAGGCCTTGCAGGAACAACCAGGAGTTAAAGGGCGATTGGCAAGCTCCAATGTCGCGCATGATCTGGACACGTGCCTTGGTAATAAAAGCCGCCGCACCCAGGCTGGCATATACCAGCCCGTGATAGCTCTCATCTGGTTGGGTAAAATTGGTGAAGCGCCCGCTATGAGACCAATCGAAGTTGCCGCCATCCACAATGACGCCGCCGATGGAAGTGCCATGTCCACCGATGAACTTGGTGGTGGAATGCAAGATGATATTCGCACCCCACTCCAGCGGGCAGCACAAATAAGGAGTAGCAAAGGTGTTGTCGATCACCAGCGGCAGGCCATTTTCGTGTCCAATAGCAGCCACTTCCTCAAAGGGAAAAACATTGATGCGCGGGTTCCCCAGCGTTTCGCCGTAGATCAATTTCGTGTTTGGGCGAATGGCGCGGCGAAAATTTTCAGGATCAGATGGATCAACAAAGGTTACCTCGATCCCCAGGCGTGGAAAGGTGTAGCAGAACTGGTTGTAGGTGCCTCCGTACAAGGTAACCGACGAAACAATGTGATCGCCGGCGCCGCACAGCGAGAGAACAGTGATCGTTTGCGCGCCATGCCCGGAGCTGGCAGCCAACCCGCCTATGCCGCCTTCCAGGTCGGCCATGCGCTGCTCGAAGACGTCGCTGGTAGGATTCTGGATACGGGTGTAAATATTACCGGGTTCTTCTAGCGCGAACAGGCGGGCGGCATGATCGGTGTCTTTGAAAACGTATGAGGTGGTCTGGTAAATGGGCACAACCCGAGAACCGGTGGTTGGGTCGGGCTGCTGGGCGGCGTGCAGTTGGCGGGTAGTAAAGCCCAATGGATGATCAGGTTTTGTTGGCATACAGTTTCTCTCCTTTGGTATTAGAAAATATCTTGATCATGGATCATGGCTAAAAAAAAGCGGCGGACAGGCTCACGCAATCTTTGGCAAGATTTGCGGGAGGCTGTCCGCCGCCTGAAGAAGCGAATGAAATTACGCTTTTCCGAGGCGGTGGCTACCTGCCCGCCTCGGGCGCATCAAGCATGAAATGTGGTCCAGTCTTGTGTTCATAAAATTGGCCTATTGTATGGCAGTAGTGGAAATTTGTCAAGACAACTTTAACAATCCGTCTTCCCGCCAGGTGACGTTAGCCGCGGTAATAAGGCCTGGGCAGGCCTGTTACACCCGCACGCATGCGGTAGAGATCGCCGGCTCCCGGCTGAGCCTGGCGCTGTGACTCGCTCAGCCCGACCCAAGCCGAGGTGATATACAACTCGTCCAGGTCTTTGCCGCCGAACATGCAGCACGTTGGGCGCTGCACCGGCATGGGTAGAATGCATTCCACCTTGCCATCCGGATCGTAACGGGTCACTTTCCAGCCATCCCAGCGAGCGCTCCACACGAACCCGGCGCTGTCCACCGCCAGGCCATCGGGCACGCCCGGTTCTTCGGGATCGTGCACAAAAATACGCCGCCGGTCTAACTCACCGCTGGCCGAGTCATAATCAAAAGCATAGATGGTATAACGCAGCGAATCGGTATAATACATCGTCTTGCCATCCGGGCTCCATCCCAGGCCGTTGGAGATCAGCACATCCTCTTGCACCTGGTGCAGAAGATGATCTGGATCGAGCCGGTACAGCCTGCCGGCAGGTAGCGGCGAAACATCGGGTCCATCGTACATCGAACCGGCAAAGAACTGCCCGCCCGGCGCCACGGCGCCATCGTTAAAGCGAAAATACGGCCTGTTCTCTTCGGGCCGCTGCAGCCATTCAACATCCATGGAAAGGCCATCCCACAAAGCCAACCCCTGTTCGGCCGATATGATGAACCCTCCGCCCTGGCGCAGTCCGAGCGAAGTAACCCGAAACGGCATGTGGATGGTATGCCAGGAAGGAACGCCTGGTTCGAAGCGCTCCACCTTCTTGCCATAAATATCCAACCAGTACAAAGCCTGCTCATCCGAGCGCCAGAGTGGACCCTCACCCAGTTCGCATTGCGAAGCAACCAAACGTTCGATCTCAAGCATTTTCATCTCCTAAAAATACGGCTTGAGCGGCCGTCACCCCCACGCCCGCCCGGAATGAATAACCACTTTGCTTCAGCGCAGTTTCAAGCGCGCCGACCGTTGCCAACACATCGCCCGGGCGCACTGCGCCCATGTGACCGATGCGGAAATACTCGCTCTTAATGGCCGGGTGCAGTCCACCAGCCAGCACGACCCCAGCCTGGCCAACCTTCGCCAGTAAATCTCCTCCGCTAATACCGGGCGGGAAGCGCGGCGCCGTCATGGTATGAGCAGCAAGCTCATCCGACAGCGGCACCTGTCCGAGTTCCAGCGCTTGCACGGCTTGCCGGCAAGCCCGGCTGATTGTCACGTGGCGGGCAAAACGTTTCTCCATCCCTTCCGCCAGGATTTGTCCCAGGCTGGTATTGAGGGCAAAGATCAGGTTGACCGCCGGCGTGGCAAAATAACTTGGCTTGTGCGCCTCGTAAGCCTGCATGATGGGCAGCCAGTTGCTCCAATCCGCGTAATAGTTCGATACCGGGGTCTTGCGTTGGTGGAACGCTTCCATCGCCCGCGCGCCGGCTACGATCAAGGCCAGGCCGGGCGGCACGCCGATGGCCTTTTGCGAAGCTGTCAAAGCCAGGTCAACGCCCCACTCATCCATGCGCAGTTCCTCGCCCGCCACCGAACAGACGCCATCCACCACGCATAGCGCCCCATACTGCCGGGTCAGGGCCGCCACCCCGGGTACATCTGCCAACACGCCGGTCGAAGTATCCACCTGGGTGACCGTGACCAGCTTGAAGCCGCCAGTGCGCAGCGCCGCTTCCACCTCTGCCAGGGCAGGCTGTCCGCCCACCGGTGCAACCAATTGGGTTACCTGAGCACCATAACGCTCGAGCAGTGCGGCGAAACGGTCGCCAAAGTAACCGGTATTGACGACCAGGGCCCGGTCGCCCGGCTCGATCAGATTGGCGCCGGCCGAATCCATCGCCAGCGTGCCGGTGCCTGCCAAAACAAACGGCTGTCCCCCAGAGCATAAAAACACCTGTCGCAGGCGTTCCAACGCCTGGCCAAAAGCATCTATAAACGAAGGCGCCAGGTGGCTGGTGGTGGGCGCACCCATCGCAGCCAATACCTGCGGCTCGAATTCGATCGGCCCTGGGATCATCAGCAAAGAGCGGTCTTTCATCGGAAAAGCCTCCTATTCATTACCATTTGAAACTTATACAAATTATCTCACAAATGAAGAAATGCTGCGCTTTGTGGTCGATCAGGTTCCCCAACAGGTGGTGATAAGGGATGTTCCCAAAAGCGCCCTTGCCGGTCCTTGACGTTGTTCCTGACCCAGCCGAGAGGTTCCAACCTCGCCAACCCCTTTTTTCGTGTAAAATGAATGCGTAAGACATTCTATGTTCTTGGAGCTGCTATGACCATTCCCCAATCTCCTCGCTGGGATCTATCTAACGTTTACCCGGCACTGAATTCGGCCGAATTCCAGGCTGATCGCCACCGGCTTGTCCACCTGCTCGATGAGATGGATGCTTACATCGCCGAGCAGATCGAGCCTCTGACAGCCGCCAGCGTTCCCTCTCAGCTTGCTCCAGCCGCGGGCGAGTTGATCGACCGTTTGAACGCCGCTCTGCTGCTGGCAATGACGATACGCTCTTATATTTCATCGTTCGTATCCACCGACTCGTTTAACCTGGAAGCCAAAAGGCTGCAATCTGAGTTCGATCAGATCGGCGTGCGTTTGCAAAAAGCGCAAGTGCGCATCCGCCTGTGGGTGGCCAAGGTTGTGCCAGCTCTGCCTGGCATGATCGAGCAGGGAGGCAGCGCACAAAGCCACGCATTCTATTTGAATGAATCGGCCGAACAAAGCAAATACCTGATGAGCCAGGTCGAAGAATCGCTAGTTGCCGAGTTGAATCCAAGCGGCGCCGGCGCCTGGGGCAGGCTGCAAGGCACCATCACCTCGCAGCTCAGCACAGATTTCGAGCTGGATGGCAAGACCGAGAAACTGTCGGCTCCGGCATTGATCAATTTGCGCAGCCACCCCGATGAAAACGTGCGACGCCGGGCTTACCAGGCCGAGACAAAACTCTGGGAAAACGTTCGCGAACCGTTGGCAGCCGCCATGAACGGCATCAAGGGCACGGTCAATACGCTCAACCGGCGACGCGGCCGGCAAGATGCCCTGCACCAGGCGCTAGACGACGCCCGCATCGACCGCGATACGCTGAACGCGATGCTGGAAGCCATGCACGACTCTTTCCCCTCCTTCCGCAAATATTTCCGCGCCAAGGCCACCCGCCTGGGCAAGGAGAATCTGGCCTGGTGGGATTTATTTGCGCCAAGCGGAAAAACAAATAAGCTCTACACCTTCTCACAAGCTTCCGAATTCATCCTGGAGCATTTCAGCCAGTTCACACCCGAATTGGCCGAACTGGCAAAAACCGCTTTCGAGCGCAACTGGATTGACGCCGAACAGCGCGTGGGCAAACAAGGGGGAGCGTTTTGTATGAGCCTGCCCGCGGTGCGCGAGTCGCGCGTCTTGTGCAATTTCGATGGCACGCTCGACCAGGTGTTCACCATTGCTCACGAATTGGGACATGCCTTTCATAATTACTGCCTGTTCAAAGCTGGCAAGACACCCTTACAGCGTTCCACACCCATGACCCTGGCAGAAACCGCCTCGATCATGTGCGAAACGATCGTCACCCAGGCAGCCTTAAAGCGCGCCGCCAATGCCGACGAGGAGTTATCTATCCTGGAAACATCCCTGATCGGCAGCAGCCAGGTGATCGTTGATATTTATTCGCGCTACCTGTTCGAGAAAGAGGTTTTCGAGCGCCGGGCCGGCGCTGAGCTTTCTGCAGATGACCTTTGCGACATCATGGAGCGCGCTCAGAAGGCCACCTACGGCGATGGGCTGGACGAGAACTACCTGCACAAGTACATGTGGACCTGGAAATCACATTACTATTCGGCCGGGCTATCTTTCTATAACTTCCCCTATGCCTTTGGCCTACTTTTCGGAACCGGCCTGTACGCTATTTACCAACAGCGCGGCGCAAGCTTTGTGCCTGAATACATGAATCTGCTCGCCTCCACCGGCGAAGGGAAGGCAGCCGACCTGGCAGCCCGCCACGGCATTGACATTCGTCAAAAGAAGTTCTGGGCAGACAGCCTGGCAATCATTGGTAAGCAGATTGATCGTTATATGGAGTTGTAACATGCACATCATAGATTTTGCCGAGCGCGTCCGCACGCTTGAGCCAGAAGGGGCTTATCATATGCTAGCCCGCGCCCAGTCCCTGGAAGCCGGCGGGCAAAAGATCATCCACCTGGAGATCGGGCAGCCCGATGAACCCACTTTCGAGAACATTGCCCAGGCCGGCGTCCAGGCCATCCGGCAAGGCTACACTCGCTACACACCTTCCGCCGGCATCCCCGCGCTGCGCAAAGCCGTGGCTGAAGCTGCCAGCCGCCGTCTCGGCGTGAAGGTTGACCCGGCCCAGGTGGTGATGGGGCCAGGCGCCAAACCGGCGCTGTTCTTCCCAACCCTGGCGCTGGTCCGTCCTGGCGATGAGGTCATCTACCCCGATCCGGGCTTCCCCACTTATCGGGCAATGATCGAAGTAGCCGGGGGCACGCCTGTGCCAGTGCCGCTGCAGGAAGAAGCCGATTTCTCCTTCGACCTGCAGGCCTTCGACCGGCTGGTAAGCGAGCGCACACGCCTGATCGTGCTCAACTCGCCCAGCAACCCCACCGGTGGCGTCATGCCGGTGGAAGCGCTGCGGCATATTGCCACTGTCGCCGCGGAGCGCGGCATCTGGGTGCTCTCTGATGAGATCTACACCCGCCTGTCTTACATAGGAACAGTGCCCAGTATCGCCAGCCTACCCGGCATGTTGGAACGCACCATCATTTGCGACGGATTTTCCAAGACCTACGCCATGACGGGCTGGCGGTTGGGTTTCGGCATCATGCCTGCTGCGCTGGCTGGACGGGTCGAGCTGCTGCTCACCCATTCCATTGGCTGCACTGCCAGCTTCACCCAAATGGCTGGGCTAGAAGCCATCCACGGGCCGCAAGAGCGGGTGGAAGCAGTGGTGGCTGCATATCGGCGGCGCCGTGATGCGCTGGTAGCCGGTTTGAACGCCATCCCTGGCGTGCGCTGCCGCCTGCCGCAAGGCGCCTTCTACGTTTTCCCGAATATCTCTGCGCTGGGCAAATCCTCCGACTGGCTGGCCAATTACCTGCTGGAGAAAGCCGGGGTAGCGCTCCTGCCGGGCACTTCTTTTGGCGCTTATGGTGAGGGCTACCTCAGGCTGTGTTTTGCCAATTCGTTAGAAAACATCCAGATCGCCATCGAGCGCATGGATGCCGCCATTCGGGCGCTTTAAGAGCCAATGAAACGGCCAGACAATCCCCCTCTCGATCTACCATCTCCCGGTAACCGCAAGAAACCCGGCCGCGGTTTGGTGGATCTGGGGAATCTGCTTGGCAGCGATTCTTCCCAACCGGCGGCAGAAAAGACTACATCATCGCCCCGTAACCGGGCAGCGAAAATGAGCGACCTGTTCTCAAAGATCGAGAACGACCAACCCCAACCAGCCACACTGCCCCCACCGAAAGATACTCCTGAAGCAGGCCCGGCTGTTGAATCACCCGCCCCCCCGCTCACCACGCCGCAACGCGAGCGGCGCGGCGGCAAATCGCTCGACAATATCTTCGACTCTCTCGCGCCAGACAAAAGCGAGAAACGCCCGGTAGCCAAGACACCCGAACGCCCCCGGCCTGGCAAAGTACTCGATCTCCTCTCAGAAGAACAGCAACCAGCGGAAGAAGAGCTAACCATCCAACTGCCACCCGAGTTGGAACAATACCTGCCGCCCGACCTGTGGCGCGACCTCAACAGCCGTTCGGCGCGGCGCGGCTCTTTTGTCAAGGCATTGGAGCGGCTGCGCTCGGTTCTTTTCCAGCTTTCCACATTTCTACCTCAGCACCTGGTGCAGGAGATGATGCGGAATCCGGTCGCCGGCCTGGCAAAAGGGCAGATGATCACAGGCAGCCTGCTCTTCTCAGATGTGAGTGGGTTTACTGCACTCTCAGAGCGACTGGCAGTATTGGGCCCAGAGGGCGCCGAGCACCTGACCGAGATCATGAACCGCTATTTCATTAGGATGTTGGAAATCCTATCGTGGTCCGGCGGTATCTTGCTCAAATTCGCCGGAGACGCCACATTGGTTTACTTTCCTCAACAAAAAAATGGCGCCCAGGCATTGTGGGCGGCACGCGCCGGGCAGCGGATGCTGCAGGCAATGAAAGATTTTGCCACCATCGACTCTCCCACCGAGAAAGTCAGTCTCAAGATGAAAATCGGTGTGGCGACGGGTGATTTCCTGGCTGCCAGCCTGGGTTCAGAAAAGCGCATGGAATATGGCATCTTTGGCGGAGCAGTGAACCTGGTGATGGCTGCAGAAGGCGCCACCAAACGCCCCGGGCAGATGGTGATCGACCAGGCTACCGCAACCTTGATCGCCGGAGATTTCCAGGTCAATGATCACATCCCTGGCTTTTTCACTGCTTCTTTGCGCGAAGGACAAAGACTGGACAATTTCGAGATCAGGGCCGAACAGCGCCGCGCCCGCGGCGCGATTCCTTGGGACGCCAGCCCGCTGGATATCGCCGCGCAGATAGAACTGGTGCTGCGCCAGATCAAGGCGCTCACACCATACCTGGCGCCCGAACTGGTAGAACGTCTGCTGGCGCATTCTCAGCAGCGCCGCGTGGACAGCGAATTTCGCCCGGTGGCGGTGATGTTCTGCAATTTCCAGGGAGCCGAGGCGCTGCTGGAAATGTGGGGCAAGGATGGCATCCGCCGCACTGCCAGCGTGCTGAGCGCCTATTTCAACGCCATGCACGATACGGTGCGATCTTATGGTGGGATGGTCAGCCGCATCGATCCATACAGCAAAGGCGTCAAAATGCTCATATTGTTTGGCGCTCCGATCAGCCACGAAGATGATCCACAGCGCGCCGTCAGCACAGCTTTAACCATGAACGTAGAATTGACCATGCTGAACGAGCGACTGACCCGGCAGTATGCCCGACATCTGCCGCCGGGATACAGCGGCCCGCTCATCGAACATCGCATCGGTATCACGCTGGGCGAAATTTACGCCGGCATGGTTGGCTCGCCCAGCCGGCGAGAATATACCGTGATGGGAGATGATGTTAACCTGGCGGCTCGCCTGATGGGCGCGGCCAGGATGGGCCAGATCTTGCTCAGCCCGCGCCTCTTCCAACAGGTGGACGATCACTTTATCTGCACCCGGCTGCACCCGATCCGCGTCAAAGGCAAGAGCAAGCCGATCGAGATTGCCCAGGTCGATGGGCCGCGCGACAACATTCTGCTGCACCGCAGCGAGACCCGCAGTCTGCTGATTGGGCGTTCCAGCGAATTAGCCAAAGGTATTGAGCTGCTCGAAAATGCCAAGAAAGGGGAAAGCCGCCTGCTCACTATCTACGGCCCTTCTGGCATCGGAAAAAGCCATTTGGCTGATGAGATCATAAAAAAATCGCTGGGGATGAACTTTAAGGCGTTGGCAACCCACTGCCGGTCTTACAGCAGCAGCACTCCTTATGCCTGCTGGAGCAGTATTCTGCGCAGCCTGGCGGGAATTTCCTCGATTGACCTGCCTCAGGTCCACCTGGAGAAACTGCAGCAGTTGGTCGCAGAGCTAGGGATAGACCCCCGGCAGACGGCCTCCCTGGCAACCCTGATGGGCATCCGCCCGCCCGCGAAAGAGCCAGACGGATCTGAAAAGGAACAATCCAATACGGCTTACCTGATGGGGTTCAAGGAAGGCCGCATCCAACGCCGGCGCAGCTCATTAGATACCTTGCTGAGCCAATTAGATGAAAGCCAGCAGACAAATGAAGTTGGCCTGGTCTGGCAAATGCTGCCGCCGCTGCTGACGGGCCGCGAGCGCGAACACATCTATTCAACCGCAGCCACGCTCTTCAAGAAGCTGCTGGACAGGTCGCCTGCGTTGATCTTCTTCGAAGATGCTCACTGGATGGATCCCGGCTCCCGAGATCTGCTGCAGCACCTGCTGGCAGAGCTGAAGGAAAAACCTATTATTTTCCTGCTGGCGCAGCGCGGTCATGCTCCAGAGAGAACAGCACGGGATAAGGAAAAACAGAGGATCGACCTGGAATTGTCTTCTCTTTCTTTACAGGAAACCAACAGCCTGGTTGCCTATGTTTTGACTGCCGAATTGGCGCCCCTGATCCACCAACAGAGCAACGGCAACCCACTTTTTGTTGAACAGATCACTCGCTGGATCCAGCAGAGCCGCAAGATCGGCCCGGATGATTTGCGCGAGATGCTCCAGACCTCCAACATCCTGCAGAAAATGGTTCTCAGCAACCTGGAAAAGCTGCCAGAAGGCCAACGTGAGACCGCGCGCCTGGCATCTGTCGTGGGCAACGAATTTCACGCTAGCGAAGTGACTGCCCTGCTGCCCGCATCCATTGACCGGGTAACCTTGAGCAACCATTTGAACGGCATCACCCGGGCCGGCCTGGTACAGGTGATCGAAAAAACCGTGGATAAATTCTACGCCTTCCAGCAGCCGCTGGTGAGGGATGTGCTTTACAACAGCCTGCCGTTCGAAAAACGTCGCGAGCTGCACGCTCGCATTGCCGATCATTTATCCGCGCCACGCCAGGAAAAGAGCGAATTGAGCGCCCGGATCGGGCAGTTCCTGGGCACCCAGGTCGCCCGCAACCCGGCTCAGGAAGCAGCGGTCATTGCGGATCATTACGAAAAAGCCGAACGCTACCAGGATGCAGCAAGTAAGTATATCCAGGCTGCCGCCCTGGCATACTCTCAACAAGAGCGCCAGAAAGCAGGCGAGTATAACCAGCGCGCCCTGGATAACCTGAACGCGATCGCTCCCGAAACGTCAACCGAAGAAACGCAGCGGCTCCGTATCCAGGCTCAGAGCGGTTTGGGAGATATTGCGATGGACGAGGGCAATTACGCCGCCGCAGCAGCAGCATATGAAGCAGCCTGGTCTATCCTGCCAGAATCGTTTGAGCTGCCTGCCCGGCAGCACCTGGCCAGCCGGTTGGCCCTGGCACTGCCCACGCAAGGACGAGCAAAAGAAGCCCTGGTATTGTTGGATCATTTGATCGAACGGTACGATCTTTCTGCCCAGGCCGGGCTGGCGGCAATTCAAAGCTGGTTGTACTGGCGCGGCGAAGACCCACACGGATCAGAGCATATCCAACATGCCCTGGAACTGCTGGCGCCAGCCGCAGGCGAATGGGTCATCCCGCTGCAGACGCTGCTGACCGACCTGGCAGGCAACTGGAAAGCCGCCAGGCAAGCCTACCGGGTGCTGCGCCTGTCAACCGGCGCAGCCCTGGCAGCCGTGCGCCAAGGCGACCGGCTGTTGGCGCAGCAAGCAACCGACCAGGCCCTGGCATTGTACCAACAAGCCAGCCAGCTCTGGCAAGAGACAGACGACTGCCCCGCCGGATTGGCATTGGCCTGTTATCGGACCGCCGAAGCCCATTGGCAGGCAGGCAACGCCGAAGATGCCCGCCAGGCATTGAATCGAATGTTGGAATACCTGGCAACCTCTCCGGCTTCCATCCGCAGCGAAGGACGTGACCTGGCGCGCCAGGCTTTGAACTTGATCGACAAGAAAAGGCAAATATCCTGGCCGCGCTGGCGTTGGTATGCGTTGGATGATGCTTTCAGGATCAATATAATGGTACAAATGTGATATATAATTGAGCATATATTAACTGCTCAGGAGGAAATTATGACTGCTGGAACCAAGCTAAAGGATGTAACCATTTTCAGCCGGCTCCCCAACCAGGCGCTGAACAGCATCGTGGCAGCACTCCAGCCGCGCCAGTTGACTGCTGGGCAAGTGATCTTCAACCAGGGCGACCCAGGCGATGAACTTATCATTGTAGAATCTGGCAGCATTGCCATCTTCGCCCCCAGCGAAGGCAAGTCGTCCGAAGGCCAGGCCATCCGCATCTTCAAATCCGGAGGCATGCTCGGCGAGATGGCGTTGATCCACCAGAAGCCTCGCTCGCTCAGCGCACGCGCGGAAGAAAATTCCACCATTCTCACCCTCAACGGCAGTGAATTTCGCAAACTGCTGGCTGAAAACCCTGATATGAGCCTGGCTGTAATGGCAGGGCTGAACGATCGCATTCGCTACACCACCGATTTCCTGAGCGAAGTGAGCGAGTGGGTCGGGAAAATGGCCGATGGCAACTACCAGGAGGCCGCGAAACCGCAAGGCAGCCAGTACAAAGACCCAACCCTGGCTTCCCTGGCGAGTGAATTTGCCCGCATGGCTGTGCAGGTCAAGGCGCGTGAAGATCAATTACGCCAGGAAGTTGCCCATCTGCGTATCGAGGTTAATGAAGCCAAGCGCAAACAGGAAGTCTCTGAAATTATGGGAAGCGATTATTACAAGGATCTGCGCGAAAAGATCAAGAACCTGCGCGCACAAAATCGAGAGGATAACTCGTAAGACAGGGAGCGTGGTATGGCAAAAATCATCTCAATCCATTCTTTCCGAGGGGGCACAGGAAAATCCAATACATCTGCCAACATCTCCGCGATACTGGCCTCGCGTGGCTTGAGAGTGGGTGTGGTAGACACCGATATCCTCTCTCCAGGCATCCATGTTTTGTTTGGTCTTGACGAAGGCTCGATGCAACACACGCTGAACGATTACCTGTATGGCAAGTGCGACATCGAAGATACTGCGACGGATGTTACCGCCAGCCTGGGTGTCAACGTTCCAGGCAAGATCTACCTGATCCCTTCCAGCATCCAGCCAGGTGAGATTGCGCGCGTCTTGCGCGAAGGCTATGATGTAGGCTTGCTGAGCGATGGCTTTGAGAGCCTGATCTCAACTTTGCAGCTGGACGCGTTGATCATCGATACCCACCCCGGCTTGAACGAGGAAACGCTGCTTTCGATTGCCATCTCGGATGCGCTGCTGATCGTGCTGCGTCCTGACCAACAAGACTACCAGGGCACCAGCGTTACGGTGGAAGTCGCCCGCAAACTGGATGTACCCAATCTTTTCCTGGTGGTGAACAAGGTTCCACAGGTGTTTTCCCTGGAGGAAGTTCGCACCCAGGTTGAACAATCCTACAAGGCCGAGGTGGTCGCGATCCTACCTCATTCGGATGAGATGATGGTTCTAGCCAGCAAGGGTGTGTTTGCCGCCCACTATCCTGAACACAGGATCTCACAACAATTACAAAAAGTGGCAGACCGGCTGATGGCCATCTAAGCAGCGCAGCAGCTAACCCAAAGCAAACTGCGTTGGTCATGATCGGGTGAACAATGAGTGAAATTATTTTCCAACAACTACAGGCAGATTTAAAGAAAACCAAACCGGTCGCTGGCCTGGTGATGGGCGAGATCCTGAACATGCCGGATACGCTACGGCAGTTCATCAATTGGCTGCTGCGAAACAAAGGCGCCAATCTGCAGGAAATTGCCGATTATATTGGAGAGCCAATCGATAATGTGCAGCCCTGGGTGGACGATATGCTTGTCCGAGGGCTGATCGAACGACTCAGCATCCTCGAAACAGAATACTATCGCGTGCGAACCCGCAGTACGTCGCTTCCCAGGCATCGTTCTGAGTCATAACCGTTGCTTTTGACTAGCGCCAGGTAAAAACCAGCTCCCCGTCTGGTTTTTCTCCCCAATGTCAAATATATCTGCAAGACACCGCACACCAATCCATAATTTATTGTTGCGTGGTAAAATCATTGAGATGCTTTACTTACATTTGCGTAAGGTTTTCGAAGTCCGCCGTACTATACAACCCTTTTTCTACCTGAGCCACGACTAAATAAACGGATAGACTGAGTAACATGGTTATCCAACACAATCCAAGCGATGAAGAGTTGGTCCGCCGAGCAAAAGACGGCAGCCTGGATGCTTTTACATCGCTTTATGAACGGTATTTACCAATCGTTCATCGTTGGGTCAGCTATCGCACCCCGGAGCTAGATGTTGAAGACGTTACGCAAGAAATCTTCATCGCTGTTATGAGATCGTTAAAGAACTTCCGGGGTGAATCGCTCTTTAGCACCTGGCTGCGCACCTTAGTACAAAGACACATTGCAGATTATTACAGGCAGCGGAAAGCAGGCAATGGGTCGATAAGCATGGATGATGATGCGGTTGATGTAGAAAGATCGCTCAAATTAAGCAGCGGATATAACCCTGGAGACGTTGACGATCGCATCATTATCCGCCAGGCGCTGAGAAAGCTGCCCGAAAGATATTGCGAGATCATTCTGCTAAGATTTGTGGACGGTTTACAGTTCAAAGATATCGCCGATGTGCAAGGACAATCACTAGAAGCAACGAAATCACTGTTTCGCAGGGCCGTATCCGCTCTACAAAAACACTTAGATGAGACTGAAAATGGATAAAAACCTCGAACAATCCAACCAACAGCAAGATGACGAACTTGCAGAATTTGTGGATCAGATCTTATCTGAAGCGCCAGTCAAAGATGTTAGCATGTCGAGTGAAGACCTGGCGCTGCGCAAGATGCAAGAAACTGTCCTTCGCCTGAAGAATACCATGGCGCAGGAACAGCCTGCTGTTGAGGAGAGGCAGCGGATCGGGGCACGTTTAGAAGCCGAGTGGCCCAGAGCATTTCCCCCACCGTTCCAGACCCGCCTCAAGGAAACAAAAAATTCTACATTCTCGACAATCTTGGATGGCTGGCGGGAATTTATCAGGCGACCGGCATCCCAGCCAGGTCGTTTGGTTTTTGCGTGTGCCATGTTATTCCTGCTGGCAGTGATCATTTTGCCACAGACGATCACTCCTGCCTTGCCCGCCGCTGCAAAAGGTCCGGTGAACGTGATATCCCTGACCTTCTTGGGGTTATTGCTGATCGGCAGCATCATTTATTGGTGGAATCATCGCGGGAAATTGTAGACGAGGTTCATATGAAACGGTTGAAGAACAAACCATTGATCGCACTCATTGGCGGGGCGGTCCTGTTATTTGCCGCTATCATCTTTTCGTCGGGGAACGAGATCGGCAAACTATTGCCCGGCGCAGGTGGGCTTTCAGGCGGCGAAGAGACGCTTGTATTTGTAGAAGCCATTGTTGAACTCCCCACCGAAACCCCTTTGCCCCCCACGCCAGAGGAACCTATCGAGGGGCCCAAGCTGGTCGAAACGCCTACCCAGGCGCCAGAAGTTTACACCAAGGAAAAAGAAAAGGAAGAGGAAGAGGAAGAGCCTGAGGACAAGCCAACCCTGCCGCCCGAGGTTCCCGTCGAACTGCAGTTAAGCATTGAAGGGCTGGGAGCGGGCTGCGACTCGGCCTCCTTTGCGGTGCGCGTGCGCAACCTGAGCAGCAACACCAAAGCCAATCAGATCTCCCTTTCTCTCCAGATGATAGCCGGGTCACAGTATGTCGCGGCCCTGGCTCCAGAAAGCTGGAGCATTGGCGCCTTGGAAGCGGGCGCAGAAATATCAGAAGAATTCAACTTATCAATCAACGAATTGTGGATGAGCGCCCCCTCCGGCGAAGAAATTACGCTAGAAGTAGCAGGCACTCAATCCCATGGCAACCAAACAATCGCCGTGAACAGCGCACAAGGTTCAATGGTCAACCCGGGGAATTGCCTGCCGCCGACCGAGACAGTGGTTGGCGAACTGGTGGTAGACCTGGACAACCAAAACCAGAGTTGTAATGTGGTCTATTTTACGGTCAGTGTAGAAAATACCAGCCCAAACCAGCAGGCAGAAGGTGTGGTAGTTTCGCTCCAGGTTACCGATGGGGCAAACTACGTGCAAAGCATGGTTCCTTATACCTGGAACGCGCAGGATATTTCCGCCGGTCAAAGGATTTATAACGCCGTTTTCCTGGTCATGAACGATAACTGGAGAAACGCCGCTACTGGTACGAACCTTTCCCTGCAGGCCAGGATCACCGGCGAATCCGGCGGCTTCGCCCTCACCGATAAATCTGCGTCATCGGGAACGGCCTTGCAGCCCGGCAACTGTATGGCACCAACACCTACAGTCGAAGCCGGTTCGGGCGCAGCAGAAACGGCAAAAACCCCCATCCCTATCTTGCAATACATGGCTTCCCCTGGCTCAAACCAGCCCGCGGGAGATAACTTTATCCTTTTCCACACTTACCGGGATGATAACCTGGAAATCTATCGCCTGGATGGTGCGGAAGGCTCATCCAATGCACGGCTGTACAACCTGTCGCAAAGCCCCTCCGTTGACAGCCGCCCCAGCCTCTCTTACGACAAAGCCTGGGTTGTATTCCAGAGCGACCGGGATGGCAACATCGAGTTGTATTACACCGATAGCCAGGGCAACGAGCAAACCCGCCTAACCAATACCGAGGCAAACAACATCAACCCTATGTTTGCTACAGACAACCAAACGATCGTTTTTCAAAGCGACCGCAACGGCAACTGGGATCTTTTCAGTATAGATCTCACCAGTGGAATAGAACGCCAGCTTACCGCCAGCATTCATGACGAAGTCAACCCTTCCTGGTCTCCCGATGGACAAATGCTCGTCTTCCAGAGCAACCGCAACGGCAATTGGGATATCCTGGCGTTGAACGTCAAAAACGGCCAAGAGACCCTGGTAACCGCCGCGCCGGAGGATGAGATCTTCCCGGCCTGGTCGACGAAAGGCGGGCAGATCGCTTACCTTTGCCAAACCAAAGGAATATGGGAACTGTTCGTGATCGAGGCGAATGGGAAAAACCGTCTCCAGGTTACCCATGGCGATGACGATACCGGCAACCACACCTGGTCGCCAGACGGAGCCCGCCTAGCTTATCAAGCGAAGCGTGATGGCAACCTGGACATTTATATCTACGACCTGGCTGCCAAAGCCGAGTACCGCCTGACAGACTTCGCCGGCCCCGACAGCGCACCATCATGGGATGCGTTGGGCAAAAACATTGCCTTCACTTCCACCCGCAATGGCTCGCCCAACATTTTCGTCGTCAGTTGGCAAGGCGGGCCTCAATACAACCTGACCGTCCATCCGGGCACTGACAAGTGGTCAGAATGGTCGCCATCGAGAGAAATGGGCAGTCGCGGCCGCTAAAATCATAACACAAGCTTTGGCAGCCTCACCAGCACTCCCATATTTATTTGTAAGTTGCTTTTCGACCTGATATAGAGTAAGATTTATCCATGCAGATCGTCTCGTATGTCATCGCGACTTTAATTCCCTTGATTGCCTTGTATGTGATCTACACGTTGGATCTATACAAGCTGGGCACATTCAAATCTGTTCTAACCTGTTTTGTGGCCGGCAGCGTTGCCTTCTTTATCGCCAGAGAAGTCAACCTCTTTCTCTACACCGGGAAATATGTGGATTACCACACGACCGTGCGCTATTCTGCACCCATCATTGAAGAGATACTGAAAGGCCTGATCTTGATCTACCTGGTGCGCCGGCCCAGCTTTACCTATTTTGTGGACGGTGCGATCTATGGCTTTGCATCAGGGATCGGGTTTGCTATCTTTGAAAATTACGAATATATCGCCAGCTCTTACGACGCCGGCCTGATCACAGCTCTGAGCCGGGTGCTCTCCACCAATTTGATCCACGCCTCAGCCAGCGCCCTGCTGGGCATTGGTTTTGGCCTGTCGCGCTTCCAACGTTCTTACCGCAAGATACTCGTGATCGCCCTAGGATTGGTAAGCGCCATCGGTCTGCACATGATCTACAACAACGTGGTCGACCGGGTGGACAGCGGTGTGATCTCAGAAAGCATGATCCTGTTGGCTGCAACAGTGATCGGTTTTAGCGGAGCAGGATTAGTGGCTTTGATCATGAACCGCGGCTTGAAGGAAGAAAAAACCTGGATCGAAGAAAAGTTGGGCGCAGCCGACCGGGTGACCAGCGGCGAAGCTGCCATTGTCAAGCGTTTCGATGAAATGAATGATCTGCTAGCCCCGCTGACACAGCGTTTCGGTGAAGAGAAAGCCGCCAAGATCGAGCGCTTTCTCACCATCCAGGCCCGCCTGGGCATCCAGCGTAAAACATTGGACAAGCTGACGGACAAAAAAATGCACCAGGCGGTGGAAAAACAAATGGCCGAACTGCGCCAGGAAATGGACAAAGCTCGCCGCGAGGTAGGCAGTTACGCCATGCTGTACCTGCGCCACACTATTCCTGCCGATGCCAGCCCGCTGTGGAACCGGCTGGAAAACCTGATCCAGGAACGCGCCGCCGCCCGGCCTGCCAGCGGCGGGATGAACCTGTGGTCTAACCTGGATACCAAAGCCAGGCAGCAAACCGGAGACAAACCCAACCCCTTTGGAACTCCCAAGCCGCCTGCAACAGGACAAAAACCAGAATAAGCGCATTTTTTTGCTTAAATTCAAACCGGCAAACCAATCCTTTAGACGCTTACCGATCGGAGAAAATAACTTTATGGGAAAAATCGTATCCATCCATTCCTTCCGTGGCGGAACTGGTAAATCCAACACTTGCGCCAACGTGGCCGCCCAGGCCGCCCTCGCTGGGTATCGCGTCGGCATCGTAGATACCGACATCCAATCGCCAGGCATTCATGTGCTCTTTGGCCTGGACGAGAAGAGCATGGGGCATACGCTGAACGAATACCTGCGCGGCGATTGCACCATCGAGCAGGTGGCCCATCCCGTGGGCGAGGTTCCGCAAAGCGAGCCGGGGCTGCAAAAACTGCATGGCAAGAATATTTGGCTGGTCCCATCCAGTATCAACAGCCGGGAGATCAGCCGGGTGCTGAAAGAAGGCTACGATGTAAATGTGCTCAACAAAGGTATGCAAGGATTGCTTAAAGGTTTGAAACTGGATTATCTATTCATTGATACACATCCCGGTTTAAATGAGGAAACCCTGCTCTCGATCGCCATTTCGGACATACTCGTGGTGATCATGCGCCCCGATCAACAAGATTTCCAAGGGACCGCGGTGACCGTGGATATTGCTTACAGCCTGGATGTGCCTCACCTGTTCGTGCTGGTCAACAAAGCCCTGACCAAATACGATTCCAACCAGATCAAAGAATTGGTGGAAAAGACGTATCATTCCACAGTGATCGGCGTACTGCCGCTGACCGAAGACATGGCAGACCTGGGCAGCGCCGATCTGTTCACGCTGCGCTATCCGGAACATCCCTGGTCACGCAATTTGATCCAGGCAGCCAAAACAATTTTTAGTACATAAGGATTGAGGTGGAGCTATGAAATGCTGGTTTTGCGAAACAGATGCCCGCGCCGTTTGTAACTTTTGCGGTCGAGCGGTGTGCAAGGATCACGCCTCTAAAATGTCCTCTTTCCTGGTGATGTACCTGGGCGGCGAGAACACCCCCAAAGGATTAGCCATTGCCGATGTGATCTGGTGTGGCGAATGCCAACCGCAACCCGAACCTATTCCGATGCCTGAGCTCTTCTGAGCAAAGGAGAGGCAAGATGAGCGGAGTTTTTGATCGTCTACAGAAGAAATTACAGGTCGACAAGCATGAAGAGGGGATCAGCGCCTTGGCGTTGGCCGATCTTCCGCCTAATCTGCGCAAATTGATGCGTCTGATGCTGCGCGAGGTAGAAATGTTCTATCAGGACCTATGTACGGCTGTTTCCGAAATGCCCGAAGCCAGCCGCCTGAGCCAGAAGGAGTTGGATGAAGCCCTTGAAACACTTACCCAACAGTTCTGGCTGATCCGCCGCGGCGAAGGTGAGCGGGTGCGTTACCAGGTGAACCTGCGCCGCAAGGCGGGCAGCAAGATCGCCCAGGGACTGTGGGCCAACCTGAACACCCGCATCGCGCAAAGCCAGGCCGCTCCCCCGCCGGTTCCTGGCGGAGAAGAGCCTACCCAAGATGGGCCCTAGAAGGGTTCGCGGCGCAAAAATCCAATCTCGGCACCCCTGTTGCTGCGAGATGCAGGAAAATCATAAGTCTTAGCTGCTTGAGTTTAAAATTAAAACCGGCCCTTTCAGGCCGGTTTTCTTATCAATTCTCTCTCGCTATAAATGTTCCAAGATCTTCTGTTGGACCGCTTCTGAATCCAGATCCAGGATCGCCACCAGTTTGTCCCGTCCGCTGAGCCCGGCCACCACCTCGATCCGCCCGGCCGGCACCCCCAGGATCTCAGCCAGGTAATCAACCAGGGCCTGGTTAGCTGCTCCTTCTGCGCCCGACACCGTCAGCCGGATACGTACAGTGCCATCGTTCAGAACCTCAACCACTTCGTTTTGGCGAGCGCGCGGCGTAACCCGCACCCCCAATGCTGATCCAGCTTTGCCATCGTGAAAATGATACTCGCGAACAGCCATATTAACCTCTAACGTGTCTCCTACTTTTGATTTTACCATCATTGATTCAAAATGCAAAAATTTTTAGGAATCCTTAAGAACTTGTAAGGTGAGCAGCCAATCAAACTATGCGCGGCGCATCTACCCCACCGCCACCAACAAACGGATCAACACCTGGCCAACAAACTGGATCACGATCCACAGGATGATCGGGCTAAAATCCAAACCGGCTGCCGATGGCACCAGGCGCCGGATGGGCGCCAGCATTGGATCAAGGATTTTATCGATGGTTTGGCGCACCGGATGGTAGGGCGACATAAAGTAGGATAGGATCACATGCACCAGGATCAAGAACGTCAATACCTGCATGAGTAGGCCGATCAACCAAATCAGGAAACTTATCACCTTTGTACTCCTCTATACATTTTTATTATGCAAAGCCTGGCGCGGCCCCAAGATGCTGCGGCCCACGCGCACCCAGGTGGCACCTTCTTCGATCGCCGTCTCGAAATCATTACTCATCCCCATCGAAAGCTCATCCCAACTCACATGCGGCATTTGCCGGCGCAGGTAAGCTTGCAGCAGGCGCAGCCGCCGGTAATAAGGTCGCGCAAGCCCGGCATCTTCCAATAAAGGGCCAATGGTCATTAAACCGCGCAGCTGAAGATGCGGCAGCCTGGCAATGGTCTCAAATTCTAGCAGAAGCTCCTCCCAGCGGCTTTCATCCCAGGCCGGCCAGCCAAATTTGCTTGTCTCGCCGCTGGTATTGCACTCCAGCAGCACCGGCAGGATGCGGCCCAACTCAGCCGCGCCGGCTTCTAGCCGGTTGGCCAATTTCAAGCTGTCGAGCGAATGCACATACTGGAAATGTTGGCACACCAGGCGCGCCTTGCGGCTTTGCACGTGACCGATCATGTGCCAGGCTGCCCCGGCCCCGGGCATGCTCTCGGCCAGGGCAGATATCTTCGGCGCAGCTTCGTCGGCATAATTCTCGCCCAGGTAGATTGCCCCAGCCCTCACAACGGCTGCAACAATCTCCACCGGCTGGGTCTTGGTCACCACTACCAGGCGCAGGCCAGAAGGATCGCGTCCACAGCGCTGCGCGGCGCGCTGCATGCGCTCTTGCACACGCTCAAAATTTTCTCGGATAGCCGCTTCCTGCACACTCATCTCTCTTTCAACGCCAATGCCAGGCCAAACCGGCCAGTGTGTCCATTCTCGCCGCGATGTGAAAACCAATCATCCGTTTGGCAGGCAGTGCAAATTCCACAAAGTTCGATGCGGCGCACCCCGGCCTGCTCCAAAACCAATTGGTTTGCTGCCCACAGGTCAAATTGTACCGCACCGTGGTCACCCGGCAAGAGTGACTCGGCGTCACAGCCAAAAGCGGCCCGCGCTTGCTCGACCACTTCTTCTCCAACCTGGTAATGGTGGGCAGCGATAGACGGGCCAATTGCGGCATGGATATCCTCGGCCCGCGAACCATACACCTGCCGCATCTTCTGCACAGCGGCAGCGGCGGTGCGCCGCACTGTTCCCTGCCAACCAGCATGCGCCAGGCCGATCACCCGGCGCAGCGGATCAAAAAGCACGATGGGAACGCAATCGGCAAAGCGCATCAGGAGCGTCACTGCGGGCCGGTCGGTCAGGATGGCATCGGCGCGGGGCTGCGCCTGGTCTGTCCGGCGGGGCTGGGTTGCACAGATCACCTCGGCGCCATGCACCTGCCAGACATCATAAACCGACTCTGGCGTCCGATCCAGGGCCAGCAGTGCCCGGCGTTTATTTTCCTTGACACAGGCCGCATCGTCGCCCAGGCCGCCGCCCAGGTTCAATGAGCACCAGGGTTGCGGGCTGACGCCGCCCTGGCGGGTGAAGACCGCCTGCAACAGGCCAGAGTCATCCAGCGATTCAAATGTGTAGTATCGAATGGCAGCACGCTGTTGAAAAGGCATACGGGTTTTTAGCAGCTATTTGGTCTGGGCTCTGTTGGCGGCCATCCGGACCAGCCTGTTCTGCATATATTGGACCGTCTCATTCATCGACTCTTCCACCATCGGATAGCCGAACCAGGCGGTGAAGAACCCAAACATGCCGCCGGTGATGGTGCGAATCAGGGGCGTACTTTCGCGGTAAGGGATCAAATAGAAGGGGGCCTGGCTGAGCAATTGACTGACGCCATCCAGGCCGATAGGGACAATCGCCAACAGAAACCATAAATACCAGGGAATGCTGCGCAAACCAAACTTCCGGCCCACCACATACAACAGGCCAAAAATAAAAATACCCAGGTAAATCGCCACGTCACGCTCGCACAAGGCTACTTTATACCCAATGTGCTCATCCCCTTCGTAGAAACGCGCCGTCCAGATATCGTTCTCGTCCAGGCCGGTAGCCTGTCCATAGGACATCAGATCCGGCACATCCGCTACCTGGCGCGGGTAAGCTGCCTGTTCTCCAAACAAGAACCAGGAACGGAAGGCGAACTGGTGGCACATGGCACCATAAACCTTATAAACGATCGCAGCCGGGCCGGTTGCGCCGGCCTGCATCATAACAGGCGCCAGGAACGGCGCGCCAACATAGATGAGGACAAAAATATTGAGGATTGCCAGGTAATGACGGGCCAGCCAATACGAAAAACGATCTGCCCCTCTCCAGGGTATTTCTACCTTCAATGTGCCATCCGTAATCGCCTGGTCGATCTCGGTCAACTGCTCCTCACGCCGGGCAGCGGCGCGCAGCGTGATCTCCAGATCCTGGCGACCGATAGGAGCCCTGAGTTTATAAGGCCCGGCCTCTACCACCGGGATCGTCTCACCATACTCTTGTAAAAGAGCAGGATCATGATCGATATCCACTACTTGCAAATAATGCGGCACGGCCGCCTGTAATTCTTCCAACAGCAACCTGGCTTCTTCGCACAGGTGGCAGCCTTGCCGGCCGTATAAGATTACCTTAATCATTTACCGACTCCAATAGATGCCAGGTATATTTTTAAGCGATCAAGTTAGTGTTTTGCTTGCGCCACATCGCTCACAATCCAAAATCTACAAACGGCCCATATTTCGCCAACAGTTCGAATTTCCCTGTTAGCATCAAGATGCCGGTCACAATCAACAGAACGCCCATGGCAATTTCGATATAATGCAGCACTTTACCATACCGCCGGATGATGGCGGTCACCCAGCCAATCCCGAGGGCAGCCGCCAGGAATGGAATCGCCAGGCCGGCAGAGTACACTGCCAATAAACTGGCGCCGGCCCAGATCGATCCGCCGGCAAAAGACAGCGTCAGGATAGCGCCCAACACCGGGCCGACACACGGCGACCAGCCAGCCGAAAAGAAGACCCCCATCAGGGCCGATGAAAGATAGCCCCATTTGGGGTCGGGCAGTTCCTGGCGGCGGGTATCATATTCCAGGAAGGGGATCCGGAAGAGCCCGGTCATATGGATGCCAAATACCATCACCACCACTCCGCCGATCATGGTGATCCAATCCCGCGCCGCATACAACAAGCTGCCTAACGCCGAGGTAGTTAAACCCATCAAAATGAAAACAATACTGAAACCCAACACAAAAGCCAGGCCGTGCGCCAGCATCTGCCAGCGGTTGCCTTGTTCGCCCCCTGCCGAGCGTCCTCCCAGGTAACCCACGTACGCCGGCACAAGCGAAAAAACGCAAGGTGTAAGAAATGAGGCCAATCCCGCCAAAAATGCCAGGCCATACGTCACATTTGCCGTTCCCATCTTACTCCTTTCTACAACTTCCGCAGCCGATCAGGTTAACTTTCGATCACTTCAACAATGGTGCTGGCCTCGCCGGTAAGGGAAATATCCACCATACCTGTTTCATAAGATACATGAGGCGCAGTCCAACGGAAAATCCATTTCGCATCTTCGGGGCGCACGTTGACGCAGCCGTGCGAGCGCGGCACCCCGTAATCATTGTGCCAAAAAGTAGAATGGACGGCCACGCCGCCGGTGACAAAGATACATACCCAGCCAATACCAGGCAAATCATAACCGGCGCCGGTAGTTCCTCCACTCATTTGCAGCGCAACATATTTGCGAGAGATTTTATGCTTGCCGACCGGCGTAGACCATTTGTCTACGGGGTTGCCGCTGGCATCAAACTTAGCTCCCGTCGAAACCCGGCAGAAATAAATTTCGCGGTCGTTCTCGTAACACGAAAGCTGCTGGCGGTTCACATCGACCACAATGCGCTTATTTTCTATCTCAGGACTGATCGGAGCAAACTCTTCCGGTGGAACCGGGCGAAAAGCCTCAGCTGCCGCCCAGACCATATCCACGCCGCCGTAAAAATTAGGATTGACGCGATATTGAATTTGCCCACCCTCATTTTGGCGAATCTGGTCGACCCAAAAAGTTTGCCCATAATATAAGCGCGGCGGTAGGCCCTCTTCGATCTTCGATGACAGCCAGGAATGAGAGGAAGGCTCTCGCACCAGGGCAATATCAACATAAGGCACTGTCACTTCCACCCACAGGCCAACGCCTATGTTAGTCTGGCGCAGTTCGCTGACGGGCTGGTTCGGCATGTTGCGCACCGGCTGCAAGTATGGGCCATAGATAAAGCCTTGGGATGTTTCTACCCAACGTTGGTTGATGTAATACGGCTTGCGGCCCACCACCTCGCGCAAGCAGGCCACCACGGCATCTTCGTAGAGCGAGCCCACAGTTTCGCTATCTTGATCCGGGCGCGATTTTAGCTCCACCATGCCCACAGCCACTCGTCCTAGATGCTCGGCCTGAGGAAAGTCTGTTTGCGCCAATGGACGTAGCACATCAAGCCAGCGCGGCCGCAGCGCCAGGCTGCCCACGCCCAGGGCAGCCATCTTAAGAAAACTACGCCGCGAAATTTGAGTGCGATCCATGATGCGATTAGTGGTTTGCCAGAGCCGCATCCAATGCAGAATGCAGCTCATCTTTGGTAGGAACGCCAAGCCATGTTTGGATCACCGCTCCGTCTGCGCCTAGCAGAAACACGTGTGGCTGCGCCTGGAAACCCAAGGCCTTCTTAAATTCAGCGTTACGCTCGTCATCGATATCAAGATAGGCGAATTGAACACGATCGCCATACTCGGCTTGTGTTTCATCCATTATCGGTTTCAAACTCTGGCAAGTTGTACACCAATACGCAAAAAACTCTACCAATTGAACTTGACCCGCCGCCAGGCGAAACGTGGTTGGGTCTGTGGCATCAATCGCAAGATGCAAGTCCGACTGCGGCCCCGGATAAGGAACAGCATCCGCAGCCGGTTGCAGGATTGGATAAGCGGTCGGCTCGGAAGCAAACCGCTGAACCGGGTATGCTCCTGACGGCGAAGATGGATATGCCACCCCACCATCTGGCTGAGAAGAAACTGGAGTCCCTTGTCCAACCTTACTGCCGGAACAAGCCGATAGGAAACAGGTTCCTACCAGGCTTATTGCCAACAAGATATAGAATATTTTGGAGTAACTTTTTCTCATTGTAATTTCATGACCTCCGATCATCAATTTTTGATCCTGTCCATCACGGGCAGGCGAGCTATGAAGGATAAACCGATTTGAAAATTCTACCATTCCAATGATGCTTGTCAAGCAGGAGCACCGCCTGGCTATGACTCTTCAAGGAAAAAAACAAAGCCGATCAGCCCCTTGACATGCCACGAGCATGATTATACACTTGCCCTGGCGGCAAGTTTCGTATCAACTAGACAAGCACATCGCAGGTAACAGGATGGATATTGTAACAGATCAAATCTTTATCAGAGATTTACTGGTAAAAGGCATCTTGGGCATATTACCCAATGAGAGAGAAACTCCCCAGGATATCCTGATCAACCTGATCCTTTACACAGATACTCAGCTCGCGGGACAGACCGACGATCTGCGCCTGAGCGTAAACTACGCCGAGGTAGCTGAGGCCGCCCGGCAATGCGCCGAGAGCGCCCGGCGTTTCACAGTTGAAGCGCTTGCGGCTGATCTGGCTGCGCTTTGCCTATCATTTCCAGGCGTTCGAACGGTGCGCGTACGCCTCGAAAAACCCCATGCACTGCCGGCAGCTCGCTCGGCAGGCATAGAAATCGTCCGCAGTCAACCAGAATCCGGCTAGAAGCGCAGCGGAGCAGAACCCCTGGAAATATTATCCAGAAATTCTTCACGCGTCGCCAGGTTATTACGGAAAGCGCCAAGCATGGCAGAAGTGGTCATACGCGCATCATGCTTTTTTACTCCCCGCATCATGGAACACAAATGCAAACCCTCCACCACCACCGCCACACCGTGCGGATGTAACAACGCCTGGAGCATATCGGCAATCTGTCGGGTCAGGCGTTCTTGGACTTGTAGCCTGCGAGCAAACAAGTCAACGATCCGTGGTATCTTTGACAGTCCAATGACCCGCCCGTTTGGAAAATAGGCTACATGCGCTCGCCCCATAAAGGGCAGCAAATGGTGCTCGCACAAGCTGTAAAATTCTATGTCACGAACGATCACCATTTCATCATAATTTACGTCAAAGATCGCATCATTCACCATGGTCAGCGGGTCTTCGCGGTAGCCTGCCAATAGTTCGTCGTACATCCGGGCTACCCGTGCAGGAGTATTTTGCAACCCCTTACGATTGGGATTCTCGCCAAAGGCCACCAACATCTGGCAGACGGCTTGTTGCAGAGCTTCTGTATCTATGGCTTCTGCTGGCAAAAGCCGGGCGATTTCATACACGCGTTGTTGTTCTTCATCCATATGTTGCTCACGCTTATCAAAATCAGAGTGGCGAAGTCAGCAATCTTCGCCACTCTCTTAACTCTATTTTAACAACGATCAACCAATTTCGGGCTCGATCAAACCATACGTACCGTTGCGCCGGCGGTACAATACGTTAATAGCATTCGTATTGGCATTGAAGAACACAAAAAATTCCTCATGCCCCAACAAAGCCATTTGCTCCAAAGCCTCCATTTCGTCCATCGGGGTAAGCATGAAATGCTTGCGACGGGCAATGATTGGAGATGTTTCTTCATCAACATCTTCAACCGGCTGCTCCAGCAACTTTTCCTTCGAGGGCCCCTCCTGGCGAGACTGCTGGCGCTTATCTTTGTAACGCTTCATGCGGCGCTGCATTTTATCCAAAGCAGAATCCAAGGCTGCGAAAATATCATCCGAACGCTCTTCTGAACGCAGGATATATCCTTTCCCCCGGATTGTTATTTGCGCCACCTGTCGATCGGCAGCGCTGCGGGCAGATTTCTCTAACGTCAGGTCTACCCGCGCCTCTTCGACATCACTTAAGAAACGTCCTAACTTTGAAACCTTTTTCGTGACGTAATCGTGAATCCGATCTGTAACTTCCATGTTTCGTGCATAGATCTGAACATCTAATGCCATAGGTTCCTCCTAACAAGTGATCTGATCGCTTCTGCGATGCTAATGAATAACCGACCGTGCAAGGGTCAGTCCAAACACTTTGTTTACGCCTGCATCTAATAACGCCGCTGCGCAGGCGCTCATCGTTGAGCCGGTTGTCGTTACATCATCTACCACGATCACATTTTTGCCTGCAACCACATCCGGATCAGCTCGAAATGCGCCCATCACATTCTTCTTTCGTTCCTCTGCTGACAAATCCACCTGCGCATGAGTCTCACGAATTCGCTGCAAACCCGCGGGTTGATATGATAAACCCTGCGCCAGGGAGAGTGGATAAGCCAGTAAAGAGGATTGATTATATCCACGCTCAGCTTTTCGGGCAAGAGCCAAAGGAACGGGAATAACGAGGTGGGCATCCCATTCCAGCCTGCGCACCAACATGATCAACGAACAAGCCAGAACATCTGCCAAAGCAAGGTTCTTCTTATACTTTAACTCATGGATAGCCTGTCGCAAAACCCCGCCAAATACGCCCCAAGAACGCAGCGCAGCGTAAAGAGGCGGCTGCATCGCACATTGCGCACACAAGACCGCATCCGTTTGACTATGACCACACACCGGGCACAGCGGAGGCTGCACTTCATTCACCTGTGCAGCGCAATCCGCACACCAGCGCATCCCAAATTTACCACACCCACCACACTCTGGAGGGTACAACCAATCCAAACCCGTCCAGATCAATCGATATAACCGGTATTGTAACCGCTCTGGCATAAATATAATCTCTAGTGCCAGAAAACTATAAAGAGGTGCGAGAAATAAGCCTCATACGGAAGGTCCTATTTACCCTCCACTGAATACAGCCGCCGCGCCCGAACTGATCAGAATCAAGACGGCCGGTGCCATGAGCACAATACAAATCGATGGGAAAATAAAAATACCCATCGGAAGCAACATCTTAATGGGTGCCTCGTGCGCCTTAGCTTCTGCAAGTTGGCGGCGGCGGATACGCATTTGATCCGATTGAATGCGCAATACCTGCGCCATACTAACGCCCAACTGCTCGCTTTGGATCACCGCAGCGATAAAGCTGGTCATTTCAGGAATGCCCATACGGTCTGCCATGTCGCGCAGCGCATCACGGCGCAGCTTGCCTAATTGTATCTCGCGGATCACCCGGCCAAAAGCGCGGCCCACTTCGTTATCCCATTTTTCATAAACCTTTTGCATGGCAGCTTCAAATCCCAAGCCGGCTTCCACGCAGATGGTCAACAGATCCAATGCATCAGGCATCGATTTTCGCACATCGTCCTGGCGGCGATCGATTTTGGATTTGATGAGCAGGTCTGGCAAGTAAAACCCCAGGATAGAGGCTGGAATTGCGAAATAGAGGCCCTTTTCCTGGAACAGGTTACCGTCCGGTAAGATCCTGCCGAGCAGCAAAAGGAGACCGCCCAAAGGAATACCAAAAAAGCGGAAAGCGAAGAACAGAGTAGGATCTATGTTGCCTGGATTCCCCGCCATTTCCAACTTTCTAGTAACTTGTTGAATGGCGTTCTGAGGTGTGAACCGCAAGGCAAGCTCACCCAACTTGCGAGCAATGGGGAAGATAATACGTTCAACAAACGGCTGCTGGAGTTCAATTTGCTCCAACGAAACCGGCGCGCCGCTGTCCATGTAGCCTGCCAACCGGTCTTGCAACGGGTCCGAAGCTTGGGGGGAACGCAAACCAATAATAACCAATACAATGGCGCCAATAACTACGATTGGTATGATAATCCACAGCAGAGTCATCGCTTGACCTCCAAAATTTATACCTCAATATCCGCAATCTTCGTCATGGTAAAGTAACCTAACACGATCAATAAAGCGCCGCAAACCAACATTGGAATACCGATCATGCTCGTCTCAGGATTAAAGAAGTTCATCATGTAAGGGCGATTCAAGAAATACAAACCGAAAGAGAGAAAGATGGGCATGGCGGCAAGAAACTTACCGGACATCATCACCTGAGAAACCATCACTTTGATCTCACCCTTGATACGCACGCGCTCGCGAATGGTATGTGTAATAGTATCGAGGATCTCTGCCAGGTTACCACCCACTTCGCGTTGAACATTCATGGCAGTTACCACCAGATCCAGGTCTTTACTGGGGATACGCCGGGTCAAATTCTCCAACGCGCGCTCCATCGGCACGCCAAGCTGCATTTCCTGAACCACACGTCGAAATTCGTCTGATATCGGAGATGGCAGTTCTTTGCTGACTGACTCCAAGGCTTGCATGGTAGAATATCCGGCCCGCAAACCGTTGACAACCAGGTTCAGCATATCGCCAAGTTGAAAGTCAAAGCGCTCCAAACGCTTGCCCTGCTCGCGGCGCACATAGACGCCCGGCGCCACCAGGCCAACCACACCACCGATCAGAGCAGAAAGAACGCTCCGCCCCCCGAACCACCAGGCGATAAAACCAACACCGAAGGCAGCAATGATCATCACTGCAATATATTCGCCGGCGCGCAGCTTAAGATCGGCGCGCGCCAACGATTTCGATAGATTCTGGCCCCAGGTGAAACGATTGGCGGTAGTATTTATCCAATCGGTCATGGGAGTGGCCTGCTCTTTGGAGAGCCGCGCCGCGCTTCCCCCCTCTTCTTCTGTAAAGGTCTTCAGGCGGTCGTCAACCAGCTTGCGCTCTTCCCGAGAGGAAACAACCAGGCCTATGATCAATAACAGGAAGAGAATGACTCCTCCGATGATCAAGATGGTTGTCATGTTCATAGCTTCAACTCCATCTATTCAGAATATCAATACCGGCGGCGTTCACCAATCCCAAAGATAGCAGGGGGCAGGTGAATGCCGGCAGACTCAATCTTATCCATAAATTTCGGGCGCAGACCGGTCGGTCGCAAGCGACCAACGATCTTTCCACCTTCGAATCCTACTTGCTCGAACACGAACAAATCTGTCATGGTGATAACATCGCCTTCCATGCCGCTCACTTCGGTAATGTTAACGATCTTGCGGCTGCCATCTCGCATACGCTCCTGGTGGACAATGAGATCAATAGCAGATGCAACCTGTTCACGGATCGCTTTCACGGGCAAATCATAGCCCGCCATCATCACCATCGTTTCCATGCGAGCAAGCGTATCACGCGGCGAGTTGGAGTGGGCCGTAGTCATCGAGCCATCGTGACCGGTATTCATGGCCTGGAGCATGTCTAGTGCAGCCTCATCACGAATCTCGCCTACCACAATCCGATCGGGGCGCATACGCAAGCAGTTAATCACCAGGGCTCGGATGGTTACCTCGCCGCGGCCTTCAATGTTGGGCGGGCGAGATTCCAGCGTCACCACATGTTCTTGTCGCAACTGAAGCTCAGCCGCATTTTCGACCGTAACGATGCGCTCATCACCCGGAATAAAACCGGACAGGATGTTCAACAGGGTGGTCTTGCCAGAACCAGTACCGCCAGATATCACGATATTCAAACTGGCTTCCACACAGGCTTTGAGAAATTGAACGGCCTCAGAAGTAATTGTCCCAAAGTTGATTAACTGGTCAATCGTGATCGGGTTCTTTGAAAATTTACGAATCGTCAACACCGGGCCAACCAGCGAGATCGGTGGAATCACTGCATTCACACGGGAGCCATCTGCCAGGCGAGCATCGACATACGGGCTGGATTCATCGATTCGGCGGCCCAGAGGCGCAACAATACGGTCGATAATCCGCATGACATGCTCATCGTTCTCAAAGGTAACCGGTAATCGTTCGATCTTGCCCTTTCGCTCGACATAGACATTCTTAGCGCCATTCACCATCACTTCAGTAATTGTCTCGTCTTCCAAAATCGTGGATAACGGTCCCAGGCCAAGAATTTCTGCTGTAATCGCCTCAAACAAACGATGCTTTTCCGGGCGTGAAAGTACAATATTCTCTTCTGCCAGAACCTGCTCAAACAATTCCAAAATCGTATTACGAACCTCGTTCGTTTTCGTGACATCTGTAGCCGGGTCAAGCTCGGACAATAAACGGTTCTGGACGCGTGTTTTCAAATCAATATAGGCGTCCTTTTGAGCGCTGGTACCTGGGGCAGCCACGCGCCTTGCCTGCAGAGACATCAGGCGAGATTTACTGTCACTATCGCCCTGTTCTTGTCCAGAGCCGGAGGGCTGCTGCCCTCCGCCTTGTTCAAGTCTTTTTAACAACGACATAACCCAACCTCCATAAAACGAAATCTGCAACCAGCCAGCACTCTGGGCAATTATTCTCCCAATTCCAAAATCCGTTGGCGGATCAATTCTGCAAGCTGCAGAATACTGCGAGCAATCGGTTTGGACTTGTCCGCCAGGATAAAAGGAGTACCACGGTTCACCGAAGGAATCACCGTACGATCATCAAATGGGATCGTTGTAACGACCTCTTGCTTGAAGTTTTCGCCGATCTTCTCAGGGGTGATCCCAATGCGCCGATCAAAACGGTTCATAATGAACAGGATCCGTTTGCGATGGATACCCAGGGCATCGGAAAGATCAAGGAACAGACGCGCACTTTTAATGGCCGGGATTTCCTGGGTTGTAACCAGGACAATCACATCGCTGGCATCAATGGCAGCCAGGGTAATATCCGTTAAGGCCGGGGTCGCATCAATCACAATATATCCAAAAAAGTGCCGCAAGGCATTGATCACTTTACCAAACTGATCACCCGTCACACCTTCTGCATATTCCGGGCGGAATGGCGCAGGCAGGACTTTGATACCAGAAGCAGAATGCTTCATGAGCACACTTTCAATAACCTCAGCTTCCAGCTCATCGACCCGCGGCGCCAAGTCTACCATGCTGAATTTGCCTTGCTCATTCAACATGATCGCCACATCTCCAAACTGCAGGTTACCATCCACCAGAACAGTGGAGGTATCCTCATTGTGCATGGCAATCGCCAGGTTTGTGGCCAGCGTGGTACAGCCAGAGCCACCTTTGGGGCTGTAGATCAGGATCACGCGGCCATTCATGCTGGCAGTGTGCCCCGATGATGCCAGTCCAGCCGTTGCCTGTTGAACAGGCGTAGTCTGAATCGCCTTTGCGCGCTCTTCATGCGCCATCAGGCCCGCTCGGCGAACTGCGGAAGTCAGTTCGTCCACGGTGGGAGGCTTGGCTAGGAAGTCGCGGGCTCCTGCCAACATCGCCCGGCGCATATAATTCGGATCGCTTTGCACAGACAGGATCACAATTTGAATGTATGGCAGTATTTTGCGAATGGCTTCCGTCGCAGCAATACCATCCATGTCTGGCATGTTGATATCCATCAGAATTACATCTGGCTTGATCTCCTTTGCCAGGTCCAAACCCTCGCGGCCAGTTCGAGCCACACCAACAACTTCAACATCGTTCTCGAATTGCAGCAGTTTACGGATATTTTCTCGCGTCTCCGCGATATCATCGACAATGATGACCCGAATCTTTTGACCTGTTGCCATATCTGAATATGCCTGCTATGGAACCGGCGTTGGGTCTGGCAGGCGAGAATCGTTTGCCAGCTCGGGGGCGATCAATTCATCCACTCTGGGCTGCATACCATAAGGCAGCTTTACAGGCACCGGGATGCGATAAACATCTAGCAGATACTGCAGAGTAACAGCATCCGTATTGTACAAGGCGCCATCATCCTCAGGAGATCGCAAAGCCAGGGTTAATTCAGCGCCGGCATAAATCAAGTAGTTCAATGCGACCGCCTGTTGCGGTGAGACGATCAGGGTGATGATGTCTGGAGGATAAGGATTCTTCGTTACTGCCGGTTCTTCGGTCGGCTCGGCTTCTGCCGTGGTGCCTCCCAAAGCGCCTAAGCCACCGGCTGCTTCGCCTTCAGCGGTAGTCGTTTCACCAGTGGTAGCTACGACGGCAACTTCCTTTTCTTTCTCTGCTTCTTCTTCCCATGGCAGAGCAAAAGTGCCCACTTGCAGCACGATCACATCCTCGACCAGGGTTTGGCTCACCAGGCGGGGCCGCTGTGGCTCAGAAGGAACCAGGTAGAAAGTTTCTTCCAACAGAGGATCTGCCGAGGTGCGGCCTTCGGGAGAGGCTGCACCGCCGGCCACTACCTGAGCGTTCATCGTGCGACCAAATTCTCCCAAATCAGCAACCTGCGCGCTGATGGCTGTCTGCTGCGTAGCGCCTGAGGAGGCCTGGCCACCTTCGATATCATTCAGGCTGGAGCTTTGGGTTGCAGTCTGCTGTCCCAGGCCTATCAAGGCTGCCGGCCCCGGAGCGATAATAGCTGCCGTATTGTTGGGCAGAATAGATTGGAAGGATGTGTCCATATCGGCCAACATCAAGTTGACAATAATGTTAACATGATCGCCCCGGCGTGGAGCGTAAGAAATGCTACTTAAGCGGCTGATCGGGATCGAGATTGCCACCTTTCCTTTGGGAATTAGCAAGGCGGCATCAGAACCGGTGCGTGAAAGTTGACTGGAGGTTGCCGCCAGCATATTGGCCGTCAGCAAGATACCCGAATCCAAATCGAACTTGGTCACCTGGCCTTCAACTTCCGTAATGTCTGTGAACATACCATCCAGGCGCAGTTCCTCCTGGATCGGCACTGTTCCCAACACATCTGCGGTAAGCTTGGTGCCACGCGCGACTTTCTGGGTGATAACCACAACATCAATCGTGGTTATTTCAGGAGTGGGCGTGGGAAGTTCTTCCTGGGGCTTGCCTCCCGTCAGCAAACCCTGGGAGTAAACAAACACCAGGGCCGCAATGGCTACTAATACGAGAATTAGGATTATGATCAATCGACCGCGACGCATATTTCTGCCTCCACTCAATTCTTATTTTTACAATCTATATTGTAATCATACGCTTTTTGCATTAAAAGTCAAGCAAACTACAGTACCACCGATTTTACTCTCTGTAACTATCCAGACTATAAAAAACCTTTTAAGTTATAGTAAGTCTACTAGATTTATGCAATATGCGCCACCCTCCGATCAAAGAATGATCAACAAAAGAGGCCCTGCTCTTGTGAAACAGGGCCTCTCCGCTATGAACAACTGAACCAATTAGGTGGACAGACCGGAGATAATGCGGCTGAACACGTTTGAAATCTGGCTTCCGACCAGAGCGAGAACGATGATCAAAACAACGGCTACCAGAACAATAATCAAAGCATACTCAACCATACCCTGGCCCTTTTCCTTAGGGGCGAATAACATAGGAATTTACCTCCTTTCTTCAAAAATGGGTTCAACAACTAGAACCATTAATATTCTACACAATTAAAACCTGTTTGTAAACTTACAGTTTTGTTATAAAACTTTCAAGGTCTTTTCAGGCCATACTCTCGCTAAAATCAGCCGGCACGGAGAATGATACCCGGGTGCCTTTTCCTGACCCACTGCTGACATCCATCTCGCCGCCCAGCATTTCTACCCGGTCACGAATCACTTTCAGGCCCATCCCACCTTTGTCTGTCACAGATTTCACCTCAAAACCCACGCCATTATCATCCACCATCACTCGCACTTCTTCAGCAGCCGCGTCGATCTGCACCTTAACCTGTGTTGCCTGGCTGTGCCGGGATATATTGGTGAGCAGTTCCTGGATAGCCCGAAATATCATCACTTCCAGGTAAGAGACCAACCGTTTGTCGATCCCGGTATTCGAGAAGCGCACATCCATCTTGGTCTGCTCTTGAAAAGCCTGCACATAACGATTTAAAGTCGGCACCAGGCCTAAATCGTCTAACATCATTGGGCGTAATTCAAATATAAAGTCGCGTACTTTTTGGAATGTGGTTGAGGCCGAGGCTTTTAAACTCGTCAATTCTTCTCGCGCCTTGTCCTGGTCTTTATCAAACAGGCGCGTTGCAATTTCGGTCTGCAAAATAAAATTGGATAAAGCCTGCGCCGGGCCATCGTGCATCGCCCGCGCCAACCGCTGGCGTTCGGCTTCTTGAGCACGTAACATCATCTCGACCGTTTCTGCCGTGGCGGTATGAGTGGCCTTTGACGGCGTTTCCGACAAGGTGAGCGATTCCAAATCGCCCATCACCCGCTCCAATGTGGCATGGTAGCGGGTCAAGTTTCCATGATCGCTCTGCAATTTATCCAACTGCCCACGCATCACAAATAAACGCTGCTGAGTGTCCAAGGCATTCTCGTATGCATTGCGGATATCGGTGCGCGGCAGGCTCTCAAACTGCGCCTGGGCTTGCTGGAGCTGAACGGTAACGGTCGCATTGCGTTGCGCCAACTTGTTGACATCTACCTGGCTTTGCTCGATCATCAATTCAATCTCACGGATCTCTCGCTGGAGATTATCCAATTCGAACTTGCTGGTCTCCCGCAGCATCTCCAACATGGATGCGCTTTCATTCGATTGCTCTGCCGAAGTCGCCATATCCTTTTTACTCCTGCGATTGCGAATTTTGCTGATACAGGCGTACCCATCCTCGCCGTAATGCATAGACCGCCGCCTGGGTGCGATCTTCCACGCCTAATTTCCGTAGAATGGCAGTCACATGGTTCTTCACCGTTTGGTGACTGATGCCAAGCAAAACGGCTATTTCCTTATTGCTCATACCTTTTGTCACAAAATTGAGCACTTCCATCTCACGCGTAGAGAGAGGCGAGTACAGAGAAACATCATCACTATAATAATACTGTGAAGTATCCGCATGGTCAGCCAGCCAATCCTGGAACTGAGAAGTGTCCATCACCTGATCACCCAGGATATGCTTCCCCTGGATCACCCAGCGAATGATATCGGCCAGCTTTTCCGGTTGAATATCCTTAGAACAATACGCCGAGGCTCCCGAGCGGACTGCATGGATTTTTTGTTCTTGATCATCATAAGCTGTAAGCAAGATCACCTTTGTTTGCAGATGATCGAGCCCCACCTGCCGGGTGACCTGCTGCCCATTCATGAGAGGCAGGTTCACATCGACGATAGCTACCATGGGATGAAGCGAACGGATGAGTTCTAATCCTTCTTCCCCATCCTTGGCCTGGCCGATTACATCAAAATCGGGCTCAATCGCCAGAGCATTAACAACTCCCTGGCGAAATAATGGGTGATCATCAACAACAACTAAGGTAATTCGAGTCATTCAGTTGGTTCCCGGTTTATGCTCCATCAATATCATCATACTTGACAGTATAGCACAGAAAAAACTGCAAGCAACCATCTCAAAGAGTTGACCGTTCCTATTTTAACCCCGAAATCACTTTTTGTAACGAAATATTCGCGTGAAAGAAATGATCTGGTAGAATCTCATTAGCCTGCCAAAGATATCGCAATATGATGAAACTGCGTACCCGTTACCCTCGTTTATATCGCCTCTTGCTCTGGAGCACCCTGGCTGCCAGCCTGGTCTTGCTCTGGCAATTGAATCTGCGGGTGCTTTCAAAACCGGCATATATTCCGGTGGATGACTTCGGGCATTACTGGGCAGCCGGGAAGCTCAACCAGCATGGCAGCAACCCTTACAGCCCAGAACAGGTGCAAGCAGTCCGTGATCAGATCACCGGAAAAGCGCCCGCTCCCGATACAATCCCCATCATGTGGACCCCCCCTTGGAGCCTGCCGTTGGTCATGCCCTTTGGAGCGCTGGATTACCCCCTTAGCCGGGTATTGTGGCTGATGGTCAGTGTTGGCCTGGTTCTGAGCTGCACCAACCTACTCTGGAAACTCTACCTGGGACCGCCGCGCTGGCTGTGGCTGGCATGGCTGGCTGCTTTCATCTTCGGGCCTACCATATCTGTGCTGGAAAAAGGACAGATCACGCCCTGGGTCTTGCTGGGTATCACAGGCTTCTTGTATGCAATTGAAGTAAAAAACAATCAATGGCTGGCAGGCATTTGCGCCGCTCTGATTGCTATTAAACCCCAGCTTTTCTATTTATTTTGGCCAATCGTCTTGCTGTGGGCGTTTAGACAACGCCATTGGAAATTCCTGGCAGGCCTGGCATTCACCCTGGCAGGAGCAGTGTTCGTGTCACTGTTGTTCAACCCGGCAGTGATCAGCCAATATCTGCAAGCTCTGACCTACGATACACCTGCCGATTGGGCCACGCCTACTCTAGGTGGTTATCTACGCCTGCTGTTTGGCGCCGAGCATTTCTGGCTGCAATTTGCGCCGCTTATCTTGGGTTTGGGTTGGGCAGCTTATTATGTATCCAAGCGTTGGCGCACATGGCATTGGGCCGAAACCATTCCCGTGCTGCTCCTGGCATCGATCCTGACCTGCCCCTATGGCTGGACATACGATCAGGTTATATTGCTGCCTGCGATGCTGCAGGCTGCCAGTTGGCTGGTACGCCAGGGCCGCCGGCCTGCTGCAGGCTGGCTGGTGGCTGCCTTTGTGCTGATCCAAGGATTAGATTTATTTCTGCACCGCTCTTTGGACGAATTCTGGTTTGGTTGGCTGGCGCCGGCTCTGCTGCTCTGGTATCTGGCAGTGCGGCATTGCACGCAACCCATTGTCGAGAAAGACAAACAGGAAACAGCTTCGTGAAAAAACCTTTGATCTTCGTGGCAATATTGGGCATCATCCTGGCCGTGTTTACTCCCATCATGGCCCCCGGCAAAGGCGAAGGGGATTTCCTGGCTTATTGGTGCGCTGCCCGGCTGATGGTCACCGGAGGCAACCCCTACGACCAATCTGCAATGGAGGCCATGCAGCGCGCCAACCGCTCTACACCCGATGACGGCCAGGGGGTCACTCTGGGGCCATGGAACCCTCCCTGGCTCAGCTTGATCCTGCTCCCGTACAGCCTGCTGCCTTTCAAATTGGCGGCGCCGCTGTGGATGTTTACCAATATCATGCTGATCGGATTGTCCGTCATTCTATCGCTGCGCTTGCTTGATCGTTCTGCAGAAGGGCGAGAATTCTTATGGATTTTCATCGCCTGCCTGTTCTATGGCGAAACCATCTCGCTGATCAACATGGGGCAGGTCTCCAGCCTGGTGCTGCTGGGCCTGGTTCTAGGGATATATTGGCTGCGCCAGGGGCGTGACTACCTGGCTGGAGCAGCCTTTCTGTTGGCAACCATCAAGCCCCATCTCTCATACCTGGCGTTATTCACCATCCTGATCTATGTACTTTCCACGCGCCGTTGGAAGGCAGCGCTCGGCCTGGCCGCGGCCG
This sequence comes from uncultured Anaerolineaceae bacterium, assembly GCA_964629965.1. Taxonomy (GTDB): domain Bacteria; phylum Chloroflexota; class Anaerolineae; order Anaerolineales; family UBA4823; genus CAZVRZ01. Next base: position 62,096 of record CAZVRZ010000003.1, read on the forward strand.
GCGCGGCATCTACCCTGATCGCCTGGATACTATTCCCCGACTGGCTCGCGGCTTATTTTACGCTGGTAAGCAGCACCGCTTTCAGCCAGCTTTACACCAGCACCCTGGGAAGCTTCATCGATGAATTATTCGGGTTTCCCTACCTGCGCTACGCCGGTTTGTTAACCCTGCCGCTGGCCTGGCCTCTCCTGAAAATCTCTGTCAAAAAGGGCTGGCTGACGGCACTCAACCTGGCTTTGTTGATCTCCGTCCCGCTGGCACCGTTTGGCTACAGCTTTGACCAGGCTGTCTTGATCCCCGCTGTCATCCAAATCCTACTATGGATATCTGAAAAACGCCTGCCGGCCGCCCTCGCCTGGGGATTGGCAGCCTGGCTCATCCTGGCAGACCTGGTGCTGTTGGGGCTGCTGACCCAGGATGGCTTACCCTATTTCTGGTTCTTCTGGGTTCCCCTAGCGCTACTGGCAGCTTACCTGATCGGCTACAGCCAGGATCCCTTCCAGCCGGCCACACAACCCACACCAACATGACCACCACCGCTCCCAAACCCATTCGCTCGCTCTGGCAGCGCCTGTTCGTTTGGGGCGCGCTGATCTTATCATTGGGCCTGCTTAGCCAGTTGAAATTTCAAGCGCCTTTATATGACTTTGTGGCCTATTGGTCGGCCGGCCGCCTGATCTCCCAGGGAGAAAATCCTTACAACACCGAAGCACTCTTACATATCCAACTCAAAGAAGGTTGGTTCCTGGATCAGCCGCTCAGGTTGTGGAATCCACCCTGGGCAATGCCCTTGCTGATCCCTTTTGGCCTGCCAGGCTATAACGCCAGCCGGATGTTTTGGTTCTTGTGCGAGGTCGCCATCATCGTCCTGGCCGCCATACAGAGCTGGAAGCTGTATCAAGGCCCGCCGCGGGCCGCGTGGCTGGGGTTGGTGTGCAGCGTGATCTACGGCCCAACCATCGTCGTGATGCTGCTCGGGCAGATCACGCCATTCATCTTACTGGGCATCGTTGGTTTTCTGACCTTTGTCCAAGAAGGCCCTCCAGGTGATAAACTGAAGAAGTACCGTCCATGGCTGGCAGGCGCGGCGGCCTCCCTGATCAGCTTCAAGCCCCAGCTTCTCTTCCTTTTCTGGATTGTCCTGGCGCTGTGGGTTATCCGCCAGCGGCGCTGGGAGGTAGCAATTGCCTGCGGGGGCACTGCGCTGGCTGGGCTGGGTATCGCCATGCTCTTCAACCCGCCCATCCTTTCGAATTACCTGGCTGCAACCGCCAGTTACCCGCCCAATTACTTTGCTACACCCACTTTTGGCTATTACCTGCGGGTCTGGTTTGGATTAGAACACTTCTGGTTGCAATTCGTACCGCCTATCCTTGGAATAGCCTGGCTGCTATTATATTGGCGAGCCCGACGCGCCGGCTGGGAGTGGAAACAAGAAATGCCAGTGATCATGTTCGCCTCCATCCTGACAAGCTCCTTCACCTGGAATCACGACCAGATCATCTTGATCCCTGCAATCGCCCAGGTATGCACCTGGCTGCTCATACCACCTCAGCAGATCAAAGGCGGGCTCATCCTGGCAGCCTTCCTGGCCTTGAACGTCGCCGGGATCGCCATGCGCTCGCGGTACGATGAATCTACGCTGATCTGGATTGCTCCCCTGCTGCTGCTGCTTTACCTGGCTGCCCGGCAGGCTCCTCGACAAGCTCGTTTTTCTTCTTAGGGAGTATGCTGTGACCGTCGATCGCACCTCTCGAAAATTCTTCACCCTGCCGCACCTGAGCACCGATGAATTGTGGCCGCTGGTGATCCTGGCCGGTTTCAGCTTTTTTGCATCCCTGACGCCGCTGCCCCCCAACGATTTTTGGTGGCACTTGAAGATTGGCGAGCTGATCTTCAACCAGGGGCATGTCCCAACCTCCAACCTGTTTGCCTGGACGCTGCCTCCCGAGCATCCCTTCACCTATGGCGCCTGGCTGGGCGAACTGCTGCTCTATGCCCTGTACCGCCTGGGACAGCTTTCGCTGGTCACCTTCGCCCGAAATATCTTATTGCTGCTGGCCTTCTGGCTGGTAGGCTACGAAGCCCGCCGGCGCAGCGGCTCCTGGCGCCTGGCCGCCCTGGCAGTGGCGTTAGCCTGTGGTATGACGATCAACAACCTGCCCATCCGCCCGCAAATCTGGTCATGGCTGCCTTTTGCCATTTATTTGATCGTCCTGGGAAAATTCGCCGATGGGCAGATCAAAGCGGGTTGGCTGCTCCTGCTGCCGGCGCTGATGGTTTTTTGGGTGAACGCCCATGGCGCCTTCATCCTGGGAGGCATCCTGATTGGCATCTTCTTCGTGGGTGAGGCAGTGCGCGCTCTGCTGCGTGCGCCCCAGGCGCTTTCCTGGAGGCAAGTGGGCTGCATCCTTGGCGCAGGTATCCTCAGCGGGGGTGCTATGCTCATCAACCCGCGTTTCACCCAGGTCATCGGCTATGTCTTCGATCTGATGACCGATAAACCCAGCCAGCAATTGATCGAAGAGTGGCAATCCCCCTCCCCAGCCGGCATCGCCAACCTGGTATTCTATGTCAGCATCTTGATCTTGATCGCCCTTCTGGCCTATACCCGCGCCCGCCTGACACCCACAGAACTGCTGCTCACCATCAGCTTCTTATGGCTGGCCTGGACCGGGCAGCGCTACGTGGTCTGGTATGGCATGGTTTGCACGCCCATCTTAATGCGCCTGATGGCTTTGCTGCCAATCTCTCTGCCAGCCCTGATTCCGCAGCGCAATGCACTGAATGCCATCCTGGCAACAGTCATTTTCCTACCCATCATATTGATCCAGCCCTGGTTTGTCGAGAGTTTCCCCCTGCCAGAACGTTATTGGAAAATGGTTCATCGAGATATTCCCCAAGGCTCCCTGATCGGCATTGAAACGCCCATCGCAGCCGTAGAGTATTTGCGACAACATCCCGGCGGCAAGTTATTCAATGAGATGGGATATGGCAGCTACTTGATCTGGGCTATGCCCGATCAGGGCGTTTTCGTTGACCCACGGGTCGAACTATACCCTTACGAACAATGGCAGGACTACATTCGCATCACGCGGGGGACGCGCTACAACGAGTTGTTGGCCCAATATGGCGCCGACCGCATCCTGTTGGATCTGGACTTACAACCGGAACTGGCTGGGATACTGCCAACCGATCCCGGCTGGCAGCTCGAATATGAAGATGACCGTTCGCAATTATGGGAACGGGCCAAATAACGGTCTCATAAAATCAGGCTGGTTTCGGCTGCCCGGCGAACATATCCTTCAAGATATGGAACAAAAGAAATAGGGGGATGATTCCCATGACCGGAAAATTCACAAACTCCGACACGCTGAACAGGATCAACACAGAAAAATAAACGAAGATAACCGCATAAAGCAAGCGAACTGAACGAGAATTCGCCGCCCAGAGGACAAATAGTGGCACAACCACTAACAGGTCATACTGCATAAAGTGAGGGCTGCACAGCATGGGGAACAGAATAGCCAGCATTGGCAAATAACGATCGGATTGGCCCGGGTATCTGCGCAGGAGCCAAAGACCGGACGCCAATACCAACATGACCCCCACAGATACTGAAACCGGCAGGATCGAACCGCGCAAGATATAAAACAGTCTGCTGAAAGATGCAATGGGGGTCACATCGTGCAAATGCCCCAGGGCAACGATCAGCGAGTTCTCTCGCATAAATTGTAAATAATCGAAATAAGGTGAGATACCTTTATGGAGTACGCTCAGGCTGACCCACACAGCGCCCGTCACAGAAAGAGAGAAAAGCGTGCGGAAGTTTTTTGTGAGCAGCCAAACAAGAATCCAGCCGATCAGCATTTGGGGTTTGTAGAGTAACAAACCAGCAGCCAGGCCGGTTAAGTATGGCCGTTTGGCTTTCGTGAGAACTACGATCAGAGCAACGAGCAGTAAGGAATGCGCGTGGTTTTGGCCTAGCTGCAGCCCGGAAAATGTTGGATAGAACGAAAAAATGACAATGATTAACAGGCCCAATGACAAACCCTGCTTCTTCAAATCTTCGGGCAGCAAATACTTGAATATCACCACCGCTGCCAGAAGCAGGCAGGCAATAGATACCAATGTCCACAGAATGAAAGCCGTTGTATAAGGCAAGAAAGATAATATTCCATAGACAAGCCCAACATAGGGTGGGTTGAGGAAAGCTGCTACACCTGTTTCCGGGATTCCAATGATCTGATTTTGCAGTCTAGCCAGGGCAGGCAGGCTGTAGAGCAGGTCAATATCCTTCCAGTAAAAATATCCCCCGGTGTAAAAAGGCAGAAAATCGTAACCGATCAAACCGCCGATCATGCCAAACCAATTCCTGGAGAAAACGACATTCAGGATGGTGATCGTCCAGAATACCAGGAAAAAAATTATTGGGTATGTGCGTAATCTTTTGGAGTTAATGAACGACCAGGGGCGCATATTTCCCAATAATGCTATCGTTAAGTGTAATATAATTTGGGCGCAGGCTAACTAAAAAAGCACTTCGCAGGTATTTTACCATACCTGATTTTTGTGTCTTCAAAGCGAAGGGATCCATCATCTTAAAACAGTATGAAATCCATTGACGATCTCGACCGGTTATTCACACCGCAGCGCTTGCGCTATCCCTGGTTCATCGGCAGCGCTCTGTGGGCCGGCTGGCTGCTCAGCCTGCTGCTCGGCAAAGGCATCACCGACCTGGCAGGGCACCTGATCGGCACCGATTTCGTGGCCTTCTACACTGCGGGGAAGATCGTGCTGACCGGGCAAAGCGCCCACCTGTACGATCTGGAATTGGCCCACACGATCCAGCAAGAGATCTATGCCGCACCATCCGAAAATTTCAATCCCTATTTGAATCCGCCCTTCTACGCCTGGCTCTTCGTACCTTTTGCCCTACTGCCCTACCCCATCAGCGCGGTGCTGTGGATGAGCGCCGGGTTGGTGCTGTTCTGGTTCAGCCTGCGCTGGCTGGGTGTGGAAAAACCCGGGTATATCTTCCTGCTGTCATTAACCTGGCTGCCGGCCTTTTCGGCGGTCAGCTTTGGACAAAATGCCTTTCTCAGCCTGGGGCTGTTCGCGCTGACCTACTGTTTATGGAAGAAAGAACACCGCCTGGCAGCCGGCCTGGTCAGCGGGCTGCTCATCTACAAGCCACAACTGCTGCTCGGATTGGGTTTCTTCTGGCTGCTCGAATGGCGGAAGAACTGGCGCTGCCTGCTGGGCATGGCGCTGAGCGGTGCGACCCTGGCAGGCGCAAGCTTGCTGTGGATGCCGCAGGCCACCTTTGAATACCTGAACTACGCTCAAAAGATCGCCGCCAACCTGATGACAGTCGCCGGATTCCCCATGTGGAACGCGCACGCCGTGCAAGCTTTCTGGCTGGCGCTTTTCCCAGGCCAGAAGACCCTATCACAGGCGCTGTACCTGGTCTGCGCGGCAGCCGGGTTGTGGGTCTTCGTGCGCCTGTGGCGCCAGATCCGGCCGCGCGGCCAGGTCTTATTCGGCGCGGCGCTGTGCCTGACCGTCTGGTTGACTCCTTACATGATGATCTATGATTGGGTGCTGCTGCTCATCCCGGCTGTTCTGTTCTGGCAGTACCAGCCTCGGGTCCGCAAAGAATGGCGCCTGCTCTACGCCTTGCTGTGGATCACGACCTTTCTCAGCAGCGTATTGACTTTTGGACAGTTGCACTACCTGGGCCGCGCCATCCAACTCAGCATCCCGGTGCTGGCCTGGGTGTTCTGGCAGGCCTATCGCTTACTGACCGCGCCGTCTGTAGATACGAACATCGTCATGTAAATGCTCAAGCCGATCCCGGCCTGCGAAAAACCCGCCGCGAGAGCACGCCATAGTTCAACGCAAAGATCAACCCGGCTGCCCCTTCCAACAGGAAGATCAGGGTATTGTTGTCGCTCACAGCCGGCACAGCCAGGATGAAAGCCGCCAACAGAACCCAGGGCAAAGGCTTCTCGAAAACTCGAAAGAAGGGGATGTGTTCAAGCCGCAGGATCACCACCATCAGCAAAGCAGAAACCACCAGGATCAGCAGCCAGTATAGAACATAATTCTTTGCCAGGCCCAGCCGGTAGAAAGCATTGATCACCAGGATATGGACATACAAGAACAAGAGCGAATTGCGTCCCAAGAAAAGCAAAAAGCGGTTGCGCTCGCCGCGCAGGGATGGAACACCGCGCACCAGGTAGAAGCCCAGGAACATAAAGAAACAGGCCAGCAGGAAATAGCCTTCTGGCATATCCCATTTATCGAACAATCCGGCAATGAATTCCGGGGAAACGAGCAGCCCCAGCACGATACCGATTACACTGGCAGCCGCCAGGATCAGGTTATGCCGGTTTGGGGCGCGATAAGCGTACACACCCAGGAAAAACAAAAATAGCCACGGAATGAAGGTGAAGGTGCCCGGCGCGAATACCGCCCCTTCCAGCGGCAAATCACCCAACGTCCAATCCAGAAGACGCTTGAACGCAAACACGCCGATGCCCAACACCCCATAGACCCATGCTTTTGGTTTCCACCTGCGTTCCACCAGGTAGACCAAAGCCGAGCCAACCGCGATCATTTGCAGCATCTGCATCTCAAAATGGCGATAGAAATCGATTTCGATGATCCCATTCAAGCTGAAGCCCAAGACGAAGAGAAAACCTAACGGCAGCAGCATTTCCAGGGACGCATAGCGCTCCGCGCGAAAAGAGGCCGTCACGCCCGATGCCGAGAAGAAATAGATAGCGGCAAACGAGCCCAAAAAGGCCATGCCCAGCGGCAAGGGATGCTCGGTCTTTACATAAGCGTGCGAAAAGATCATCAGGATGCAGGCAGCGCCTTTGAGCAGGTCCAAGCCATGATCCCGGCCCTGCAGTATCTGCTCCTGTTGCGGTTGACCCAGGTCAGGCATACCTTACCTGCGAGTGAAGATCACGGCGGCATGGTCCTGGTAGACCAACTCCCAGCCCGGCGAGGCGCTGGCTGCCCGGATCAACTCGATCTGTTTCTCCGGCTCGAGCATCAGCGTCTGGATACCGTATTGGTCAATCAATTCTTCCCAATTGCTGGCCGCGTTGGTCAGCGACCAGTAATCGTCCCAGACCGTCATCGGGTACAACTCGACGCGCGAATCAACAAACACCTTGAAGGCAGGCTGTCCGGCCCACACCAGGTAACTGCCGAAAGCCATATCGTGGAATACCTGCGGCGGCAGGTTGTTCTCCAGCATATAACGCGTGGCTTCGACCGGTGTTTCGGTGGAAACCAGGCCCTTCTTCTGCGCCGCCAAGGGCAAGGCGCTCTTGAACCAGGGCAGCGAAACGAAAGCCAACAGCAGCAGGGTCACCGCAAAAATGGCATTCAAGCGGCGCTGCTGCTGCGTGGGCGGCTCAGTGCTCTCTTTCACCCCGGCCTGTTCCAACAATGCAGCCAGGTGCACCGCCACGATGGGAGCCAAGGTGATGCCAAACCAAACCACGCCGCGGATATACTTCAAACCCAGGAAGCCAAACAACAAGAATTGCACGATCTGAAAGATATTGGGACGTTTGGGCGAGACCGCCAACAGCACCGCCACCAGCAGCAGGCCAAACAAAAAGATCGATCCTTCCAGAGAGTTGAAGGTCGGCGGCATCCATTCCAGGATAAAGTTTTGCACGATGGTATTGCCTGCCATCATCGATAGATAATCGACAAACCCAACGCCGCGCGGGTTGAGCAGGCAGGCTGCCAGGCCCAACCCTAATCCTGCCAGCGGCAGTCCCAGCGGACGAAGGTCCCAGCGTCGTTGCTTTAACAGCGTAAGGAAAACCTGCCAGCCGCGCTCGGCCAGCCAACAGCCAATCAACGCCAGGCCAATGGGAAACGAACCATGGCAGTTCACCCACAACGCCATCACCAGCGGAAAGACCCACAACCAGCGTTTGCGACCGGTCAGGCGCAGTTCGTACACTGCCCACAGGATCAATACACCCAGCAGGTAACTGGCGGCCTGTGGGCGCACGTTCCAATTGCCAAAACCCATAGCGGCGGCAAAGAATACCGCCAACGCGGCAGCCCGCCAACTGCGGGTGAGGCGCCAGCCAATCCACAACAGGATAAAATAAGCTGGAAAGATCATCGCCATCTGCATCAAAACAGTCAAGAGCGCGCCGCCGGCCCGGTAAACAACGTACAGAAACACATCCATCAGCCAGAACTGGTAATAAGACAGGTACGGGTCGCCTGGCTGCGTGTACGAATAAATGTCCGTTGTGGGCACCTGGCCGCTCGCCAGGGTATCCCGGCCAATGGCCATGTGCCACCAAAAATCGTGCGGCCGGATGGGATGCGTATTCAGAAAGGCAAAGATACCCACCATCACCGTCAGCGCCCACAGGTGTTCGATCCTCAAGCGGTCAAAAATCTTACGGAACCACTTCATTTTTGCGCAGCTCCTCCACATACAAACGCGGCGGACGGATCGCCCACCAGCGCACCCAATACAAGCCGATGATGGCTGTCAACGGCAGATGGAATAGAAACGCGAACTGCTGTTGATCGAGAGTTTCTGCCGACAGACGCACCGCAAACAGCCCCCATTGCCCAACGAATAAGATCAGCAGGCCCGCCAGGCCGAGCCAACGGCCAGAAGCGCCCATGCGCTCTTCCATTACGGAGAGCACCAGGATCAGCACGGGAAAGAGGGTGACGAAATAGCGGGGGTCGGTCGGCACGCCCAGCCAGGGGCTGACGGCCAGCGTCAGGCAAACGGTCCACAGGAACCAGCGGAAATCCTTTCGGATGGCTGCAAACCACTCCACAGCCAGCAGCCCGCCCAGCAAGATCGTCAAGAGCCAACCCAACTGCCGCCCCAGGCCAGGCCACCAGGTGTGAAACGCCCTACCGGGCGAGCCGAGGGGAAAGAACTCTCGATAGCGCCACAGCACGCGCAGGTATTCGAGCGGCCATTCGGCTGAAAAAAAGATCCCCAGGGTGGTCATGATCGCCAGGCTGGCAAAGAACCAAACGATCACCCCCCAGCGCCGCTGCGCCGCCGTCCAGAGCAGGATAAAGATCACTAGGAAAACCACGATCTGCGGCTGGATCGTGGTCAGAGCCAGGAGAAAACCGGTCAACTCATCGCGCCGGCTGCGCAGCGCCAGCAGCATCCAAACGATCAGCAGCGCTGTCAGAATGGCAGGGTTGCCTGAAACCAATGCTCGCAAACCATGATAACTAAAGAAGATAAACAAGAATAAAGGCAGCAGCGAGAACCACCGGGCGCGCCAATTCACCAGGCGGATGCTCAGCCAGGCCAGCAGCGCCAGGGCGGCTTGCAACAGCAGCATCCACAGGGCACGCGCCAGGGGAAAATCCGAGGTCAAGGCGAACGGCAGATCCAGGGCGCCGAGGTATAAGGGCGAAATCAACTTGAGCTTTTGCTGCCCGCTGCCGGCATCTTGACCGTACACCATGCGCTCGAGCTCCGCCCGGATGCCCTCATCATAAGGGTTAACGCCGCTCGTCGCAAACGTACGGATGGACAGCCACTGCACCAGGAAATCCGTCCCCCCGCCCCAAGAGCGCGTGAAATGCAGGTTGGCCCAAACCAACCCGGCCAGGATTGCCCCCAACAGCAGGATCGAAACCACCACAAGCAGCGACGTTGTTCTCTGGCTCAAATGTATCCGCAATCCAATCGTAAAATGACCGCCGTCTCAGGCGGCTTGCATCAAGTATACCATTGCAATTCGATGATGGATCATAAAAGCAGGCTGGCAAGGCGCTCGAATCTGATCAAACCCCACTACCTTTAACCGCAAAAATAAGTTATCATGGGGTTAATCAATCATCACCAACCTGATCAGAATGCCCGCCTGGCAGTTCAAGTTGATCGTGCTATTTTCTTCCTGGAGGTTACTTATGAAACCAAAAACTACCACTCCCTGGAAAAGCCGCTTATTTCACTGGCTAACGATCCTGGCGATCCTGGCCGGGATGCTGTCACCGTTGGGAATGACGCCGGCCTATGCAGCCGGCGCGCCGGTGCTGCTCTCACCGGCAGACAACACCATCACCACGGTCAGCAGCTACCCTCCCATGGCCGTGCCCGAGTTCAAATGGCAGGCCGTCCCCGGCGCTCTCAAATATCATATCCAGATTGCCACGAATGAGGGCTTCAACGAAAATCTACAAGATTACACCACCACCAACACAACCTTTAACCCCACCTTTGCGGGTTCGTTCGCCGATCGCGAATATTTCTGGCATGTGCGGGTGGTCGAACCAACGCCCGAAAGCGCATTCAGCCCCGGATGGCGCTTTGTGGTCGATTGGGCCACGATCAACAACAGACCAACCCTGCTGGCGCCGTTGGCCGGCGCCACCCTGGCATTTTACGGGCAGGATACTTTTTCCTGGACCCCGATCACCGGCGCGAGCAGCTACCGGCTGGAAATTGCCACCACTGCCGATGGTTTCAGCGCCCCGGTCTACCGGAGCGACCTGATCGTCGCCACCACCCACCAGCCGACGCTGAAGCTTTCGGATGGCAATTACTACTGGCAGGTTGTGCCCTACAGCCAGGCCGATTTTGGCGGCGAAGCCAGCGAAGTGCGCTCGTTCACGGTGGATTACTCCTTTACTCCCCAGCTATTGGAGCCTGCCCACCTGGCAGATCTGGATTTCACCCCCACCTTCCGCTGGACGGCCGTGCGCGGCGCCGAATTCTATACCCTGCAGTATTCAACCGATGAAACCTTCCCGGACAGTAACCTGACAAAGAGGATTGATACTCGCAATACAACCTACACGCCCTACGATCTATTAGCCAACGATGAAGACTACTTCTGGCGCGTCAAGGCATATTCGAACAAATCCGATTCCAACTGGAGCGAAGTGCGCGAGTTCCGCAAATGGTGGGATCTTGCTCCCCAACTGCTCACCCCGACCAACAATTTCCAAAATTCCTACCTGCCTTTCTTTAGTTGGACGCCGGTGCCAGGCGCCAGCCGCTATCGCTTCTTTATGGCAAGAAATGAAGGTTTCAACGTTGACCTGTATACCTTCGAAACCTCCAATGTTTTCCATACGCCGCGCGACTATCGCGGCCAGATCTACTGGAAAGTGGTGCCTTTAGATTTCCACGGTAACGAGGGGGCGCCCAGCGCGGTGTGGCGTTTCAACTGGTCCACGCTGGCGCCGCAGTTGATCGCGCCGCTGCACTATTACACCTCGACCGTCATCACCATGATGGAGCCGCACGAAGACCGCGCGGTGGCACTGCCGGTTTTCCAATGGCAGCGCGTGGTGGATCACAATCCTCTAGGGCCTGGCAACATCTTGCCGACTGCTTATAAACTGCAGGTCTCTACCGATTCCAGTTTCTGGTCGGTGGATTGGGAGATCGAAACCGAAAACCTGAGCGTCGCACCCACCGCCGATCATCCCTTCTCCAACCTGAGCTATGGCACCGATTATTTCTGGCGGGTCATCCCCCTGTACGGCAGCTTTGAAGACCTGGACAACATCAGCGACATCTGGAAAGTGCGCTTCAACCCGGCCAAGAACCTGCCCGCCACGCCCAGCAGCCAGGCGCCGGTCCTGCTGCGCCCGGAACACGGTTGGGAGAGCGTGGAAATGGTTCCCCTGTTTGAATGGAAACCCGTGCAGGGCGCCGATTCGTACGAGGTAGAGATCAGCACGGTCGCCGATTTTGCCGCCGGGTACCAGGTGGACAGCGCCACGGTGCCTTACCCGGCTTACACGCCGCTGCAGGCTTTTGGCCAGCGCAATCTGAACCAGCTTGACTTTGGCGTTTATTACTGGCGGGTACGCGGCCTGAGCGGCAGCACTCCCTTGAGCGGCGGCTGGAGCGAAACGCGCCGCTTCCAGGTGGCGGCCCAGAGCCAGTGGACGGCTGCCCGCGCCCTCGGCAACCTTGAAAACCGGCGCCTGCTGATCGGCTCGGATGCAGTCGGAAACGACCAGGCCGATCCCAATTACGAGCTGAACAACCTGTATGCTTCCCAAGCAAAAGATTACTGGTACATTGGTTTCGAAGCGCAGGCAGAACCCGCCAACATGGTTTACGGCCTGTACATCGACCTGGATCACAAAGACGACTCCGGCGGCGCCACCGACCCGCGCGGCTACGATATTACCACCTCGAGCGGGCAGAGGCCGGAATATGCCGTGTATGTGTACCAGGAAAACCGGGAGTTCACTCCCGAAAAAGTGATCATCTACAAATGGAACAATACACTTTCTCCCCCTGCCTGGGATCCGCCCAAAGTTCTCGCAGACCTGGGTGGAGATGTTTACCCGACCAATTTGCGCGGCGTGGCCTACACCGGCATCGGCTCGGCCTGGGTGGTGGGCGATCACGGGAACATCTTGCGCTATGAGTACGGCGACTGGAGGGCCGTGGACAGCCCCACCTATTATCAACTCAATTCGGTTGACGCCGTTTCAAACGACTTTGCCTGGGCGGTGGGCAATAATGGCATAATACTCCAATGGAGCGACAGCCAGTGGAAAAGGCTATCCTACACCCCAACATCCAATCCTATCAACAGCGTCCGCTTTTCTTCCACCTCCGATGGCTGGATGGCAGGCGATGGCGGCTTCATTCAACGCTGGAACGGTTCGAATTGGAACAACTATGGCCTGCCGAGCAGTTATCAATATGCCAACCTGGACGCGGTGCACGTAATTCCCAGCACGGTCACGCCGGGGAAAATGATCGGCTTTGCAGTCGGTGACCAGGGCCGGATTTTCGAATTTATTGACAACAACTGGAGCTATGTGAACCACGGCCTGACCACCCAGGAACTGAAATCCGTTTACGTGCTGGATGACACCCACGCCTGGGCAGCCGGCGCGGGCGGCGTGATCCTGTTCTGGAATGGGAGCATCTGGTCGACCCAGGCCAGCGGCACTTCGAATACCCTGTACTCGCTCGCCATGCTCTCAACCACCAACGGCATGGCGGTTGGGTACAACGGCGTGATCCGGCGTTGGGATGGAACGAATTGGAACGCGGACACCAGCGGCACAACCCGGACGTTGTACAGCGTGGATGGATTGGCGCCTGCCGAATACCTGGCAGTGGGCCAGCGCGGCACCAACCTGGTCTACAGCGGCGGCGCGTGGAACAAGATCAACACTCCCATGGATGATTACGTCGAAATCGAATTCGAGCAAACCTCTATCGGTATGGAAGAAAAGACCGGCAGCGCCTCGATCGTGCTGTTCAGCCTCTCGGCCACGCCGAACAGCAAGCCCATAGACACCGTGCCGTCTGACCCGCAGGCCTCTTCGAGCGGCCTGCTGCGCTTCTTCGCCAATGTTTCCGAAAGAATGAACGTGCGCACTCCCTCCGATTCGGTGGTACGAGGGGCTGCTTCGCTGGATCCCACCACCTACCCGGCTTTACAGCCCACCTTCTGGGACTTTCCAATCCACGCTCCTTATGCGGGCATGATGGTCGAGATTTATTCCGATCCCGGTTTCAACACCAAGGTATTGGAAATGGAACAGCGCTGCAACTCAGAATACTGCAGCCAGCCCATCCACGATTGGGAAAGAGATCTCAAGAACACCACCTATTACTGGCGGGCACGGCCCGAATATACCACTCAGTACTACTACCGCGGCGCCTGGAGCCAGGGGATCAGTTTCGTGCGCCAGGGCTTCTTGCCGCAGAATCTATCGGAGTCGGTCAGCTTCGCGACCCCCACCTTTTCCTGGAGCATGGTGGAAGGCGTTGAAGAATACATCGTCCAGATCGATAATGACTCCAATATCGGCACCCCCTTCTTCTATGAGATCACCCGCCAGAATTCCATCACGCCTCTTTTCGCCCTGGGGCCCGGCACCTACTACTGGCGTGTGCAGGCTCGCCGCTGGGGCGGGATCACCAGCGATTGGACACCGACCCGTTCCTTCACAATTTCGCTGCCGAAACCCACCGGTTTAACGCACTATCCATCCGGCGTGCCCAACCGGGCGCCCACGCTGTGCTGGACGCCGCTGGTCGCCAACGATAACCTGGGCAGCCCGGTGTTTGCCGCCTACCGTTACCGCTTGCAAATCGCCCGCGAAGCAAATTTCAATTCGCAGACCATTATGGACCAGATCGATACCGAGCAGGCCTGTTGGACGCCTCTCAACGGCTACGTGGACGGGCAGTTCTTCTGGCGCGTGGCGGTGATCGATGGCTCTTATAATTTGGGCGAATTCAGCACGCCTGCCACCTTCACCAAACAATACCCCATCCCCACCCTGGTCAGCCCGCTTTCCGGTTCAACCAGCGGCACCCCCACCTTCATGTGGCAAGCGGTACACGGAGCCTATAAATATCGTTGGGAGGCGAACACCAGCCCAGATTTTGGTAACACAACCAGGATCGACCAGATCGATACTTTCAACATTCGTTTCACGCCGTTCACAAACTACCCAACCGACCGGCTCATTTACTGGCGAGTGGCGATCATCGACAAGAATAACAACCTTGGGCCATTTAACGGCGCAACGGTCATCATCACGACAGGGTACCGGGTTTTCTTGCCGCTCACCCGGCGCTAACGTATCCACCAGGGAGTTGAGAATGAATGCACCCCATTCTCAACTCCCCATCTTCTAGATCGAAGGCGGGCGTTTATACTGCCGCCGCAAACGTTCGGGGCGAACGCCGCGCGTTTCAATGCGCGTGGCCTGGCCCACGCCGGCCCAGGTTGCCATCGCCAGGTATTCGATCTCGCCCGGCTCAAAACCCATCAACTGTACGCAAGTCGCATCCACCGCCACCGGGTCGCGCCCAACGGCCAATAGTCCGTGCGCCACGGCCGTCCCAAACAAGGGCCCATCCCCCTCCATGCCCACGATGCCGTCGATCACGGCAACCACCGGCGGTAATATCTGGTACAGTCCCAGGATGGTGGTAGTGATCCCATTGATATGGATCGTATTCTTTGGCCAGCCGTAACGCGCTCCCGGCACCAGGCCAAGCAGGTTTTTCAGGCTGAGCGAGGCGCCGGCCCAATGATGGCACTTCAGCTTGGGCACCGAGACGATCAAATCTGCCTCTAAGGCATGGCGCGGCAGCCAGAACTGGTTGGAGTCACGCAGCCAGTCTTTTTTTATGGAAATAGGCTGTGGATCATCATAGTTCAGATCGACGAAAGGCACGTTCCGTTCGGCCAGTACGCGCAGCAAGCCGCTGTGCTCAGCCACCGGCCAGGCGTCGCGCCGGAAAGCCGGCCCATCGCCCACCGTCACCTGCGAGGCGCCCAACTCGCGCAGCAGATCCACCACCGCCGCCACCACTTCCGGCGCGCTGGTAGCCGGATGGTTCTCCAGCGTGTCCACCAGGTTCGGTTTGACCAGCACCCGCAGTCCTTGCACGGAAGGCATCTCGGCTAACTGCCAAAGAGAGCGCAGGCTGCCCAAGACATCTTCCTGGTAGCCGGCGCACTCGCCCAGGGCCACCGACTGCACCTCGCCCAGGGTCTGCATATACTTGCCGCGTCCCATCCAGCGGAAAAAAGTCACCGGCCCCACCGGCGCAGTGATCTTGTTCAGCAAGGCCAAACCTGCGCCAATACCGCTCAACGCCAGCAGCCGGATAAAGCCTCTGCGACCGATCTTGGGCTTGGCCATCACCAGCCCCCTTCCAGCGCCAGGCGGCCAAGCGCCGTCAGGTAAGGATTGTCTTGCCAACTGCCATTGCTTTGCTGGCGAGTGCGCAGAATTTCCTGCGCTTCAGGCAGATCATCGCCCAGGGCGTGCAGCGCAATCAACCCCCAGGCCAACGCCATGATCCCGCCGTCGTCTAGCATCTCCTCTTTTAACAAGGAAACATCAGCGGGTTGAATAGAATTCCGCTCCAACTGCAGCAGCGCCAGCAGGCTCCAGGCGGTAGGATGGGCATGAGCGGGCAGCACCTCATCGAACATGACCGGGTTGCCCACGTTCCAGCCGCCGCCCGGGCAGCGCCGGTCGACCAGGTAATGCAGGGCTTCTTCCAGGCTGGGCGTGTTGGCGGCTGTGTATCCAGCCTGCTGCAAGGCCAAGACGGCCAGGGCGGTCGGTTCCACCCAGGGAGCGTCTCCGGGTTCCCAGGGCCAGCCGCGCAGCGACATGTCGATTTTAGCCACGCGATTGGCGGCTTGCAGCGTCTCGGTATCGGTAAACTGCAAGGCGGGTGTGTTCAACAACCATTCGATTCCCCGGCGAACGCGGCTGCTGGCCTGCCCGGAACGCCCCAAAGCCAGGGTCGCCCAGGCAGTCTGCCAGTTACTCTCACCATCCTTGGGATTCAAACCCCAACCGCCGTCCTCGTGCTGGCCCATTTCCAACCATGCCACGGCACGGCGCACAGCCTCGCCCGCCTGAGAGGCAGGCAGCAGCGAGATCAGGACGGCGGCGGTGGGCTCCACGCAGGAGGCATGGGTTGGGGCGTAACCCCAGCCGCCCGAAGCATCCTGGGCAGCTAATAAAAAGTCTAGCGCGCTTTGCGGCATGATCGCTCCAAAGTTAAAGGGCTGCCCGCTGGGCAGCCCTCTTCGTTATCCAAGATATTCGCGCAGTCTGCGCCGGATCGCCGGATGGCGCAGCCGGCTGAGGGCCTGCGCTTCGATCTGGCGAACGCGCTCGCGCGTTACACCCATCTTCCGCCCGACTTCTTCCAGCGTATAAGCCTGGCCATCCAACAAACCGTAGCGCAGTTGTAAAATGCGCACTTCGCGCGGCGGCAGCGAGTTCAACACGCTGTCCAGGTGCTCGCGCAGCAGGTTATACGTGGCAGTTTCGTCAGGAGCAGGCACTTCTTCATCCTGGATGAAATCACCCAGCACAGAATCCTCTTCGTCGTCCGTAGGCGTTTCCAGCGATAGAGGCCGCCGGGCAACCTGGATCATATTCTCAACCTTTTGCGGGGTAACTTCCAAGGCGTTTGCCAACTCATCCACTGTTGGGTCGCGCCCCAGGCGCTGGGTGAGCTGGTGCTGTACCCGCAGCAGTTTATTGATCTGATCGCCCATGTGAACGGGCACTCTGATCGTGCGTCCCTGGTCGGCGATAGCACGCGTCACAGCCTGGCGGATCCACCAGGTAGCGTAGGTACTGAACTTGTGCCCACGGCGGTAATCGAATTTCTTGGCGGCGCGGATCAAGCCAATATTGCCCTCCTGGATCAAATCCAGGAACGGCACACCGCGCCCCATATATTTCTTAGCAACGCTGATCACCAGGCGAGAATTGGCCGTGATCAAATGCTCACGAGCGACCCAACCATCTTCGATCAATTCTTGCAGCTCAGCCCGGCGCCGAGAACCCACACCACCTCGGGCCAACTCTTCACGCGCCAGGCGGCCGCGCTCGATACGCTGCGCCAGGTCTACTTCTTCTGGTGCTGTTAGCAGAGGAACACGCCCAACCTCTTTCAGGTATAGGCCAATCGTATCATCGGTATCAATATTTGCCAGGTAGTTATCATCCAGAGCAACCGTCTTGGCAATTTCTTCTTCGGCTTCTTCTTCATCGACTGTGGTCAGTTCTTCTTCGGTAGGAGTGCCGACCACCGTCTCATCGACATAAGGAATACCAGCGCTCAACAAGGCAGCAAATGTCTCTTCTAGCTGATCCACGTCCTGTTCCGCCTCAGGGAAAAAGCTGAGAATATCATCAATCGTTACATACGATTTTTGCCGCCCCATCTCGATCAAACGGGCGACCGCGGGATTTTCATTCTCGTGATCATCTATGCTTTGAATTAGCTCATTATCAATCATTCTTTCTCCAACAATCCACTTTTCTTCTAAACCACAAAATCGTCAAACCAACAATATCTATCCTATACAGGATACATCTTTTTTCCTGCGAAATCAATACCCTTACTGTTTTGCAATGATAATGATATCTTTTACGGAGCCGGCGTGCTCTCAAGCGCATTGCCTTCGGCTGTAGGCGTTACGATGGGAGGGGTAACTAACAGATCCAGCACGGGCATCATATTATATTTCCCTGCCACCGCCACGGTTCCATTCGCCTGGCGCACATAATAACCGCTGCCAGTGGGTGTCAAATTCCCCACCTGTAAAACCTGGCGAGTGCCATCGACCAGCACAATGGTAACAATGTTGACAGGCTTAGTCAGTCCGATAGCATCCAAACCTAGCTGAGGGTTAATACTGGTGAGCGCTCGCGTTCCCGCCATCTGCACTGCCGCTTCATCAACCAAAGCGGCATCGATCATATCGGGCACTGGTTCCGTCATCATCCACGTTCCGGTGCTGTCTCTCTGAAAAACCACATAGTTACCCGATGCATCCTCCACCCGCAAAGTTTGGATCAGGGATGAATCAGATACATCGAAGACCATGGGAGGCTGCGGAGTGATCGTGGCTGCTCCCGTAGGAAGCGGCTCGGCTTTCAAGGGCTTATTTTGCAAGTAATATACTACTCCCAGCAGAGCAAGAAAAGCAACGACCAGTACTAAAGTAGAACGACGCATAAGGTTTTACCCTCGGTTCTTGCGCATGATCAGCATCACAATACCCGCTACGATTGCAATACCGGGCAACAAAATCACTGAGACCAACACGATCAAGGCTTTGGTATAGGCCGTTGCAGTCAATGTAAGCGTACGCGTGGTAGTTTGCTTCGGGGTCAAATCGATCAAATCATCCTGCTTGACGGCCCAATCGATCAGGTTAATGGATAAATCGGGGTTGCCATAAGCAGAAGCGTACCCATCAGATGGAAAATCCGAATCGCCTACCACCACCAAACGAGCACCGCTGCTGTAGTTTTCAGAAGCCACCAATAACGCCAAGGGCCCCATATGATCCGTACCTTCCAGGTATTCTGGAACTGCGCCGGTGGTTAGCGAAGCCAGGTCGGTTTCTCCCCAAGATTGGTTGGAAGTGGCGACAACTTTCACAGAGCTGACCCCGCTGATGTTCGTATCCACAAACAAGCTGCGAGCGCTGGGGAAGAAAGCAACCGTATTCTGGTCCTTTAGCGAGGTTACGATCTTATGGTTGCCATATTCGCTGCCCACCGCCATGTAGGGCTGTCCAACCAGGTTCTGCCCAACCAGATCCACGATAACATCTTCTTCGGCTTTAATGCCCCAGGTTTCGGCAAGATATGCTGCCAGCAGGTCGGGGGTGTCGCCGAACTGTGATAGGATGGATGGTTCCAGCAGGACGACCAACGAGCCGCCGTTGGCTGCATAGTCGCGTATCAACGCTACTTCACCTTCCAACAAAGGCTGCATGGGGCCGGCAACCACCAGGGCGCTGGCATCTGCCGGAATGCCATCCGTGGCAAGCAGGTTAAGCAGCTTTACCATGTAATTTTTACCCTGCATCGTCGCCTTTAGCTGGCTGTAGGATTGGTTACCCGCATCATCAGGGTTATATTCGCCATGTCCGGTCAAGAAGTAGACCACCTTTTGGCCACCGCTCATCAAGCGAAGCAGCGCACCGGTTACTCCCTCTTCAGTGATTGTACCGGCCTGTTGTTGATTGGCCCCCATGAACAAAACAATGGTACCGTCGCGGGTCACATTGGCCTGCTGAGCCGCAATCGGATCTGCTTCAGGATCCTTAAACTCATAGGTAAAATCACCCTTGGAATGAAACTTATACGATTCGAGCAGGTCTTTCGCCGCACTGGTATCATAACGCCCGGTATAAAATGCTACCGCGTTAACCGGCTCAGATAGATTTTTCAATACATCAATCGTCTCAGCTGACAGAGTATTTTCTTTGTCTTCGGTCAAATCCCAGCGCTTATCACTCTGAAAGACCAGGTAATTGAGCACAACCATGATGCCAATGAAAGCTATCAGCACCACAGCAGCATTGCTGCCATAACGAGCCTGGCGCCCGGTCAAAGCTTTACGCGCCCGTTCCGGATCTAACAAGATCGCGGCTGCCAGGCCAATGACCACCAGGGCCAGGCTGATCTGTAAAGGCAGGTTAAAGGAGCGCTGGATGAGATATAACCCTGCAGAAACAAAAGCTGCCAGCAAGGCAAGAACCAAACCCAAAGGGGCAAAACGTCGATATTTCGAGTCCATACTTTACCGCCATCTCCGTGTCTCAATGGACACTGCGCCGATAATAAGGAAAACTGCTGTGAGCGTCAGGTAATAAACAACTGCGCTCAACTGGATTACGCCCTGATAAAGCGTGTCATAAAAGTGAGTGCTCATATCCAAATAACTGAGCAGAGTACTACTCGCTCCGGTAGCGCCAACGGCCTGTGAAAACATACCTAAAATCCACCAGAACAAAGCAATCACGCCGAATGTGGTGATATAGGCAGCCACCTGGTTATTGAATAACGAGGAAACAGCCACGCCAATGCTCAGGAAAGTCATGACCACCAGGATCACGCCCAGGTAACCGCTCACCATCAACCCCTGGTCAATCCCGGGGCTGGTAATCAGGTGCAGCGCAATCGGGTAGACCAAGGTGGCCGCCAGCAGGGTCAGCACAAACAGCAAGGCGCCCAACCACTTGCCGACCACCAGTTCCAGGTCTCGCACCGGAGCCGTGAGAAGCAGTTCCATCGTTCCCTGGCGCTGCTCATCTGCAATCAGGCGCATAGAGAAAGCAGGGCAG